>DAIDCO010000022.1 GCA_027309555.1 bacterium
CGTTCGAGAGCTGGGGGCCGACGACTTCCTCACCTACGACGACGAGCATCCGCTCGATCGGGTCCTCTGGCAGTGGAGCGAGAAGCGGGGGGTCGACGTCCTCCTCGACTCGGTGGGGGCTCCGACGCTGGCCCGCTCGCTCCGCGCGGTCGCGCGCGCGGGCCGGGTCGTCGTGATCGGGGCGACGGCGGGTCCGACGGTCGAGATCGACCTGCGGACCCTGTTCTGCCGCCAAGCATCGATCCGCGGGAGCACCATGGCGAGCGCCGGGGAGTTCCGAGAGGTCCTCGCGCACCTCGCGGCCGGCCGCTTGCGGCCCGTGGTCGACTCGGTCCTCCCGTTCGACCGCGCCGAGGAGGCGTTCCGGCGGTTCGACGCCCCGGACCTGTTCGGCAAGGTCGTCGTGGCGATTCCGTAGCCCGATCAGGGGCCCGTTTCCCGTCCGCCCGATCCTCGGGAACTGTCCTACAGGGCGCCGCCATCAAAAGCACGGTTAAATAGGGGAAGCCGGCCTTTCTTCGGTCGTGAGGCGTTCATTGGGCGGTCCCTCCTCCACCGAGGGAACGATGCGCCGGCCTCGGATTCGAACGCGCGGGGCCCTCTCGGTCCTCGTAGTACTGGCGGTCGTGCTCGGCTCGGTCGGCCTCTTGGGGGCCCTCGTTCCGGTCCATCTAGCGCCGCCGTCCTCCGGTTCCGCGGTCCCCGCCGCGACCGTACACACCGCGGCGTCCCCCGTGACCCACGGAGACCTGGTCGTCGCGGCCGGCGAGACGTACACCATTCTGCCCACCCTCGGCGGCACCACCTACTACCAGGGCGGGAACATCACGGTCGATGCCGGCGGTACGCTGATCGTCCAGGACGTCACTCTCTCGTTCGTCCAGTACGTGGCCGACTCCGGGACCGCCGTGCAACGGCTCTCCCACATCTATCACTTTTCGGACGCCGGAACGGTGGCCTTCACCAACGCGACGCTCACCACGGACGTCCAGGTCGTCAACTCCTACGCGAAGCTGAACCTGACCGTCACCGGATCGCTGAGCGCGTGGAACTCGGTCTTCGCCTTCCCCGGCTGGATCGACGTGGCGGGAAGCGGCGCGGTCGCGACGTTGAACTCCTCCACGATCACCTGGAACCCGAACGTCGCGGGGCTCTTCGAGCCGTCGGCGATCCAGGGGGACACGCTCTGGGCCCCCACGGTCCTCGTGACCGGCGGGGCGAAGCTGAGCCTCTTCGGAAGCCAGGTCCTCAACACCTACGCCGACAACATGCTCGCCTACGGCACCCCGCGGCCCACGCCCCTCATCGCGACCGGCGGCTCGCTCCCGGCGGCCGGAAAGATCAACGCGACCGTTCAGGGACCCTCCGACTCCGCGAACCTGACCCTCGACTGGGCCTACCCCGCCGCGGGCGCCGAGAGCGGCTACGCGGAGTTCACCTACAACAACTCGAACGCCCTCGATGCGGTCGGCGCGGTCGTGGTCTGGTACGCGGGTACGAGCTACGCGCTCGGCTCCGTCACGTTCCTCAACAACACCCTCGGCGGTACGGCCAAGGTCCCGTTCTCGGGGGGGCTCCTCGCCGCGATCTCCGCCGCGGGGATGCTGAACTATCTCAACTACACGGGCGACTTCGGGGTCGGCCCGGCCCGCATCGCGGTCCAGGTCACCAGCACCTCGGGGCCGGGGATCGTCGTCTCGCAGCTCGCCTTCCAGATGAACACCACGGGACCCACCTACGACCTCCTGGTCACGGGCGCGGGCTCCGAGCTCTCCGCGGTCGACACCGCGTTCGACATCAACTGGAACCCGCCGGCCGCGAGCCCCTACTCCCAGTCGCCTCCGTATCCGTGGAGCTCGAACAAGCTCGACTTCACGAACGGCGCCGTGGGATACCTCGCGAACGTCTCGACGCTGAACGGGCTCCCCGGAGTATTCAGCTCGTCCGCGGTCTTGCCGGACCCGTCGAGCCAGGTCTACTTCTACCGCTGGGCCGAGTTCAATCTCACCGGCCGCGCGGGAATCCTCGCCGTCGAGGGCGCCCAGGTCTCCACGTACTACGCGTACAACACGAATCAATCGAACAATCAAACGGCGAACTCCCTCAATGACCTCGCGGTCACCGATCCGGCGATCTGGGGGTACGTCCAGTACTGGGACGCGCAACGCGGGATCACGACCTACGCCCAGTCCAACGCCGCGGGACAGGCGTTCGTACTCGTCGCCGCCGGCAACCTCACCGGCCCGACCCTGCCGGACGGGATCTTCCTCGGCAGCTACCACATCGGGATCACGGTCTCGGCGAACGCGATCGGGAGCCGCTGGTTCAACTGGTCGGTGAGCCCGTACCCGGTCGGGGTCGCGAGCGGTACCTCGAACTACCAGGGCCCGGATGTCGGTCCCCCGCAGAGCTTCGCGAACTACTACGGCGCGATGAGCTTCACGACGACCGTTACCGCGAACGGGACGCTCGCCGCGAACGCCTCGCTGCGCATCGGTCAGGGCCTCGGCATTTGGATCACGGCGAGCGACCTCGGCACCGCAGCCGTCCGGCAGGTCGGCGCCACGCTCTACTACAACGCGAGCGGGATCGGAACCCCCCTCGCCGTCTTCAGCAACCCTGCGGTCCTGCTCACGACACCGAATGCGACCACCCAGTTCAACGTCACCTGGACCGTCACCGACGCGGTCACGGGGCTCAACGGCACCTTCACCCACCCGTTCCTCGTCGTCTTTGAGTGGAACAACGGGAACGTGACCCGGGGCGGGGGGACGATCTCCTCGGTCGTCCGCGTAACGATCGAGCCGTCCCAGATCCGGATCGTTTCGGCCACCACCAATGCTCCGTCCACGCTCGACCTCACGCAGTCGTACTCCACGAGCGGGGTCCTTCAGTACAACGGGACTCATCCGGCGCTCATCCAGATCTACGCGATCCCGACCGGGGGAAGTTCCTCGTCCGTCGAGATCGGGTACGGGTACGCCGTGTCCGGGGTGCCATTCACCGTCGATTGGACGAGCCCGTTGAGCGGTGCCGGCCTTTCGGCCGGGACGACCTACACCATCGAGGTCACCGCGACGTACAACGGGAAGAGCGCCCCCGTCGCCACTCTCACCGGCACCTTCACGGTGCCGTCGCCCTCCGTGACCGCGCAGAGCTTCCTCACCCAGGTCTTCTTCGGACTTCCGCTCTGGGCCTGGCTCGCGGTCGCGGCCGCGATCGTGCTCGGCCTGGTCGGTTTCCTCCTGATCGCGCGTCGCCAGGCGGCCGGCAAGCTCGTCGAGTGTGGCGAGTGCGGCAACCTGATCCCCGAGGAGGCGACCGTCTGCCCGAAGTGCGGTGCGGAATTCGAGGCCGACCTGATCCGGTGCAGCCGGTGCGCGGCGACGATCCCGGCCGACTCGAAGTACTGCCCGGAGTGCGCGGCGCAGCTGCTCGGTAAGCCCGGCGAAGGCGGCGAAGAGGCCGAACGGCAGGGCTACTCCGACTTCACCGAGAAGTACCGGGCCGAGGCGAAGCGCGAGCTCGGAGAGAATTACAGCGAGGGAGCGTTCTGGGACTGGTGGAAGCGCCAGCCGACGTACACCGCCTTCGGACAGTGGAAGCTCCAGCAAGGCCAGGGAACCCCCCGCACGGGCATGACCGCCCCGCCCGCGAGCGGTAGCGAGCCCGCCGGGTCCTCAGCCCCCACGCCCCGGGGCGGTGCGAAAGCACCCCCGCCGTACAGCGAGCCGGCGACCGCGGCGGCCCCCCCGGGGAGCGCGGGCGCCCGGGGCGCCGCGGGGGCTCCCGGTGGCGGTCCGCTCAAGCCGTGCCCGAACTGCGGCAAGGAGATCCCGCCCGAGTATCTCGTCTGTCCGTTCTGCGGGGCGGTCACGCAGTAGCCGCTTCGCCGCACGGGCCCGAACGCCGAACCCTTTCCCTCACTCTTTATCCCGCGCCGGGCTTCGGGGGTCCGGTCGTTGATGGGCGGGGACGTCAACCGCGGCCGCTTGAAGATCGAGTGGGCCCGCGCGCACATGCCGGTGCTCGAGGGGATCCGCCGGCGCTTCGAGACCGAGCGGCCGCTCTCGGGCCTCACGGTATCTGCGGTCCTCCATGTGGAGGCGAAGACGTGCGCGCTCGCCCTCGCGCTCCGGGCCGGCGGGGCGGACGTCCGCCTCGCCGCGAGCAACCCGCTCTCGACCGACGACGACGCGGTCGCGGCGGTGCGGGAAGCGGGGATCGACACGCGGGCCGAGAAGGGGGAGTCGCTCGCGCAGTACCGCGCCGGCGTCCAGGCGATGCTCGAGGCCGACCCCGACGTTATCGTCGACGACGGCGCCGATCTGGTCGCCCTCGTGCACACTACCCGCCGCGACCGGGGCCGGATCCGCGGCTCGACGGAAGAGACGACCACGGGCGTCACCCGCCTGCGCGCCCTCGAACGGTCGGGAAAGCTCCTGTTTCCCGCGATCGACGTGAACGACGCCGAGATGAAACATCTCTTCGACAACCGCTACGGTACCGGGCAGTCGACCCTCGACGGGATCCTGACCGCGACGAACCTCCTCATCGCGGGGAAGGTCTGCGTGGTCGCCGGCTACGGCTGGTGCGGGAAGGGCGTCGCCTCGCGACTGCGCGGCCTGGGCGGCGACGTCGTGGTGACCGAGGTGGACCCGGTGCGGGCGCTCGAGGCCCGCCTCGACGGCTACCGCGTCCGCCCGATGATCGAGGCGGTGCGAGAAGCCGACCTGATCGTCACGGTCACGGGCAACACCGGGGTCGTGCGGGGCGAGCACTTCCGGCTCCTGAAGGACGGCTGCCTGCTCGCGAACTCCGGGCACTTCGACGTCGAGGTCTCCCGGACGGAGCTCGAGGGGATGGCCGTGAGCCACCGCACCGCGCGTCCGCTCGTCGAGGAGTACCGCTTCGCCGACGGCCGGCGCGCCTACCTGCTCGGGGAGGGGCGGCTGATCAACCTCGCGGCCGGCCAGGGACACCCGGTCGAGATCATGGACCTCTCCTTCGCGCTCCAGGCCTTGAGCGCCGAGCATCTCGCCCGGCACGGTCGCGAAATGACCCCGCGGGTGCATCCCGTGCCGACCGTCCTCGATCGCGCCGTCGCCGAGGCCGCGCTCGAGCCGATGGGCGTTCGCCTCGATACGCTCACGGCCGAACAAGAGAAGTACGCGAAGGAATGGGAAGGAGGGACCTCATGAGCGAAACGAAGGTGCCGAGCGACCGCCACTACACGAAGAGCCACGAGTGGGTGCGGGTCGAGGGAGACAGCGCGACCGTCGGGATCACCGACCACGCCCAGGCCGAACTGACCGACATCGTCTTCGTCGGCCTGCCCGCGGCGGGGAACCCGGTGGTGAAGGGGGCGAGCGTCCTCGTCCTCGAGTCGGTGAAGACCGTGGCGGACGTCTACGCGCCGGCCGACGGCACGCTGAGCGCGACCAACGCGGACCTCACGAGCCACCCCGAGCTCATCAACCAGGACCCGTACGGGAAAGGCTGGCTTTTCCGTATCACCCTCTCGCACGGGCTCGACACGACCGAGCTCCTCAGTGCCGAGGCCTATCGGGCCCACCTCGCGACGGGCGCGTAGGTTCCCGCCCGCTCCCCCTTACTTCCCCTCGAACTTCGGGGGGCGGCGCTCGAGGAATGCCCGCATCCCCTCGACACGGTCCGCGGTCCCGAACGTGTGGCCGGCCGATTCCGCCTCGAGGTGGAGCGCGCTCGCGAGGGGAGCGTCCATGCCCCGGTCGATCACCTGCTTGATCCACCGGACCCCGAGGGGCGCCCGGCTCGCGATCGTCTCGGCCAGCGCCTGGACCTCCTCGCGCGCGCGGTCCGCGGGGACGAGCTTCGCGACGAACCCAAGCCGGTAGGCCTCCTCGGCCGACACCGGGACCCCCGAGTAGGTGAGCAGCTTCGTCCTCGCCCGGCCGATGAGCCGCGTGAGGCGGCTCGCACCGCCCATTCCGGGGTGGATCCCCACGGTCACCTCGGGCAGGCCGAGCTGCGCGCCTTCCGCGGCGACGATAAAGTCCGCGGAGAGGGCGAGCTCGAGGCCGCCGCCGAGCGCGTATCCCTCGACGAGCGCGATCACCGGGGTCGGGAACCGCTCGATCCGCTCGGCGACCCGCTGACCGAAGAATCCGAACTCGACGCCCTCGGCGAGCGACTTCCGCTCCATCTCGGCGATATCCGCACCGGCGGCGAAGACCGGGGAGGAGCCAGCGAGGACCACGACCCGAAGCTGCGGGTCGCTCTCGAGCGAACGGAAAGCCGTTTCGAGCTGGTGCAGCAGGTCGGTGCTGAGCGAGTTCAGCACCTCGGGGCGGTCGAGGAGCACCCACGCGATCGCCGGCCCCGGGCGCTCGACGCGCACGTAGGAGAGCGGCCAGACCCGCTCCCCCCGCCGGGCGCGTTCGGCGAGCTCCTTCGAGACGGGGAAGTCCGCCGGCCATCGGGCGGCGTACTCCTCCACGAGCGTGAGCCCTTCGGCGAGCCCGACCGACGCGAGCTGGGCGAACGGTCCCCACGCCCGGCGAAGGCCCACCGTCGCCCCCCGGTCCGTCGCTTCGGCGCTCGCGACCCCCTCTTCGACGAGCCGGGTCGCGATCCCGAGCGTGAGGCCGAGGAGGCGACGGCGGACGACCTCCTTCCTTTCGGGCTCGACCGCGGTCTCCTTCCACGCCCACGGCTTCCCCGACCGGAACTGGGACTCGAGGAGCGGCGACGGCGCGTACGCCGGGCCGAACGCGCGGTGGAGCGACGCTTGCGCGTGAAAGGCGATCGGGACCCCAGTCACGTTCATCAGCTCGAACGGTCCGAGGGTCGCGCCGAAGAGCTCGCGTCCCACCTCCTCGATCGTAGCAAGGCTCGCGACCCGCTCGTCGGCGAGGCGGGCCGACTCGTTCAGGTACGGGACGAAGAACCGGTTGACGCAGAACCCGGCGGCGTCGCGGGTCGTGATCGGGATCTTGCGGAGCAGGTAGACCAACCGCTCGAGCGCGGCGAGCGTCGCCGGTTCGGTGCGCGGCCCGCCGATGATCTCGACCAGCTTGTTGACCGCCGCCGGGTAAAAGAAGTGGAGGCCCGCGAAGCGACCGGGGCCGGGGAACTCTCTTCCGAGGGACTCCACGGAGAGCGAGGAGGTGTTCGTCACGACGAGGGCCTCGGGGGCGACGAGGCGGGCGACCTCCGCGAAGAGCGACCGCTTCACCGACTCGTCCTCGAAGACCGCCTCGATGACCAAAACCGCGCCGTCGAGCGCGGCCGCGAGGTCGGTGCCGAACGAGATGCGCCCGAGGACCTCGTCCCGACGGATGGGCGTCATCTTCTTCCGCGCGATCGCCCCCTCGAGCATCTTCTCGAGGATCCCCCGGCCCCGGGCCAACGCCGCGGCGTCGACGTCGCGAACGCGGACGGTGAACCCGGCCTGGGCGCACGCCTGGGCGATCCCGCTCCCCATATTGCCGCCGCCGAGCACGGCGACCGGACCGGGGGGACGAAGCGCACGGACGACCATCGCCTACCTGCCTGCTCCGGGGCGGAGCGGCCCCGGTCGCCGACGAGAGGACCCGACACTTAACGATTCGGGCGATCCGCGCGGCCGAGGGGTCCGCCGGCCCTGTCCGGCCGAAGAGTCCCTGTACCCCGGGCGCATGGCCCGGTCGTGGACCCCAACGCGGAGGAGCTCGCCGCCGAGGCAGCGCTCGAGGCCGAACGACAGTTCGTCCTGACGCTGGGCGGTTTCGCGCTCGAGGTGGCGGGAGCGACCCTGGTCACGCACGAGAAGCTGCCGGTGCCGCGTTTCAACTTCGTCCAGGAGCTCGGCGTCGGGCGCGAGCGCCAGGCGGCGTTCTTCGAGCGGGCGCTCGACCACTACTTCCAGCGGGCCCTTCGCCCCACGTTCCGGATTCCGATCCCTGTACCGGACCACCTGGCCTCGGGCCTCCATCGGTTCGGGTTCCGCCCCCGGCCCGCGCCCCTCGTGCTCCTGCTCTCGAGCGGCGCCCCCGGACCGGCGGGAGCGTCGGGCACGGAGGTCCGGGCCGCGGAACGCGCCGAGCTCGACCTCACCGCCTCCTTCTGGACCTCGGAGCGCGAGCGACCCGAGTTCCGGACCGCGCTCGACCTCGCCTGGAGCCATCCGAACCCCTACGAACGACTCGTGCCGCTCCTGGCCTTCCGCGACGGTCGTGCCGTCTCGTCGGCCCTCATCTATCGTCATCGGTCCACGGTCGGGATCCACGCGGTCGCGACACGGCCCGAGGCGCGCGGCCGGGGGGCGGCCTCGGAGCTCGTGCGCTTCGCCCTCGCCACGGAACCCGCCGGGCGGGGGGTCCGGTATTCCCTCTTCGCGGATTCGAGCCGCCTTGAGACCCGGCTGGTCGCGCTCGGGTTCCGCCCCGTGCGCGCGTTCCGGGAGTACGCGCTCCCGCCCGAGGCCGAGCTCGCGTTTCCGCCCCCGGGACCCTTCTTACCACCCCAGTGGCGACCGCCCCGCGCGGCGGCACGGCCCGGCGGGGCCGTATCCGGGACGGGGAGCGGCCGTCCCGTTGGACCGATCGATTAGGAGCTCTCGCGCGCGCTGTGCAGCTTCATGCGCTGCTCGAGCGACGCGATCGTGCGGATGGTGGAGTGGACCGTGTCGGCGTTGAGCGAGATCGAGTCGATCCCTTCCCGCACGAGGAACTCGGCGAACTCCGGGTACACGCTCGGCCCCTGGCCGCAGATCCCGACCGTGCGCCCCTCCGCGTGCGCCCCTTCGATCAGCAGGGAGATCGCCCGCAGGACCGCCGGGTCGCGCTCGTCGAAGTACCCCATCCGACCGAGGGTCTCGGAGTCGCGGTCGGCGCCGAGGACCAGCTGGGTGAGGTCGTTCGACCCGATCGAGAAGCCGTCGCAGTGCTTCGAGAACTCCCGCGCGAGGAGGACCGTGGAGGGGACCTCGGCCATGAGGTACAACTGAAAGTCGCGGGAGCGACGTAGCCCCTGGGCGCGCATCATTTCCGCGATCTCCTCGAGCTCCCAGGTGTTGCGGACGAACGGGAGCATGACCATCGCATTCTTGAGGCCCATTTCGGTCCGCACGCGATGGATCGCCTCGAGCTCGGCGAGGAACGCGGGCCGGTAGACCGGAGAGATGTACCGGGAGCAGCCGCGCCACCCGATCATCGGATTCTCCTCGTTCGGCTCGAACTCCTCTCCGCCGGGCATCCCGCGATACTCGTTGGTCTTGAAGTCGGAGGTCCGGACGATCACCGGCCGGGGGGCGAACGCCTGGCAGACCTTCCCGATCCCCTCGGCGAGGCGTCGAACGAGCTCGTCCTTCTTCCCTTTCTTGAGGAGCGCGAGGGGGTGCTCGCGGACGTGGGCCGTGAAGATGAACTCGATGCGCAATAGACCGACCCCCGAAACGGGGAGGCGCGCGGCCTCTTCGGCCTTCTCCGGGACGCTGACGTTGACATAGATCTTCGTCGCGGTCACCGGCACGCCCTCGTGGCTGTGGAAGGCGGGCCCGGCGCTGGCGGCCGCGGGGGCGGGGACGGACTTCCCGTGCGGAAGGGACCCCAGGTAGACCAGGCCGGCCTTTCCGTCGACGCTCACCTGGCTCCCCTCCTTGAGGACCGTGGTCGCTTCGCGGGTCCCGACAACGCACGGGACCCCGAGCTCGCGGGAGACGATCGCGGCGTGGCAGGTCATTCCGCCCTCGTCCGTCACGATCGCGGCGGCCTGGCTCATCGCCGGCACCATGTCCGGCGTCGTCATGGAGGTAACGAGGATCTCGCCGGCCTTGAGCTTGTCCATCTCGGCGGCGCCGTGGAGGATCCGGGCGACGCCCGTCGCGAGCCCGGGGCTGGCCCCGAAGCCTCGCAGTACCGGGCCCTCTTCGCCCTTCCCCTCTTCCGCGGCGTGTTCGGACTTGGACCCCGGTGCGGTGGACTTCGGTATGGTCGTCACGGGCCTCGCTTGGACGATGTAGAGCGAATCCGCGTCGCCGCACCACTCGACGTCCATGGGACGTCGATAGTGGGACTCAATGAGGCGGGCCAGGGAGACGAGCCGGTGCAGCCGGTGGTCGGGAAGCTTCTGGGTCTTCCGCTGCGCGGCCGGGATCTCCTCATGCCGATTGCCACCTCCGTCCGCGCGGACAATCCGTACTTTCTGCTCGGATATCTGCTTGTGGATGATCTTCTGCGTCGCGCCGTCGATCACGTAGTGGTCCGGGGTCACCTCGCCCCCGACGATCGCCTCGCCGAGGCCCAGGCCGGCCTCGACGATCATGTGGTTCTCGCCGGTGTTCGGGTCGCGCGTGAACAGGATCCCGCTCACGCTCGCGTCGACCATCTTTTGGATGAGCACCGCGAGGCGCACCGCGTGGTGGTCGAACCCTTTGCGCTGGCGGTAGACGAGGACCCGCGGAGTGAACAGCGACGCCCAGCACTTCCGAATGGCGTCGAGGATGTTCTCGACCCCGGTCACATTGAGGAACGTATCCTGGAGGCCCGCGAAGGAGGCGCCCTCGAGGTCCTCGGCCGTCGCGCTCGACCGAACCGCGGAGAACCGAACCGCGTGGCGCTGGGTGTACGCCTCGTAGGTCTCGGCGATCACCGCCCGCAGGTCGGAGGGGAACGTCACGGAGCCGAACGCGCTGCGGATCCGCTGGGAGGCGGCATCGATCGTTTCGGGCCGGGAGAGGTCGATCGAGTCGAGTGCGGCCGGGATCTCCGTGCGCAAGGCGGTCGCGTCCACGAATGCCTGGTACGCTTCGGTGGTGAGCACGAACCCGGGCGGGATCGGAAGGCCCTGGCGCACGAGCTCTCCGAGCTTACCCGCCTTCCCCCCGACCAGAGCGAGGTCGGACTCGGAGACTTCGGCGAGGTCGACCGCCAACGCCATGCGAGGTTCCTCAGCGCTCCGCGCGCTCGACGACGAACGCCATCAGATCCGAAAGGGGAGAATAGGGATGCACGACGTGGCGCTCGACAATGGTCCATGTCGCCTCGGACCCGAGCGCGTCCATGATCGCCTGCGTTCTCCCGTCGAGCTCGGCGCGGGGCGTCACCGCGTAGTAGTAGAGCCGCCCTCGGGGCCCGACGAGCCGTGCCACCGAGGGTAGGTACTTAATCCCTTCGTGAGGAAGATTGAGCACGACCCGCTCGCGCGGCTCGGCCGCGGGCAGGAACGCCTCGAGTCGCGCCGCGACCGCGAGGACCCGGTCAGTGTACCGGTACCGGCGAAGGCTCGACGAAAGGAGCTCGATCGCGACCGGGTTCGCATCGACGGCGGTGACGGCCCGGGCCCGGCCGTCGTGGGCGATCGCCATCGCGAACGGTCCCACTCCGCAGCAGAGGTCGTACACCCGGTCGCCCCGGGCGACCTCGGTCGCGACCCGCTCGTGCTCCCGGGCGAGGCGCGGTGAGAAGTACGCGAGCGCCAGGTCGACGTCGAGCTCGATCCCGTTCTCCCGATGGCGCGTCTTCCACGGACCACTCCCCGCGATCCGCTCGACCTCGCGTCGACGTTCGGGACCGTGGACTCCACGGTCGGCGCCCACCAGGCGAGCGCCCGGAACGAACGCGAGGAGCGCCGCCCCGATCGCCTCCTTGCTCGACTCGAGCTCCTCCGGGACCCGCACGAGGACGATGTCCCCCACCACATCGAACGAGCGGGGCAGCAACATCCGCTCCGCCGTCGGTAGCGCCACGAGCTCGCGGTAGTCGGAGGGCCCCGGGCGCCGCACCGGCGCGAAGTCGCGCTCGACCCGCTCGCCGAGATCCGAGGGGACCGCCCCCTCCGGGACCAGGGGGAGCACGAGGTGATCTGCCTCCCGGCAGATCTCCCACGCCGTGTCGAGGAGTCCGGACTCCCGGAGCGCTCGGCGGACCTCTTCCCCGCGCTGCCGCGGCACGCGAAGTCCGGGGCGGGTCATGCGCGGGACACGCCCACCGTCGGGGTATGGAGGAGAAGCTCGAGCACGTCGCTCCCGCGTCGGGTGCCGAGCGTCCCTCGAGCCGCGGTCCCTTCCCCGAACTTGCCGGTGCCCGCGGCACCCCCGGGAAGGACCCCCGCGCCCACCAGGAGGAAGGGGACCGGGTCGTCTGAGTGCCCTTTCAGAATGGCGGGGGTGGCGTGATCGGCCGTGACGGCGACCCGGGTCGTCGCGAGGTCGAGGCCCTCGAGGAATGGGCCAAAGTACGAGCGGTCGATCGCTTCCACGACCTCCTGCTTACGACGGGCATCGCCGTCGTGTCCGGGCTCGTCGGGCCCCTTGAGATGGATGTAGACGAACGGGTGGTGGACGAGGAGTTCGCGGGTCCGACGGGCGCGCTCGCGGTACCCCGCGTCCCGGTCGGCCCCCATCATACCGACATACTCGTCGGCGAGCCCGAGAACGCGGGCGATCCCCCGCTCGACCGGCATTTCGGTCAAGGCCGCCCCTTCGACCCCGTGACGCGTCGTGAACGACAGTGGCGGCGAGACGGGCAACGACCCGGCATTACGAACCAGCAGGGCGTTCCCGATCTTCTTTCCCGACATTGCCCGACGGGCGTTCACTCGGTGGCCGGCAAGGATGGGCCCCGCCCGCTCGAGGAACGCATTGACCGCCGCGGCCGTGCGGCCCGCCTCGGCCGAGCGGTCGAGCGCCTCGACCCGGAGGACCCGGGGCTCTTCGGGCCGCCGCGCGTGCCCCATTCCCCCGACCTTCTCGTAGAACGGGTCGGCGTTCGAGATGTTCGGCGACAGCGTACCGCCCGACGTGGGATGGAGCCAGAGAACGCCGCGATGTCCGACGCTGGCGCGCACCTCCGCACGGATCCCGAGGTCGGCGAGGAGGTCGGCCGCGCTCACCCCCTGGGCCAAGTCCTTCGCCTCACCGGTCGTCAGCGAGCGGCCGACGCGGGAATCGAGGACCCGACCATCGCCGTCGGCCGTCGCGAAATTGAGCCGAAGCGCGACGTCCCCGGGCGCGAGGGGAACCTCGACGCCGAGCGCCTCGAGGACACCTCGGCCGGGCGAGTCGGTCACCGGGTCGTAGCCGAGCAGCGCGAAGACCCCGGCATCGGACTCCGGAGCGACACCCGGCCCGACCACGACCACTTGGCCGAGCTGGCCCATCGCGACCAGCCGGTCGAGATTCGGTGTCGCCGCGGCTTCGACCGCGCTCTTCCCTCCGGTGTCCGGATGGGGCCGGTCCCCCAGGCCGTCCAGGATGACCAACGCGAACGAGCGGCCGGGACCGGCCATGCTCCGACCCGTCGTTGCCATTTAGTTATAAGCGGAGGCCGGCCTGACCCCTCGTTCCGTGCAGCGCCAGCAGCCGAGCGGCTTTAGGGGTTTCGTCCAGCAACCGATCGGACGCGTTCTGCTCATCGCGGTCGCGATCCTCGTCGTCTTCGCAGCCTACTCCTACGTCCAACCGCTGCTCGGCATTCCGGCGATGCTCCTTTTCGGGCTCGCGATCCCGATCTGGCTGGGGCTGAAGCGACCTCGATACCTCGCGATCTCGGGGATCGTGATCATCCTGGTCGTCGCTCCGGTCTCCACGCTCGTCCTTACCCAGGATCTACGAGTGCCGATCTCCCCGGCGAGCTCGCTCACCGACCTTCCCGGGACGAACGGGCATGCGCTTCTCGTGAATGCGAGCGTATCGCCGTACACGGGAACGACCTCTACCAACTTCACCTGGGTCGTCACGATTTCGCCGCTCGGGATCCCGAAAGGCAATTCGAGCGCCGTGCTGATCTACCTCTACCTCAGCACCTGTCCGGGGGCGACCAGTACGAGCCCTCCACCTCAGTGCTCCGCGGGGTACCCGTTCGTCCAGCTCAACGGTTCGAGCCAGCTCAAGAACTCGACCGCGCCGTACTCGGTCACGTTCCACTACCAGATCGGTTCGAGTGGGATCTGGGACTGGCAGATGGGCGTGTACACGCTCAACAACACGACCCGCCAACCGTTCTTCCAGACGGTCGTCGGTGACCCCAGCTACAACGGACTCGAGGGGCCCGTCGTGGGCGACTACTGGACGACCTATTCGGAGGTCATCCCGACGATCCTCGTCAACGACCTCCTCTACCTGGGTGCTCCGTTCTATCTGATCCTCCTGCTCTACATGCTCTTCAAGAACCGCGAGCGTCGCCGCAAGGACACCGCACAGCGCGCGTTGGGTCCGGTCCCTCCCACCGGCTCCGGGGGAGAAGGGAGCGCACTCCCACCGAGCCTCCGGAAGGGCCCGCCGCCGGGCACCCTCCCCGCCGCCCCAGTCAAGGAGCGCACGTGCCCCAACTGCAACGCGGTGGTTTACGAGAACGAGGCGACCTGCTGGAAGTGTGGCCACGACCTCCGCGGGGCCTCTCCTCTCCCCTCTGAGGGGAGTTAGGTCCCGACGGGAGTGGGACGAGTCCCTTGGGTTCCACGATTCGATCGCTGGTTGCACGCCCCCGTGTGCTCACGGAGATCGAGGCGACCGTTCCCGTGATCGCCAGAGTTCAGCTCGCGACCGATGTCGGCAATCGGCATGCGATCCCTTGGATGGGGGTAAGCCGAGATCAGGAGACCCTGATCGTCGCCGTGGCGGTGCCCTGGTTGCCCCCCGAGTCCGTAACGGTCAACGAGACGAGATAGGTCCCGGTTCGGTTGTACCAGTTCGTCGGGTGCGAGGAGGTGCTGGTGTTCCCGTCCCCGAACACCCACGCGAAGGTGATCGAACCGTACGCCCCGCTGACGTTCGCTGCGAACGCCACCTTGAGCGGCTCGCCGCCCGAGGTCGGAACCGCAGAGATGCTGACCGTGAGCCCGACACTCGCGGTCGTCACGGTCAGGGTGAGGGGCGCGGAGGCCGTCTGCCCATTGACCCCCGTGGCGTTGATGAAGCCGTAGTAGGTTCCCGTGCTCGTCGCTCCGGGGGCCGAGACGTTGTACGTCCACTGACCCTGGTACCACACCATGCGGACCGGACTGCTGGGTAGTCCGGCTACCGCGGCGAGGTTCGCATAGACGGAGTTCGATTCCACCGCCCCGACGATCGTCGCGTGGACCACGAACGGGAATCCTCGGATTACGGGGCTCGGCGAGACCCACGTGGAGGTGATTGCGGGAGGAGTGGATATCTGCTGACCGGGAAGTACGACGCTGAAAATCAGATTCGCCTGGCTCACTACGTACACGGTGATGTTGTCGGGCAACTGGTCCATCGTGAGGGGACCGCAGAAGCTCGTGAAGTTCAACGACCAGACCTGCCCCAAAGACCAGGCCCCGGACGAAATGCCTCCCTGGGCCGCCGTCGCGGAGCCGGCGAACGGGCACAATCCGGGGTGCACCGCGGACTTGAAGTAAAAGAGGGCGGAGAGCGGGACGGACGGACCCGCGAGGTGGGTGATCGCGACGCCCGTTGCGTATCCTCCATTCGCGCTCAGGAGCAAACTTGCCTGGAACTGGTTCACGTTTTGTGCGGGCGGGGGCGGGAACGAAGTCACAAACGCAAAGATCGCGGAGAACAACGTCACCGTCAGTGCGAGCAGTAGGATGGTCGCGACGACATCGGAGACCCCGCGTCTCGACCGACACCGCCACAGTTTCCGGCCGGAGCGAGCCGAGCCGGGTCGAGCAGCCTCGACCGCGTCCAGAGCGGGCCTCATCTTCAACCGGAGGGAGCCGTCGAGCTCCCAGGAAATAAGAGGCGGGACTCCGCTATTTAGACGTTGTCGTGATGGAATCCGGTCCAACGAGGCGGTAGGCCTCCGAATGGTCCTCCGTAGACTGTGAGCGTACCAAAGTAGAGCGCTGCCATTCTAGACGGGGAGTCGGCTTGGATCGGCTGAAACGACCGGCATGCGGAGGCTGGTAGGGAGTCCTCTCCTCGGAGTACATGCCCGAGTTGAGAGCCACCGGTGGGGAGCCAACCCCGTCGTCGACGTGGTCCCTGACGCGACCACGACCGCACAGTGGTCTGCCATGGGATTCGGGGAGGGCGCGTCCAAGAGTTGAGTGGTGTCATGGCGAGCTGTCTTGCGGGCTGTTCCAGTCAGGAAGTAGTAACCGTCCCACCGGAACCCGCCCGCGCGGTACCTCGCCGCCCTGCTTGCGGGATTGGGTGGCCAAGACCAACCACCAGTGAAAGAAAAGTCAGGGAAAGGGTTAGCCAGAGCCGCCGCTTCGACCCCTACGGGAGCGCCTGGGGGCCGACCGAGCTCGAGAACGAGCCCGTGCCAAAGGCGGTGATGGTCCAGCCCGCTCCGAAGGCAACAGACCCACCTGTGTCCACCCAGATCGTCATCGTGCTCGCGAGTGGGGTTGACGAGGTCAGCAAAGTACCGGTGGCCGTCCACGTAGTCGCGGGGTTGCTGTTGCCGGTAAGGTAATTGCCCGTGGTAAACGAGTCGATGTAGATGATGACGCCGCTTACCGTCGCGCCGAGGGAATTCTTTACCTGGAGGTTGAGCTCGCCCGCGGTCAACCCGCCGCTCGCCGACGCGATCGCGATCTCGTAGCACTCATGGGTTGCGGCGCAGGCCCCGGCGGTACCACCCGTGGGTCCCGTCTGCTGCGTGGGAGTCCCAAACCCGAAAGCGGTTCCGAGGGGAGTACCGCCCGGACCCTTCGTCAATCCTGAGATCAGCACGTACAGCACGGCGGCCAGCACGACCGTGATCGCGACGAGCAAGATCGTCGCAATGATCGGCGACACCCCGCGCTTCCGCGCCTTTCTCCAGCCTCTCCGCTTCTCGCCCAAGACGTTCATTCTCGCTTTTCCTCCGAAGGGTCGTTTGACCCGCGGGGGACGGTATGGCCGACATCTCGTATTTGAAACCTCAGGTCAATCGCACGACATTCAACGCATCACATATCGTCAAAAGACGTAATACACACTAATACGCATAACAACACTCCATCCACGAGAGCGAGCGAATCCGCTCGCCGCGACGCCACTACCGGATTCCGGGCCGTTCGGTGCCCGAACTGGGTCCGGAACGGTCCAGACCCCCTTATAAGCTGAGCGGTGTAGTGGAAGCGGAGCCGCATCGTTGTCACGGCGTCCCGCGAAGTTCGGGCCCGAGGCATTGGCCGGGACCGGGCCGGTTAGGGTTTTCCCGATCCTGGACGCTGCGTTTCGAGATCTCGTTCGCGCACTTTTTCGGGTCCTGTTATACTGAGAGAGGGACAAGGGACGCTCGCGTTCGACGAATTTGAGGAACTGTTCGACACGTCAGAAATGGCGCGAACCGATGCAGGATTTCCGGCTTCTCAGTTCATCGAGCACTGGTTTAAGTAGCAGAAGTTTCCATGAGTCAGCTCGACTGTGTTCGACAACGATTCCGACCCGACCAAAGTGCGCGCTCGCGCACCGCAAGCCCGTCGGGAGGAGCCCGAGGACGCGCGTATCGCCCTACGGTGCAACCGCAAGGAGCTACGGCTGGTCGACTCGTTCGTGACAAGCGGCGAGTTCCCGACCCGTTCGGAGCTGATGCGGGCGGCGCTGCACGCGTTCCTGCGCTCCCACGCGATGTCGACCGCGCCGACCCCTCCCGTGGACGCCGAGGGCTTCGTCGAAGTCCCCGTGCGGCTGCGGCCGGAGGAGTACGCCGCCCTCGAGACCTACGCCCAGCACGTCGCGAACGGTCGCCCGGTGAGGGACATCCTCGCCGAGATCGTCCGCCGCGGCGAGATGGAGATGAAGGTCCACGAGCTCGTTCATCGGGCTCGCGCAACGGTGCGCGAGGCGGTAGAGACCCGGACTCAGGTCGGAGCCCTCTCCGAGAGCGGCAAGGACCTGGAACGCAAGGGGGTCGTCGGCCGGTAGGAGCGGCGGAACGTCGATGAACGCTTTCGAGGGGGGGTTGTGGGGACCTACGAGGCCGAACGAACAGGGAGCGACCGAGCCACCGCAGTAGCGTACGGCGAAGCCGGCAGCGCAGAGTGGGAGAACCCTCTGCGCCTCGGGCAGGACGTCCGATTCGTCCTGGCGGCCGTCGGCGGCGGTGCGATTCGGATTGGAAGGGAGATCGCGCGTCAGCACATCCGGCATCTCGAGTGCGTCGCGATCAACTGCGACCCCAAGGTGCAGGGATTCGACGAGTTCGACCGGCGCGTGTATCTCGGGCCCGACTCGGGTGCGGACGTCGATACGGGCGGTTCTCCGTTCGTCGGCGGCATGCTCGCCCGGGCCGCCGAGCCCGCGCTCCAGCGGATCTTCCACGGTGCCACCTTCGTCATCATCATCGGCAGCCTGGGAGGAGGGGCCGGCAGCGGCGCGCTCCCCTACATTCTGGAGGTCGCGTCCCGGAATGCCGAGGTCGTTAGCGCCTTCGTGATTAAGCCGTTCCGTTGCGAGGGCGAGCGCCGCGCGCTGGCGAACCGTGCGATCGGTCGACTTCAGCTCGTGGAGTCGTTCGTCGACAAGCGCGAGCGCAATGCCGCCACACTGCAGGTGCTCGACAACGAGAGCCTGGTGGCGAGCCAGGGCCACCTCGCGATCGCGCACCTGAGTCAGCACTGGGCCTCGGTGATCGAAGAGCACATCGAAGAGTCGTTCCTCGCCCCGGCCGAGGCGTTGCTCGGCACCCTGCAGATCAGTCAGGCGATCCACGACGGCCCAATGAACCGACTGCCCAGCGCGGAAGCGCCGGCGCTCGGGGTCGTTCCCCCGGCTTCGGTCCCGGTACCGCCGATGTCACCGGTCCTCCCCGCGGCGAACGCGGGAACCGAGGTCGAGCTCACGTTCGAGGTCGACGTGACGAGCGGTCGGCCGCTCTTGCCGAACTGAGGCCGAACCGCTTCTGCGGGGGAAGCGCCCTCGGGTGCTCCCCCGGGCCTTCCCCTCCCGACGAACTTTAAGTGGGGTCGGGGCTCCGGACCCTGCCGATGAACGGGCGGTTCGTCACCCTGCTGCTCACGATCCTATTGCCCGTGGCGTTGCTCGCCCTCACGATCCTCGAGTTCGGGTCGAACCCGGTCGCGATCTTCGCGCTCCTCGCGGTCATGGTCGCGGGAGGGTTCTACCTCCTCTCCTACACCGAGGTATTCGCGTAAGCGCCTTGCGGCGGTGGGTCCGGGGCCCCGCGGCGGTATCGCCTCGACCCCTCGTCTATCGGTACATCTCGGGCGAAGGGGTCGTCGGGCTCTCGGCCGACGCCGTCGGTCGGGCCTTCATCGCGGCCCGCAGCGCCTTCTCGATCTGCTCGGCCTGCGCGCGCAGCGGTCCCGTGTCGATCTCCATCTCGGGAAGCAGCCGGTCGAGCGCTTCGATGAGCGCAGCGCCCGCGCGATGATCGGGCAGACCTTCCGCGACACGGGCGCTCACGAGGAATACCGCGACCGGGAGGCTCCGGCTCAGCCCCTGGACGAGCAGGGCGCCCGAGACCCCGCCGATCACGCCGTCCTCGAGGACGCGGGCCCCGGCGGGTTCGAACGCCTTCAGGAGGCCGGGCTCCTTGTGGGAAAAGGCGACCCATACCTGCTCGACCGGCTCGCCTTCGGCCACCGGCGCGACCGTCTCCCCCTCTTCGTCGGGCTCGTCGCCTCCTGCCGGGTGGGGCACGATCCCCTCGAGGCAGACGATCATGCGGGCGCGGTGGCGCTCGGCACTGTCGAGGATCGTCCGAGCGAGGGCGTTCGCCTGCGAAGGGGTCGGCGGGAACTCGGAGAGGACGAGCGCGAGGTCGGGCCGTCCGTAGGCGCGTACCATGGGGTTGACTTCCCCGCCCTGGACGATCGCGATCGGCGACACGTCGGGAGAGTCGAAGCGTCCGATCCGCGGCAACTTGAGCGCACGGATGATGTAGTGCGCGGCGACGATCGTCGCGAGACCGGCACTCGGGAACGCGGACACGACCACGGACCCCGGGCCAAACGTCGCGGCGGGCGCAGCTTCCTCTCGCCACGTGAACTCGACCACCCGGACCACCGGGAACGACCACGCGCGCGCCGCCTATAGGGTCTAGCCTCCGCGCCCGCGCTAACCCCAAGTACTTGCTCCCGCTCCGACCTCGACGTGGGGCTCCCCCTCAAGGACATCGTCACTGCGCAGGAACTTCCCTGGGAGGCGCTCGCGGGACGGACGCTCGCGGTCGACGGGTACAACGCCGTCTACCAGTTCCTCGCGACGATCCGCCAGCGCGATGGCCAGCTCTTCTGCGACGCGGATGGCCGCGTCACCAGCCACCTCATGGGGGCGTTCTACCGGACCACGTCGCTTCTGCGAGAGGGCGTGCTCCCGGTCTGGGTGTTCGATGGGAAACCGCCGGAACGCAAGGCCGGCACGATCCGTCAGCGAATCCTGACCAAGGAGAAGGCCGAAGCGGAGTACCAGGCCGCGCTCGCTGTCGGGGACCTCGAGACCGCTCGGCGCAAGGCCGCCCAGACCTCGCGGCTCACCCGACCGATGGTAGAGGAGCTCCTCGAGCTCCTGGGTGCGCTCGGAGTCCCGGCCATTCGCGCGCCGGGCGAGGGGGAAGCGCAGGCGGCGGTCATGGCGGCGAAGGGGGCGGTATGGGCCGCCGCGTCCGAGGACTACGACAGCCTCCTGTTCGGGGCACCCCGACTGGTCCGGGGGCTGGCCGCGCGGGGCGGAGGCGGAAAGAGCCCCGGCGCCCAACTCATCGACCGGGAAGACCTCCTCTCGGCCCTCGGCATCGATGCGGAGGAGCTGATCCTACTCGGCCTGATCGTTGGGACCGACTTCAACGACGGTGCGCGTGGGTACGGTCCCAAGAAGGCGCTCAAGCTGGTGCGCGAGCACCTCGGCTTTGAGGCCACGGTCGGGAAAGCCGGCCTCGACCTCGCAGAGGCGAAAGAGGTCGCCGAGATCTTCCGGCACCCGAACGCGATAGACATTCCGGCCCCGACGTTCGGGCCCGTCGATGAGTCGGCGGTCCAGCGGATCCTGGTCGAAGTCCACGGGTTCGCCGAGGACCGGGTGCGAGCGGCCGTGGGCCGGGCGCGCCAGCGGCCGCGCGCGAGCGCGAGCTCGGCCGAGGCTCGGGGCCATCAGACTCTGCTCGAGACGTTCGGAGGGCCTTCGGAATGAGCCGGTTCGAGTGCGTGCCCAATTTCTCGGAGGGTCGCGACGCGGAGCGGGTCGAGCGGATCGCGTCCGCGGCCCGAGAGGTCGTGGGGGTCACGGTCCTCGACGTCGAGCGCAACGCGGACCACCATCGCTCCGTCATCAGCCTCGTGGGGGAGGGCGACGCCCTCCTCGAAGCCGTCGTACGGATGATGCGGGTCGCGACTCGGGAGATCGACCTCACTCAGCACAAGGGAGAACACCCGAGGCTCGGCGCCACGGACGTGGTCCCGTTCGTACCGCTCGGCGCGTCGACGATGGCCGAAGCCGTCCGGCTCGCCGAGCGGCTCGGCGAGCGCGTCGCGAAGGAGCTGGGGATCCCGGTCTATCTGTACGGCGCGGCGGCCCGCCGGCCCGAGCGGGCGGATCTCGCGAAGGTACGGGAGGGCCAGTTCGAGGGGATCCGCGACACGATCGCTACGGACCCGAATCGGGTCCCCGACTTCGGCGAGCCGAGGGTGCACCCGACCGCCGGGGCCGTCGCCATCGGCGCCCGGCCCGTCCTGATCGCCTACAATGCCTACCTGACCACGCCGGAGGTGGCGGTCGCGAAGCGGATCGCGAAGGCGGTCCGGGCCCGTGACGGCGGGCTCCCCGAGGTGAAGGCGCTCGGTTTCGAGATTGCCGAGCGACACCGCGCCCAGGTCTCGATGAACCTGACCGACTATCGAGTGACCCCGATCCACCGCGCGCTCGAGGCGGTGAGGAGGGAGGCCGGGCGGTACGGTGTCGGGGTGGAGGAGTCCGAGATCGTCGGTCTCGTGCCGGAAGACGCCTTATTCGACGCGGCGGAGTACTACCTCCAGCTCCACTCGTTCGACCGCGCCGCGGTGCTCGAGCGGAAAGTGCGCGCCGTCGATGCGAGCGGACCCGGCCACGAGTCGATCGCGGGGTTCGCCGGACGGCTCGCCGCTCGGACCCCCACGCCGGGCGGCGGGAGCGCGGCCGCGGTGGCGGGGGCGCTGGCGGCATCGCTCGGGGAGATGGTCCTCGCGTACTCGGTCGACCCCGCGAAGCCCGCGACCGACCTCGCGGAGCTCGGGCGTGCCCTCGCCGATGGCCGCCGCCGCTTCCTCGAGCTCGCGGATGAGGATGCCCACTCGTACGACGGCGTCCGCGCGGCGCGTCGGGCTCGCAAGGAGCGGCCGGAGGATGCGGCGCGCTCCGCGGCCGTCGGCGCTGCGCTCGAGCACGCCGCGAGCGTCCCCCTCGAGACCGCGCAGCGGGCGGTCGACCTCGCCGATCGGCTCGGCGCCGTCGCGGAGCGGACGAAGGCCGCGCTCCGCAGCGATCTCACCACCTCACTCTCGTTGTTCCGGGCCGCGAAGGAAGGCGCGCTCGCGAATGTCGCGGTGAACCTCGACGACCTCGCGTTGTCCGGTCGGCCGATCGAGCGGTTCCAGTCGGAGATCGCCCGCCTGCGGGCGCGCGACTAGGGGGTCGCGTTGGGAACCCCGGCCGATGCGCCGCCCCGACGACCGTTCGTCTGGGTGAACTGCGCGGCGTCGCTCGACGGCCGACTGGCCTACGCCGGCGGCACCCGGGCGCACCTTTCGGGCCCCGAGGACCTCGTGCGGGTGCAGCGCCTGCGGGCGAACTCCGACGCGATCCTCGTCGGGGTCGGGACCATCCTGAAGGACGACCCCTCGCTCCGGGTCCACTGGGACCTGCTCGGGGAACCCCCCGGCCGAAGCCCGACCCGGATCGTTCTCGATTCGGAGGGGCGGACTCCGCACGGCGCCAAAGTGCTCGACGGCACCACGCCGACGATCGTGGCGACGTCCGAACGCTCGACTCGAACGTTCCCGACGTCGGTACACGCGATCGTAGCGGGGCGGACCCGGGTGGATCTCGAGGTACTCTTCGCTCGCCTTTACGAGCGGGGGATCCGGCGGCTGATGGTCGAGGGCGGGGCCGAGGTCCTCTCGAGCATCATCCGCGCCGGGCTCTTCGACCGGATGACGATCTATTACGCGCCCGTGGTGATCGGAGGCGCGAGCGCGCCGCCGATCGCTCGAGGGCCCGAGTCCCGCGGGCCCGAGGAAACTCGGGCGGTCGACCTGGTCGGTCTCGAACGAGTCGGGGAGGGGTACGTCGCGACCTACGCGCCCCGAACGGGGTCGATGGCCCCTCAGCCATAGGTTCATAACCCCCCGTCCTCGTGATACTATCCGGAACATGGGCACTCCCACGGCGGCCTACCCACGCACCCGTCCTCTCGGCGTGGCGATCCTCGCGGTGCTGGTCGGCCTCTTCGGCCTGATCCTGGTCCTGAGCGGCCTCTTGGCGCTCGTCGGCGCCGTCGCGATCTCCTATCTGGGGCGGGGCTTCGTCGGCTACGGGGGCCTTCCGCTCTTCGCCGTCGGCGCGATCGTGCTGATCCTTGGGGTCATCGTCCTCGCCTCCGCGCTCGGGCTCTGGCACCTTCGGATGTGGGCGCTCGTGCTCGCCGTGATCATCTCGTTCATCGAGCTCCTCAGCTACGCGTTGTCCGCGCAATTCCTCGGGTTCGCGATCGTGCTCGTCATCTTCGTCTACCTGATCGCGGTTCGCCGGCACTTCACCTAGGCGCAGTCCGCGGCCCCTCGGGTCCCGCGGCGGGGTCACGGGGGCCGAGTGGGCCCGCCCCGCCCGCGACACGCACCCGTTATCAACCTCGAGGCTTCCCCGCACCGAGGGCCCGACGTGAAGCTCGTCCACTTTACCCTTCAGGACCAGTTCCACTTCGGCATGATCACCGACGCGAACGAGTTCATCGACCTCGACACCGCGTGCCGCGACTATTACGGGGTCAATCCGGTCAAGGGCGCGGACCCGAGCCGATTCCGCGATATGCAACAGTTCTTCTCCGGCGGTGCCGACTCGGTGGCGCTCACGAAGAAGATCCTCGACTACATCGACCGACGTCGCACCATGGGCTGGACCCCTCGGGCCGCGACCGGGGCGCGCTATCTGTTCAAGGCCGAGGAGGGAGTACGACTGCTCGCCCCGGTCGTCCACGGGTCGAAGATCTTCTGCCTCGCTTCCAACTCCCGCTCGCACGTCCTCGAGCAGGGCAAGCCGCTCCCGAAGCAGCCGTACGTCTTCACCCGCTTCTTCAACAGCCTGGTCGGACCGAGCGAGCCGCTCGTCCTCAACCCCGCGGGCACCTTCCCCGACGTCGAGCTCGAGCTGGCAGCGGTCGTGGGGAAGCGCGGCAAGCACATCCCCGCGGCGAAGGCGATGGACCACATCGCGGGCTATACGATCGCGCTCGACATGGGGTACCGCGACCTCCAGTATCCCGGCGACGGGCCGGTCGATTGGGTGATGGGCAAAGGGTTCGATGCGACCATGGCGGTCGGGCCGTGGGTCGTGCCGAAAGAAGAGATCGGCGAGCCGTATCCGCTCGGGATGGAACTCAAGGTCGGCGGCGTCGTCCGCCAGCAGGGGGACAGCTCCGACTACATCTTTCGCATTCCCGAGATCCTCGCCCACCTGTCGACGGGGATCACGCTCGACCCCGGCGACGTCGTGTCGCTCGGAAGCCTCGGGGGCGTCCCAGGGTTCGAGTTTGGCCAGGAGAGCCGCAAGCTGAAGCCCGGCGACCAGATCGAGGCCTCGATCGAGAAGATCGGCCGGCTCGTCATGCCGGTGAAGGCCGAAGTGCCGCTTCCCCCCGCAGGACCAGGAACACCGCCCGCGGCGTAGGCAGCTCCGCTGTCGCCCCGGCGGTCCCCGAAAGCCCTCCGTCGGGGAACGGATAGCGGACCTCCTCGAGGAAGGTCACGGTCGTGCGCTCGCCCCCGGCGGACGGAAGGACGGCGTCCCGGAACGGATCGAACGAGGAGAGCGCCTCTCGCGCGAGCGGGATGACGCGGAAACCCGTCCCTCCGTGGAGCGAACCCGGGAGCCGGATCAGTCGATGGATATCCGTCGTCACCGGGGCGTCCGTCTCCCCCTGAACCTCGATCTTCGCCCAGCGGATCACGGCCGCCAAGAATTCGGGCGGCAAGTCCTTCTTGAACACGTCCAACGTGAGCGTCCCGCGGATCTTCGCGCCGCCTCCTTCCTCGACCAGGAGCTTCGCGAACCGCCGGGCTTTGGCGGCCGGCACTCCGGCCAGGATCATCTCCCGGGCGGCAACCGTCGCGCCGGAGGCTTCCCAGCGGCGCAGGACCTCGAGGAGCGCTCGAGTCGTCCGCCCGCGCCATCCGGGGGCATCCGGCGCGGCGAGGCGCCGGGTCCGGGGCGATACCGCGGCGCCGACGCGCGTGCCCTCCGACTCCTCCTCGACCGAGCTTGAGGTGCGGCCGGCTCGCACGTCCTCCCGCCGCTCCTCGACCGCCCGCATCGGGTCGACCCCGGTGCCGAGGACGTAGTCGACGAGCTCGCGGCGTTCGGGACTCGTGAGCGAGAGAAAACGCTCGTCCTGAACGTGGACGTGATAGCCGCGCCCGCCCGAGAAGACGAACGTCGTCGCCGCCGGGTCGATCCCGAAGTCGCCGAACAGAAAGTCGTCGACGAGGTCGATGAGCCGCTGCTTCACCAACGCGAGCTGGCCGGCGTAATCGAGCTCCCCGGCGCCCCGCAAGTGGTCGGAGTCGAGGTCGAAGATCAGGTCGGCGCCGAGCCACTCCTTCGCGGCCATCGTCGGCTCGGACGGATGTCGGTAGTACGCGGAGGAGTAGTAGACGTGGCGGGGCGCCTCGCGGGCGAGGAACGCGCGGAACTCCTCGGGAGTTCGCAGCGTGGCATGACGGCGCATCATCGTCTCGGTAGCGAACGGGAACGCCGCGAACTCGCGGCGGGTCAGACGGCTCGGCGGGGCGACGTCGGCGCCCGCGTAGTAACGGGCGAAGACCTCCCGCGCCCAGGCCAACGTGGCCGCGTCGAGGGGAACGGTCTTCGCCATCGGTCCGATTACTCCTCGCTGTCGAGCGGTGCGGGCGCGATCGCCTCCTCCACGGCGGCGTCCCGGCGCATCCGGGCGAGGAAATGGAAGACCGTGGAGTGCTCGCTGCCCTTCAGCAAGAGCTCGACCGCGCGCGTCGCCCGCTCGAGCTGGTCCTGGTCTCCAATGAGCGCGACCGTGGCGCCGTAGACGCTGACGTAACAGCCGGAGAGCTCCTCGATCCTCGAGCGGGCGCGCCCGCGCGTGCCGATCACTCGGGAACGGATGCGCCGAAGGGCCGCCTTCTCGTGGTGGCCCGTCGTGAATTTGATATCGAGGATCCCGAGGAACGTGTTCTCCTTGAGGAGGCGGAGGGCGCGTTCCGGCGAGAACCCCCGACCGATGGCGAGGACGACATCTCGCGCCTTCATCACCGAGATCGGGTCGGTGTCGGGCCCATCGAGGCACACCTCCCCCTCCCCCGCGTCCACGCGGACCTCGACTCCCGTGCGCCGCGAGATGTCGCGTCGAGTACGGCCTCCCGGGCCAATGAGGACCCCGACCCGGTCGTCGGGGATGCGGGCGTAGAGCGTCGGCATCGCTAGGCCCTCTCGGCCCGGCGTCCGACCCGGTCGCCTCCGACCGCGGTCAGGAACGCCTCGGGCTCGACCGGGAGGCCGAGCCGGGTGAAGAACTTCGCGAAATTCGTAATGTCCCGGACGAGCAAGCGCCGGGCCTCGGGATGGTCGGCGGCGATGGCCTGTGCGACATCGATCAGCACGACGTGGCCGTCGAGGTAGAGCGTGTTGTAGGGCGAGAGGTCCCCGTGCACGAGCTTCGCGTCGCGGACCATGCGGCCGACCTGGTCGACCAGGTCCCGGTAGACCGCCTCCGGGTCTTCGAACCGCGCGTCCTTGAGCCGAGGCGCGGCCCCCTCGGCGGAACCGATGTACTCCATCACGAGGATGTTCCGGGCGTGGCCGTAGGGGATCGGGGCGCGAACGCCCGCCTCCCTGAGACGTCCCAGGATCGTGTGCTCCCTACGAGTCCAGGCGAAGATAAGGCCGCCGTAGTTCCGGAGGCTCGCCTCCCGGCGCAGCTGCTCGACCGCGTAGGGAGGGAGGTTACGATACGTGGTGTTCGAGATCCGGTAGATCTTCACGGCCCGGAATCCGTCCGAGTGCGTGGCCCGGAAGACGCCGCCCTCCTTGCCGGTGGAGATCGGGAACTCGATCGCGCGAAAGAGCCCACGGTGCTGGAGCCTCGAAACGGTGAGGAGCGTCGCGTGGTCGAAGAACTCGTCGAGGAGCTTGCGCTGATCCCCCTCCTTCCGGCGGTCCTCGAACCGCTCCCGGCCGGGAAAGACGACGTCCATCGGTCGAGGCATGACCTCCGCACCACCCGATGCCCCCTCTTAGGGTGTGGGGAGCGGGCCGAGCCCTCGGACGGTCTCGATCGAGGCGGCGCGCCCTCCGGCGAGGTCAAGGTAGCCTCGTTGCGCCTCGGTAAGCGCCCCTATATCCCCTCGGACCGGTATCGATTGTTCGTGCCGATCGTCGGACTCACCCACGATGGGCCCCGCGGACGGGTCGACGAACCCGCCGCTCGGGCTCCCGCACCGCCGGCCGCTGCCTTCCCCCTCGCCCCGATGCTCGAGCGGACCGCCGACTACGATGCCGTCTTCCGAGTCGTCCGTGGCGCGGTACGATACGCCCTCGGGATCGAGCGCCCGGGGCTTGGTCTCGGCCTCTCGAACCTGCCTCCCCAGCTCGGGGCGTACTGGCAGGTCACCGGCAACCTCATCGTGATGAACGAGGGACTCGTCGAGACGATGCGCGCCCACGCGCGTTCGCCGACGGAGCTGAACTCCTTCGTCTACGTCCTCCTCGCGCACGAGTACCTGCACGCGCTCGGCTATCTGGACGAGCGAGCGGTCCGCGAAGTGACCGCGCGAGTGACGCGGACCGCGTTCGGCCCCGATCATCCCGCGACCCGGATGGCCGAAGGGGACCTGTGGCGACTCTATCCGTTCCTCTCTGCCGCGCCGGGCGGCGACGGGCGGCGGCTCAAGGTCGTGACCCGCTTCGACCTCGCGACGACCAACCAGTACATCCGCTGAGCCAGGATCGGGCTCGTCGGTCTTTATCCGAAGTCGGGGCCTCTCCCGCGGTCGAGGCATGTCGAGCCCGCTCAACCTGATCGGCATTGTGTTCGTGGTCGCCGGGATCCTCTTTCTTGCCTTCGAGCTCGTGCACCCGGGCGCGCTACTGTTCATCCCGGGCTCGATCCTTCTGGTAGGCGGCCTGCTCCTCATGTTCGTTCCGGACGCGCTCCTCAACAGCTACTTCGGCACCGTCCTCATCGTCGTCGCGGCGCTGGGGGCCGGACTGGTCGAGATCCCCTACTATCGCTGGGTCGCGCCCACGCACCGTCCGCTCAGCACTACGAGCGCCGGCCTCGTCGGCGAAGAGGCGATCGTCATCGTCCCGGTCGTCCCGAACACCCTCAAGGGAAAGATCCGGGTGCGTTCCGAGATCTGGTCGGCTCGGTCGGACCGGCCGATCGCCGCGGGAACCCGCGTGAGGGTCACCCACGGCGAAGGCGTCTCCGTCTCGGTGGAACCGGTCGAGCCTCCGAGGGCTTCATGAATCCCCACGGCCGGGTTCGGAAACCCCGTCGCCCTCCCTCTCGGCACGGTTCGATGCGCTCAAGTCGGTGGGAGGAGTAGGGGGAGCCCATGGTCGACTACACGCTCGTGGTCCTCGGGGTCGTCCTCGGCGCCATCCTGATCCTCGTCCTGCTCAACCGGATGATCTACACGATCCAGCCGTACCAGCAGGGGATCGTCACGCTCCTCGGGTCGTACAAGCGGATGATCAACCCGGGGTTCAACATGGTGAGCCCCCTCTCCACCGTTCTCAAGATCGACCTCCGAACGCAGGTACTCGAGGTCCCGCGCCAGGAAGTGATCACGAAGGACAACTCGCCGACCAACGTCGATGCGATCATCTACATCAAGGTCGTGGACGCTCCGAAGGCGATCTTCCAGGTCCAGGACTACCACGTCGCGACAGTCGCGCTCGCCCAGACGACCCTGCGGTCGATCATCGGCGACATGGAGCTCGACGAGATCCTCTACAATCGCGAACGGATCAACACTCGGCTCCGCGACATCCTGGACGAGGCGACCGACAAGTGGGGCGTTCGGGTCGATGCGGTCGAGATCAAGGAGGTCGACCCGGTCGGACCGGTCAAGACCGCGATGGAGGAGCAGACGGCCGCCGAGCGCCAGCGGCGCGCCGCGGTCCTGCGCGCGGACGGCGAGAAGCGGAGTGCGATCCTCGTCGCGGAGGGCCAGAAGCGCTCGCGCATCCTGCAAGCCGAAGGGGTCCGCCAGTCCCAGATCCTGGAGGCCGAGGGCGCCCGGGTCGCGACGATCCTCCAGGCCCAAGGAGAGTCGCAGCGGTTGCGGATCCTCTCCCTGGGGGCGGGCGTGCTGGACGCGAAGGCGCTCACGGTCCTCTCGCTCGACACCGTGGCCCGCATCGGCGACGGGCAAGCAACCAAGATCCTCTTCCCGTTCGAGTTCTCGCGCCTCATGGAGGGCGCGAGCGAATACATGGGCTCGAGCCGGCAAGTGCCGGACCGCCAGCTGAACACGATCGACGAGCTCGAGAAGCGGATCGGCACGATGGACAGCATCCTCGGCCCGATCCCCAAGCAGGATGAGCTCCTGAGCGAGATCAAGTCGATCGAGGACGAGATCAAGGCCGAGTCGGAAGAATCGACCTCGATGGTCACTTCCTACGGGAAGGGGACCAAGGCGGCCGCCGTTGCCGTGCTGCCCCCGGCCGACGAGA
>DAIDCO010000023.1 GCA_027309555.1 bacterium
GTGGGTGGGGCCGCGGTCGGAGGGGCCGCGGGCACGGAAGCAGAGCCGGACATCGACTCGCTCATGGCCGAGCTCGATAAGATCAGCGGAGAGATCCTCAAGCGTGCCCCGAAGAAGGGTTCGTCGCCCTCCGGGCAATCGAACGAAGGCACGAAGCCGTAACTCCGGCTTCCCCCGACGAGCACTGCTTAAGAAGGCCGTGGGAGTCGTACTCCCGATGACGCTGCCCCCGGCCCCGCTCGACGACGAGGCGCTCGTCGCGGACCTCCGCCGGGCGATTCAGCGGTCGTGCGCCCGCCCCCAGGCGATCGAGATCGGGATCGCGCTCTCCATCGCTCTCGGCCGACGCCGTCCGGCGGTCTCGTGCGGGGGCTGCTCCGAGCCCCTCGAGTTCGAGGGGATCCCGGCCCGGACGAACGCCCAGCTGTCCGAGCCGTTCCGCCTCGTGTTCGAGGGGCCCCACCAATCCTAAGCGAACGGGACTACCTCGGAGGGCGATTCTCGTGACATTCTCGCTGGTCGGTGGGGTCGTTGACATCATCACCCTGATCATGACCACGATCGGCCTGCCCGGGCTGTTCGCCCTCATGACGGTCGAGAGCTTCGGTCTCCCGCCGGTTCCGAGCGAGGTCATCCTGCCGTTCACGGGCTTCCTGATCGCCGAGGGCACGTTTCCGTGGGCCCCGGCGCTCGCCGTCGCGCTCGCTGGCGGACTCGTGGGGTCGTATGCGGCGTATGCGGTCGGGCGCTGGTGGCGCCACCGCATCACGGGGCTTGGCGTGGGGCGATTGCGCCTCGAGACCCGGCATCTCGATCGAATGGACCGATACTTCGCTCGGCGGGGGGAGATCACGGTCGCGGTTGCGCGGCTGGTCCCGGTCGTGCGGAGCTACATCTCGTACCCGGCGGGGACGGCCGAAATGGAGCCGGTCCGCTTCGGGGTCTATACGCTCCTGGGCTCGATCCCCTTCACGGTGGGACTGATCTATGCCGGAATGGTATTGCGGTCGGACTGGACGGTCGTCTCCTCCTACTTCAGTCTGCTCGACTACCCGCTGATCGCGATCGTCGGGCTCGTGATCCTGCTCATCCTGCTCCAGATCGCGGGGGTTCTCGCGCCGGGGTGGCCGCCCCGGCGAGCCGTTCGCCCGCCGACCCCCCTGGGCGGGCCGCCGGCGCCTCCCCCGAACCCCTGAGGGGGAAGTCTCTCCCGCCACATCGGAGGGAGATCCCCGGGCCGGACCACATGGTTCGACCTCCGGGGTCGTCGACCGAAGGTTTCCCCCTCGCCCGATCAGGCTGCGCCCGGTGGGGCCCCTCGCGCGTATTCGGGCCGGACCACGATACCGGACGGACGCCCCACGTACTCTCCGGCGTCCACGATCCGCACCCCATCTCGGTAATGCTCCCGAGGGAAGATGGCCTCCCAACCCTCGAATGCGGTCCAGCCGCACGGGGCGTGTAATCGAGCGGCATCGAGGCGCACCCGCTCCCGGAAGTCGACGATAAGGAAGTTCGCGCGGTGTCCTGGGGCGAGTCGACCCAGCGGCTGGCCGAGCCAGCGGGCCGGCCGGTCGCAGGCGGCCGCGACGAGTGCGGGGAGCCCGAGCGCTCCGGCGCGCACGCGCGCCAAGAGGAGTGGCAGCATCGTTTCCACACCCGGCATCCCGCTCGGGGCTTTCTCAAACGGTCGCTCTTTCGCGTCGATCGGGTGGGGCGCGTGGTCGCTCGCGAGGCACGGGACCTCTCCTCGGGAGAACGCCTCCCACAGTCCGCGGCGATCTTCCTCGGAGCGAAGGGGCGGGTTCACCTTGAAGCGGGCATCGCTCCCCGAGCGCTCGGAAAGGAGCAGATGATGGGGGCTTGCTTCGAACGAGACCCCGGCCGCCCGCAGTCGGCCGATCGACCGGGCGGTCGTGAGGTGGGCCACGTGCAACCGAAGCGGAGGAGGCGGAGGAAGAAGCCGCTCGACCGCGGAGTCCTCCGCCCGGACCGGTCGTTTTGCGTTCCAACCCGCGGGGTCCCGGGGCACCGACGAAGGGACGAAAAGCTCTGGGTCCTCTGCATGCACCGTCACCGGCAGGTCGAGCTCCGCGAGGCGCCCGAGGAGGGCCGGGAGCGACGAAGGCGAAACACCCTCGCCGATCCCCGTCGTGGGGCTCTCGTAGACCTTGAACGCACCGGCCGTCCGGGCGAGCCCGTCGAGCGCCGCAGCCCGCGTGGGAGCCGCATAGATCAGGACATCTACGGCGGCCCGGCCCCGGACCCGCGCCGCTTTCGCCTCCACGGTTTCCACGCTATCGACCGACGGCTCATTGTTCGGCATATCGCCGACGAGCGTGACACCCCCGAGCGCGGCCTCGACCGTGCCTGCGGCAATACTCTCCGCCGCCGCGGCGCCCCCGGGCTCGCGGAAGTGCACGTGCAGGTCGGTCGCCGCCGGCAGAATGACCGCGTCGCCGAGGTCGCGACGCGCTCCGCCGGCCCGAACCTTGCCGATCGACTGGATCCTTCCTTCGGAGTCGAGGCCGATCTCGACCGGCTGGAGTCTGCCCCGGACAAACGCACGTCCGGCGAGGACGAGCTCGGGGGTCTGCCGGCCGGAGCGTTCCTCGGCCGGTCGCGCGCGTGCCATCGGAGCGGGCAGAGTGGGGGGCGTAAAGAAGGCGACGACCGGCCGCAGGTCTTTTCTTCCCGGTTCCATCCTGCGCCGATGGTGTCCTCCCGGCCGACCGCACCCTGGACATATGCCCGTAGCGGGGTCGACGTTCGGGCGCGTTCCAAGGCCCTCGCGGGCTTCCTCTCGGCGGTGAGATATCGACCCCCGCCGGCTCACGGCCGTGTCCTCGCCGCGCCCGGCCACTTTGCCGGTCTCATCCGCATCGGACGAGAGACGATTGCGATCACGACCGACACGGTCGGCACGAAGGTCCTCCTCGCCGAGCGTCTCGCCCGCTGGGAGGAGGTCGGGGAGGACCTTGTCGGCTGCAACGTCAACGACTTGGCTGCCCTGGGAGCCCGACCTGCAGCTCTCGTCGACACGATCGTCTGCGGGGCGACCGACCCCGAGGTCTTCCGCGCAATCGGCCGGGGCGTGGATCGCGGACTGCGCGCGGCTCGCTGCGCGCTCCTCGGCGGGGAGACGGCCGTGGTCCCCGAGATCGTTCGGGGATTCGATCTCGGCGGGACGGCCGTCGGTTTCTTCCCTCGGGGCCGCGCACCGGTGACCGGCGCCCGCATCCGCCCGGGCGATCGCATTCTCGGCATTCCGTCGAGCGGGGTCCATGCGAACGGCTTCACGCTCATCCGAAAGCTCCTCGAGGAGTCGGCAATCGACCCCCGGCTCCCGCGGCCGGGTGCGACCGTGGCCGTGGGCGAGGAGCTGCTCCGGCCGACCCGCATCTACTCAGGGGTCGCCGATGCCCTCGCCGGCCGCCCCGAAACGCACGGCCTCGCTCATCTCTCGGGTGGCGGCGTACGCAACCTCGTCCGACTTCATCCGAAAGTTGCGTTCGTCCTCGATGCCTGGCCCGAGCTGCCTCCGCTCTTCCGTTGGCTGCGTTCGCTCGGCCGCCTCTCGGCTGAGGAAGCGTTCCAGACGTTCAACATGGGAATCGGGTTCGTGCTCGTGGTTGACCGCGCCCACTTCGCCGAGACCCGGCGCCGCGCCGTGCGGGCCGGGGCCCCGGACCTCGTGGAGATCGGCCATGTCGAGCGGGGCACGGGCGTTTCCCTGCCGTCGCTCGGAGTGACCTACCACGGGTACTCCTAGCCCTCGAAACCGGGCAAACGATTATGGAACTCCGGCGCTCCGGGCCGGCGTGCTCTTTCTGCCGAGGACCGCGAAGTCCGCCGCGGCCGTTCTCTCGATCGTCGCGGCCTTCGCCTGGGCGAGCTACTACATCTTCGTCCTCGCGCTCACGCCCGGGGTCGCCCCGTCGGCGCTCCTCGTCTATCCGTTCCTCTATGGCGGGGTCGCCTACAGTGCCTGGGCAGTTCTCTCGGGTCATGGGCGGGCGTTCGTTCAGGTATGGTGGGAACCGGCGGCGTATCTTCGGACCGCGCTGCTGGTCGGGATGCAGCTCTCCGTGCTCTCCGCGACGTACCTCACCGGGGCGGTGGACGCCTCTCTGTTATCCCTGATCGGGGACGTGGTGGCCACCCCGCTTCTGGTGGCGTTCCTCCTCGGAGCGCATCAGGCCCACCTCCGTTCCCCGCTGTTCGCGCTCGGCCTCCTCCTGAGCCTCGCGGGTGGCACGATGGCGATCGTCGGGGGTCAAAACCTCGCGGTCGTCCGGGACTGGGGTTGGCTGGTCGTCCCCGCCGTGCCGCTCACGGTCGCATTCTACTTCCTGCTTACCGCCCGTGCGAACGAGCGGGCACCGCCTTCGGCCGTCGTCGCGCAGTCGATGCTCGCCTCGGCCCTGGTCACGGCGGCGCTCGCGTTTGCGGTTCCCGGCGGCTACGCCGGGCTCGGCGTCGTCGCCCCCGGGGCGGTGCTCCTGCTCGTGGTCACCGGGGTCTCGAGCTTCTTCATCGCCCCGGCCCTCTACTTCCTCGCCCTCGAGCGCGTCGGCCTCGTCATCCCGCCGATGCTCATGACCGGCATACCGGTCTTCACCCTCCTGCTGGGTGCGCTAGTGCTCCGGATCGACCTTCCGCTCATCGCGGTTCTCGGGATCCCGGTCGCGGTCGCCGGGGCGTTGCTCACGTTGCGCGGCGAGGCACCGGACGAGCCGCCCGACGGCCCGGCCACTCCCGCTCCCTGACGTCGGGGAGCACCCCGCCCTACGGGTAATCCGCGAGGCTGCGGTTGGTGGCCTTGCGCTTCGCCGGCTTCCCGATGTCGGCGACGGGAGTCTCGAGGGTCGCGGCCGGCCCGGCGAGGGGCGGCACGGGCCGGTCGGATCCCCCCAGACGACGCTGTCGGCTCCCGCCGAGAAGCGCGGAGGCGTCCCAATCGAAGACCTCCGTGACCCTCGCGAGCGTCTGGGCCACTCGGTCGGCGTAGTATTCCCAGTCGGGCTCTTTCGTGAAGGGCCGACCTTCGACCCACGGCTCGATCGCCTGTGGACTTTCTCGAGAGTTGGTCACGACCCACGCGACGCGCATTCCCGGGATCACGTCATACCCCTCGGCCCGCAGTTGCTTGAACACCCGCAGGAACGGGAGCGCGTCCCGGGTCGACTCGTTGTACTCGCTCTCGTCGCGGACCGTCCGTGCGATCACGAGCTGCTCGGCCGGGACGCCCCGGTTCCGTACGGCGGCGACGAGGTCCCGAGCCCGGCGGACGGCCCCGTCCGTATCCCCGCGGAGCACGAGGTCGAAGATCTCCATCAGGGCCTGCGACTGATAGTCGAACGCGTCGGTCCGCCGTGTCTCGTATCCGCGGACGACGAGCTCTTCCTTCGGCCAGACGGTGCGGCCGACGTAGCGCTTCTTGACCCCGTGGGAGAAGAACGACTCGTAGATCGACTGGAACTCGAAGGTCACCCCTTCGTGAGTGAACCGCTTCGCGACCGACTCGCCGAACTCGCGGGCGCCCTCGAGGCTCTCGACCGGCGAGCGGACGAATACCGAGTCGGTGTCGGAGTAGACGACCTCGTAACCGTCTGCCTCGAGGTCATGGATGATCGAGGTGATCGCTTCTCGGGCGAACGCCGTGATCGCCGCGCCGATGTCCTTGTTCGTGAAGCGGTAGAAGCTCGACGCGAGGACCCCATAGAAGGAGTTCATCAGAATCTTGACCGCGTTCTGCAGTCCATCGTAGTAGGCGACCAGCTCGGGATTGGGCGCGGCCCGACCTTGCGCGCGGAATCGGTCGCGGTCGGCGAGGAGCTCCTGGAGGATCTCGGGAATGATTCCCCGGCGGACGGAGGGTGCGAGGAATCGCGCCCCCGACGGCGCGAGCGTCGTGCCGGTCTCAGGAGCGAGCGTGGTGAAGCACAGGTTGCGAGCGATGATGATCGAGGGGTACATCGACTTGAAGTCGAGCACGACCACCCAGCGGTACATGCCGGGGCGAATCGCGTGGACGTACCCCCCCTCGATGGAGGTGTCCCGCCCGGCGAAGTGGCTCATCGGGACGCCGACGCCGCGCAGGTCGGCGCGTGGGATCAGAATCGCGTCGATGAACAGGGACGTGCGGCCGTTCAGCCCCTCCTCGAGAGGAAGGTGCGCGACGGTGGCGAGGTCCGCCGCCTTCTCGATGGACCGCAACCGTTGGAGAATCCGCAGCGCGAGGTCGGCATCGTGCTCGCAGTACTCCATCACCCGTACCGGGTCCCGAGCCCACTCTTCGTCGATGTTCCGTCGGTCGACCGCGAGCTTCGAGTCGCCGAGCAGGGTGCGCGCCACGAACTGCAGCGTCTCCTGTTTCGGCTTGAGCTCGCGCCGGGCGGACCACCAGGCGTCGGCGATCACCCGGCCGCTGACCTTCCAGAGCCGCTCCCCAAACTCCGAGGGCCCCGAGCGCTCTCGGCCGATCGGGAGCGTCATGAGGCCCGTCGCATGGGCCCGCTCCATCAGGAGCGGGAAGTCGTAGCCACCGATGTTGTAGCCCGTGATGACATCCGGGTCCTCGGCGCGCACTACCTCGACGAACCGCTCGAGGATCCGCCGCTCGCTCGGGTCGGTGAGACGGAAGGTGGTCCGCTCGCGCCCCCCGCCATCGCTGACCCCACAGATCGTGAAGATCGTTCGGGCGCGGATGGCGTTCTCGATGTCAAACGACAGGACCCGCAGCGACGGCCGGAACGGCTCGGCGGGCCGGATGTCGTGCTCCGGGCCGGTGACTACCCGGACGACGGTCGGCACCGTGTAGCGGGACCGGACCTCGTCGGGTTCGTCCTCAGCCTCGAATGCCACCGTGAGGCCGAGGTGGTGATCGTAGAGGAACCGATGGACAAAGGGGATGTCGCAGGCCAGGACGCTCGTCTCTTCGCCCCGTCGACGATACCGGTCACGGTACTGGGGGACGAGCCAGGGCCGGTGGAGGGTCACGCGCAGGGCCGGGCGATCGCGTCCGCCGACCCAGGTCACGATATCGTCGACCGAGATGATCTCAGGGTCCGAGCGAAGCTGCTGACGGACGTCGTCCGTCGGTTCGGTGATCACGAAGTAGGGTCGGAACCCGTAGTAGCGAGCCACGAGCGGCGTGCCGTCGCGCGAGCGTCCGAACAGCTCGACGACGACGTCATCGTTCCGGGCCTGGTAGGAACCGTCCAGGACGAACAGCTCGACCGTTCGCACGGACCGAAGAGCCCGTCAGCGATTAAGAGCCTATGCGGAACGCCTCGGTCGGTCCGAGGCCGTGCCGAGCGATCCGACCGCTAGGTCCATCCTGGTGATCAGCGGCCGGACCCGGACGGTCGGCAGCCGCCTCGGGCGAACGGAACGAGGGGGTTCCGCCTCGCGCGTGACGAACGCCCGAAGCGAAGGCCTAGGGCCATGCCTCGGACCTGCCTTGGGTCTTCAGGTCCCGAGAACGGTACCAGTCGCCCAACGCCGCGAGGTCGCGCGCCCAGCGCTCGCTCCACTGACGGGAGCGGAAGGTCGCCGCCGGATGGATCAGGGGAAAGACCGATGGTGCAGACGGGCCCCGCGGCTTCCCAGCGGCCATGAGAACCGGGGGGGCGGTCGGGTCGACCGAGCGCAGCGCGTGGGCGCCGAGCGTGACGACCACCTCGGGGTGCAGGAGCGCGAGCTGGCGGTCGAGATGGGGCCGGCAGGTCCGGGCGGCGCTCCGGTCGAAGCGGTTGCCGGGCGGGCGGCACTTCAGTACGTTGAGGACTCCGAACGAGTCGGCGACTAGACCTAGCGTTCGGATGGCGGCGTTGAGCCGCTCGCCCGAGCGGCCGACGAACGGGATGCCGCGTCGGTCCTCTTCGGCCCCGGGCGCTTCCCCGATGAAGACGATGCGCGGAGCGAGGCTACCTCGGTAGACTACGGCGTGGGTTCGGAAGCTCCCGAGCGGGCACCGGCGGCAGGCGCGAATCTCGCGGGAGAGCTTGCGCCAGGCGCGTTCGGTCCCGGCGGAGGGACTTCGAGCGCGCGACCGAAGGTCTCGGGACGCGCTCGGAGGTTCGACCCTGGTCCGCACGGCGATTTCTCGGGGTGGTGTGTAGGACGCGGCAGGAACCTTAAATAGGGCCACCCTGTGGCTCGGCCCCTTCGCCCAGCATGACTCCGCCGTCCGGACTCAACACCGCGGGCCGCTTGGCCCGACTCCGTCAGCGGCGACGCTGGTCGGACCGATACTACAAGCGGCGGACGCTGCACCTTAAAGAGCGCTCGGACCCGCTCGAGGGGGCACCGCAGGCCCGGGGGATCGTCATCGAAAAGGTCGGTGTCGAGGCCAAGCAGCCGAACTCCGCGATTCGCAAGTGCATCAAGGTTCAGCTGATCAAGAACGGTCGCCAGGTCACCGCGTTCGCGGTCGGGGATGGGGCGATCAACTTCATTGACGAGCATGACGAGGTGCTCGTCGAAGGGATTGGGGGTCGGATGGGGCGGTCCTACGGGGACATCCCCGGTGTCCGATACAAGGTGATCCAAGTGAACAACGTGTCCCTCGACGAGCTCGTGCGGGGCCGCAAGGAGAAGCCGGCCCGATGAGCGCGAACCCCGAGTCGCTGCGTCCGATCGAGCCGTCCGGCGAAGAAGCCGGGCCCGTGGTCCAGCGCCCGCAATTGCCGCCCCCTCCGCCCTTCCCCGTCCCTCCGCTCTTCGGAAAGTATCCGTTCGAGGGGATCGAGGTCCACGACCCCGGGCTCCTGCCCTACCTGTACCTCCACCCCGTCTATTCGCCCCACACGGAGGGGCGCCTTACCGGCCGCCCGTTCCTCAAGACGCGGATGCATCTCGTGGAGCGGCTTGCGAACCAGCTGATGAAGGGTGGCAAGTTCACCGGAAAGAAGTCGAAAGCTCTCGCGACGATCCGCAAGGCGTTCGACGAGATCGCGAAGAAGGAAGGCAAGAACCCGCTCCAGCTCCTCGTGAACGCCGTCGAGAACGCAGCACCCCGCGAGGAGGTCACCCGGCTCCAGTTCGGGGGCATCTCCGTGCCACGGGCCGTCGACGCCTCCCCCGCCCGCCGGCTGAACGTGGCGATCCGCAACCTTGCGCTCGGGGCGATCCAGGCGTCCCACAAGTCCACGAAGCCGATCCACTCGTGTCTCGCGGACGAGATTCGCCTCGCGGCGAAAGGCGACCTGACCTCGTTCTCCGTCGGCCGGAAGGAAGAGGTCGAACGCGTGGCGCAGTCGGCCCGCTGAGGATCGAGGAGGAGCCTCCATGACCCACATTCGTAGCGAACTGGCGAAGGCCATTCCCGAGATGATGCGAAGCATCGACAAGATTCGCAACATCGGTATCGTGGCCCACATCCACCACGGGAAGACGACGCTCTCCGACAACCTCCTCGCAGCGGCCGGCATGATCTCGAACGAGCTCGCCGGCAAGCAGCTCTATCTCAACTTCGACGAGCAAGAGCAGGCCCGTCTGCTCACGATCAACAACGCGGACGTCACGATCGTCCACGAGTTCGAGAAGGAGAACTATCTCATCAACCTCATCGACACACCGGGCCACGTCGACTTCGGGGGTGACGTCACTCGAGCGATGCGCGCGGTCGACGGGGCGATCGTGGTCGTCTGCGCGGTGGAGGGCGTCATGGCCCAGACGGAGACGGTGCTCCGCCAAGCCCTACGCGAGAAGGTGAAGCCGGTCCTGTTCATCAATAAGGTCGACCGGGCGATCAAGGAGCTCCAGCTCACTCCCGACTCGCTGCAGAAGCGATTCACCACGATCATCTCGGAGGTCAACGAACTCATCCGCCGCATGGCACCCGAGGAGTTCGTCGACGATTGGAGCGTCGACCCGCGGGACGGGTCGGTCGCCTTTGGTTCCGGCTACGAGAACTGGGCGATCAGCGTCCCGTACATGCAACGCACGGGCGTGAAGTTCCCTGATATCATCGACTTCGTTTCCACCGGTCGTACTCGGGAGATCGCCCAGCGGGCGAAGATCAACGACGTCATCTTCGATATGGTCGTCCGCCACCTCCCGAGCCCGCATGTCGCCCAGCGGTACCGGATCCCGAACATTTGGCGCGGCGACGTGAACTCGACGGTCGGACAGGCGATGCTGAATACCGACACCAGCGGCCCGACAACGTTCATGGTCACCGACATTACGATGGACCCGAGCGCGGGGGAGATCGCGACGGGTCGCGTCTTCTCCGGACGACTCCAGAAAGGCATGGAGCTCAACGTGGTCGGTTCCAAGATCAAGAACCGCATCCAGCACGTCTCGCTCTTCATGGGCCCCGAACGGCTCATGGTCGAGGAGGTCACGGCCGGGAACATCGCCGCCGTCATCGGCCTCTCGGATGCGTTCGCCGGGACGACGATGGCGATGACGTCCGACATGGTCCCGTTCGAGGAGATCCGTCATGTCTCCGAGCCGGTCGTCACCGTGGCGATCGAGCCGAAGCGGATGGCCGACCTCCCGAAGCTCATCGAAGTGATGCGGAAGGTCGCGAAGGAGGACGCGAGCCTGAAGGTCGAGATCAACCAGGAGACCGGCGAACACCTCCTCTCGGGGATGGGAGAACTCCACCTCGAGATCACGCAGTACCGGATCGTCAACGATTACAAGGTCGAGATCTCCGCCTCGAAGCCAATCGTCGTCTACCGCGAGAGCGTGAAGCACCCGGGCGGCCCCTTCGAGGGGAAGTCGCCCAACAAGCACAACCGCTTCTACTTCGAGGTCGAACCGCTCCCCGACGCCGTCGTACGGGCCGTGAAGGAGGGCGAGATCCCGCAGGGGAAGTCGTTCAAGGACACGAAGACGCTGATCAGCAAGCTCGACCAGTACGGAGTCTCCCGCGACGAGGGACGGGGGATCGTCGCCGTCGAAGGGACGAACATCCTCTTTGACGTCACCAAGGGGATCCAGTATCTCAACGAAACGATGGACCTTATCGTCGATGCGTTCAAGGAGGCGGTGAACCGAGGCCCGCTCGCGAACGAGAAGGTCTACGGGCTCAAGATCCGGCTCGTGGACGCGAAGCTCCATGAGGACTCGATCCACCGCGGGCCCGCCCAGACGATCCCAGCCGCCCGGTCGGGGATGTACGGGGCGATGGTGCTCGGGGACCGCTTGCTCCTCGAGCCGTTCCAGAAGGCCACGGTCAATGTGCCGCAAGAGGTCCTCGCCGCAGCGACGCGCGAACTCCAGCGCCGTCGGGGGGAGATCCTCGATATGACGAGCGTCGGCGACCTGCAGACCGTCACCGCGAAGGTTCCGGTGGCCGAGATGTTCGGATTTGCCTCGGATATCCGGAGCGCGACCGCGGGCAAGGTCCTCTGGGCCACCGAATCGATGGGATTCGAACCCGTGCCGGACGAGCTCCAGTCGGGGGTCGTCGCGGAGGTTCGCCAGCGTCGCGGCCTCAAGCCCGAGCCCTACGACGCGGCGTACTACTCCGGGTAGGCCGCCGGCGGTCCACCCGCTCCGGTGGAGCCCTCTTCGGCTCTTAAGCTACTACAGGTCGTCGTTGGTTCATGCCACGGATCGCGCTGGAGCGGCAGCGGTTACTTACTACGAACTATAGTACGTTTAGCCGTACGGATTGCCGGCAGGTCGAGGTGCGCGTCCAGAGTCTGCTGCCCTCGCGGCCGGGGTCCTTCGGCCGAGCGGGAGCGGATCGGCCAGGCTCCCTCATGGTCGAGGAGCCAGCGCTTCCGCCAGAGACCGAGCCCGTACCCCGTGATCGCCCCGCCGAGTCCGATCACGCGGTGGCAGGGGATCACGATGGGGATCGGATTGCGGTGCATCGCCCCTCCCACCGCTCGGGCCGCACCCGGGAACCCCGCACGGCGCGCGAGCGCGCCGTAGGTGACGGTGCGGCCCGCGGGCACTTCGCCCAGGGCGGCCCACACTTTGCGGTCGAACGCCGAGCCCGAGTCGGGGTCGAGCGTGAGGTCGAAGTCGGTACGCCCGCCACGGAAGTACTCGTGGAGCTGACGGGGGGGGCTTCCGGCCGGGAACGGCGGCTTGCGCCGGACGGATCCGGGGGGGAGTCCGGTCTGTGCGATTCCGTTCTCGAGTAGGTCGACCACGCGCACGCTCCGGCCCTGGTAGACCACGCGAAACGTACCGATGGGGGTCGGCACGTCCGCGTACTGGAGCGGGTCGGCCATCGGAAGGGGAGGTGCGTCGGGGCTTATCTCCGTTTCAACCCGGGCCGCCTCCGTCGAGCCCAGTGGAGGTGATGCGGAACTCCGCCGTTCCCTCGGGAAGGGAGCGGTGCTTGACCAGGACGACCCGTCGCCGGTTACCCGAGAGGCGGTCGAACCGGAGGATCGTCTTAGCGGCGTGGTTGAGGAACGATCCCCCGAGCGGCTCGAGCGTCCCCTCCCGCATGCTCCGCCACACCTGGTTCGTGAAAAGGGCGGGAACTCCACTCTGGAGCGCCGTGGCGACCAGGTCGGCGACCGTGAGCGAGAGCGCCTGGCGGGCGTCGTCCTCGTCCGGCCCCGACAAGGACAGCCGGTAATAGAACGTCCCCGAATCGACGACGATGAGCCCGACGGGACGCTTGCCGTCCCGCACGAGAGCGCACGCGGTCGCGACGGCCCGCCCCTGCTCCTCGAGACTCTTCGGGCTCGAGAGAAGGAACCGCTCGAGGAGGCGCTCGAGATCCGGGCCGGCAATCGCTCGCAGTCGGTCGACGCTCACGCCCTCGGTATCGATGTACACGACCCACTTACCGGCCCGCGCGATGCGGACGGCGACCTCGAGGCAGAAGAGCGTCTTTCCGCTGCCGCCTTCCCCGTAGATCTCGGTGATCGAGTCGGTCTCGAGGCCGCCTCCGAGCAGCCGGTCGACGGAGAGTATCCCCGTCGCAGTGCGTTCGGCGGCCATCGGGGCGGCGAGAGGCTCCGAGGGCTTAATCTATCGGCCGCGGGACGCATCGATCGGGTAGCGGCCGCCGAGCTCGGCCAGAGCGACGCCCGGGAGCTCTGCCCGGAACGCCTCGGGATGCTCCGTATGGATCGGATAGACCGTCTCGGCTCCCACGCTCCGGACGATGTCGAACAGCTCCGGCCCCGAGGCGTGGCCGCTCGCGTGCAGCTGGTGAAAGGAGAGACCGAAGTGGTCGAGCCAGTTGTGCATCACGCGGTCGTCGACGTCGTCCTCGGTGAACGGCTCGCTCATCGAGTGGATGAAGGGAACGCCGTGGGGGGGTCGCAGGTCGATCAACTCGGGGAAGTGCAGCAGGTCGAGCGCGAGGAGGTAGCGCCCTCCGTCCTTTCGCACATCCTCGGAGTCGATCGCGTGATCGAGGAACGGCTTCTCCCAGTTGAAGTAGCGCTTCTTCTTCCGCGCGTAGACCCGAGGTCCTTCGGACGTACCGGGAACTGGGAACTCCTCCGACGCGAACCGGGGCGCGATCGTGGCGAGCAGGTGCGCGGTCCGCGGGGAGACCAGCAACGAGCGGTCGGACGCCCGCGCGGCGCGGTAGAGCGTCACGAGCCGGTCGATGTCGCGCGGATACGTGCAAGCGAGGGCGAGCGATGCCCGCCGGGCGAGCAGTCGATCGACCTCGGCCCGCACCCCGTCCTCGGAGAAGTTGCGGCGGGCGTCGGGGCCCGCCCGCGTCCCTTCGATGAGGAGCGCCCGCGGCCGTTCCTCAGCGGCGGCTCGGAAGAACTCGTGGGTGTCGTGGGCGCGGGGCCCGTGGTGGCGGAAGTCCCCCGTGTAGACGATGCTTCCCTCCGAGGTGCGGATGACGAACCCGTACGCGAACGGGATCGAGTGATCCACGGGAAACGGCACGACCTCGAGCCGACCGATGCGGATCGGGATGCGGTCGCGGAAGATCCGGTAGTCGTGGGGCCCGTAGCGCATCGCGGTGGACGTCTCGATCGCGGACATCATCTCTCGGGTCCCCGCCCCCACGTAGACGGGAATCTCGGGGTCGACCAGGTCGAGGTAACCGGCGTGATCGGCGTGGGCGTGGCTGACGAAGATTCCGTGCACCGTGGGGGGGAGGTAGGCGAGGTCTGCGTCGGCGAGCGCCTCCCGGGCGTAGAGCCCTTCGACCCGCGGCACGAGTCCGAACTCGAGGAGGTCCTTCGCGGGGCTGGTCGAGCGGGGCCGCAGGTAGTCGACGTAGTACTCCTCGAACCGGGGAGAGAACGACGGTCCGAAGTCGAAGAGGATGCGGTCCGGCCCGTCCTCGATGAGAATCTTATTGCCGCCGATCTCGCGCACTCCACCGAGAAAGGAGATCGCGGGCGAGCGCATCACGCCGGGGACGGGCCTCCGGCTTTAGACGTTTGGGCCGGGGGAAGTACCCTCGATCGACGGGCGAGGAGTGCGTCCGCCGGGCCCCGGGGCTCGGTGGCCCGGGCGCCGGTCCCGTCCGGCCGGTCGCGCGGGGGCTACCGCGCTTTCAGGACCTTCTTGACGTTCGGGTGTTCCTTCGTGAAGATCTTGCCTCCGCAGTTGTCGCAGCGGACCCCGAACAGGTTCGCGTCCGACGGCAGGGCTTCTCCACAGCGGATGCAGCGGAACATCGTCTTCGACGACCGATAGGGGGGGCTTAAGCGTTGCCCGTCGCGGTCTCCCGCTCCGTCCGCGTGATCGGTGGGGGCGCCTGGAACACATAGGCGTTCGAGGTAAATCGCGTACCGCACCGGCGGCACTCGAAGATCCCCGAGGCGACCCGGTGGAGGGTCACGGTCGAGCAGCGGGGGCACGGTGCGTCGCGCCCGCGGGCCCGGTCGATCTCGAGCACCCGACGACGGATGCGGATCCCGTAGCGGGCGCCCATCCAGCCGGTCAGGCCGACCTTTTTCGTTCGCTTGCTCATGCCGGGCCTCCCTTGGCGAGGGCGCGCAGCCGGTCGCCGTGGACGAAGGCACGGCGCACGACCTGCTTGACGTCGTCGGGGGAGAAGGCGCCCACGAGCCCCTTCTGCATCGCGACGACCCGTCCCGTCTCGTCGGTCGCCACGGTCAGACGGCCCTGCGCGGCCCGCTCCTCGTCGAACGTCGGGTCGACCACGAGCGTGTCGCCCAGACGGACGAACGTGCACTCGATCGGGAAGTGGCGCACCTCGAGCGGGTAATCGGCCGCGGCGACCTCGAAGCGCTTGGCGGGCACGATCGCGTGGGCGAGCGCGCTCACGGCCGCGAGCAGCGACGCGTCGATGAGGTTCCCATCATGGTCGAGGACGTGGATGTCCGTGTAGCAGACCCACGACTTCTCACCGGGCGTCACGCACAGACCGGTGAGGTCGATCGTCTCGGCGGCCCGGATCGCTCGGTCGACGACCCGCGACACTTCGATCGCACCGGGCTGGGGCGGCCCGGGTTCGAACGTCGGGTTCGAAAGGGGAATGAGCTCGGCGTTGGTCGTGAGGACCCCGGCGTTCGGGGTGTCGGCGAACGGCTTCCCCGGCTCGAGCTTGATCCCGGCGAGCACCGCGGTCTCGCCGATCCGCACGAGCGCCGACCCGTCGGCCGTGACCACGAACCCGGGCTCGATCGAGATCGGGCGGTACTCGTCGGGCGATCTTCCGTCGAGCCGCTTTCCTTCCGCTGCGAGGTCGAGGATGTGCGTGGTGCGGATCTCTGCCGCCGCTTCCGCGCTCATGCCGCACCTCGGTCCGAGGGCCGGAGAGCGTAGCGCTCTCGCAAGGCTTGTTTCATCTTCTCGTAGATGTCGCGGCAGCCCTTCACCCCGAGGTCGAGCGACTCGGCCAGCTCGGCTTCCGTCATGTGCCCTTCCATCTGCAACAGGACAAGGCGACCGGACTGCGGGACGAGCGCCATCGGGAGGTCGGCCTCGCCGAAGTTGTCCTCTTCCTTCTTGAGGTCGAGGGCGATCGCGCCGCCGATCTTTCCGACGGCGACCGCGGGCAGAAGGTCGACCATCGGGATTCCTGCGTCCGCGAGGGCGACCGACGCCGCTACGAGGCCCGCGCAGCGGGTCCCGGCGTTCGCTTGAAGCACCTCGATGTAGATGTCGATGCTCGTCCGGGGGTATTCCTCCGCGAAGACGACCGATTCGAACGCCTCCGCGATCACTTTCGAGATCTCCTGCGAGCGGCGGTCGAGGCCGGGGCGTTTCCGCTCGTCGACCGAGAATGCCGCCATGTTGTAGCGGCACTGAATGACCGCCTTGTCGTTCTGCTGCAGGTGGCGGGGGTGGACCTCGCGCGGCCCATAGACCGCCGCCATCACCTTGTTCGCCCCCCATTCGACGAAGGCCGATCCGTCGGCCTGGTGAAGGGCACCGGCCCGGATCCGGATCTCCCGAAGCTCGTCCAACTTCCGGCCGTCGATCCGCCGCCCGTCGGGGCTGAGCAATACCGGAACCTCTTTCGCGCCTACGTTTCCCATGGTTACTTCTCCTGGAACTTCACGGTGGTTCGGACCCGGATTCCTCGGGTCCCTCTTCGATATCCGCGCCCTCGTCGACCGCGGGCGGAGGCGGGACATCCTCGTCCGGCGAATCTCGATGGGCGCTCTCGTGCGGCGTCTCCTCGGGGCCGCGATCGCTGGTCGGCATCGTCGCGAGCAGGTAGCTCTCGACGCGCTCGGTGAGACCCGCTCGCTGACCGTCCTCGTCGATCATGCGCAGGACCTCGGAAACTCGACGGATCGCTTCCGGACTCCCGGATACCCAGATCCGTCCGTTCTGCCCTACTGCGAGCTTCGCGCCGGTGTGCTCAGTGATCGTCTGGATCATCGAGCCGGCACGCCCCACGACCCGCGGAACGCGCGCCGGGGAGATGTGGACGATCGTGCCGCCTTCGAGCTTGCCAAGTTGCTCGCCGTTCATGGTGACGCCGATTCGCCCGGTCGCCTCGAGGCTCTCGACCTCCACGACGACCGCATCACCGACCCGTAGGAAGCGGTCGGTCTCTCCGACGTCGACCTGCCACGGCGTCCCCGTCATGTGGAGGGGAGCCCAGCGGGGCGCGCCGATGTCGAGGAGCCAGAACGTCGTCTGCACGTCCGTGACAATGCCAAGGACGACGTCGTGCGGATGGGGAATGTACCTTCCCGAAAGGGCCACCACCTGGATCAGCGGCGGACGCGGGGAGAGCAGGCCGAGAACGCTCGCGTAGACCTTGCCGCCGACCCGGTAGGTTCCGGGCCCGGGCTTCAGGCCGTGGCTGTCGATCTCTTCGCCCGGGAGAACTAGCACCCGTTCGCCGGACGGGGGCGAGGAGCTTCCCTCGCGGCCGCGCCGCCGGTGGCCGGGCCGATGGCCTCGTGACATGATTCCTGCTGCACCGGGGCGCGCGACGGGCGTAGCCTATTTAACCAAAGCGGTCTCGGCAGCGCCCTTCGTTCGGGCACTGAGCTTCTCGTACAACTCGGTCTGCATGCCGGCTGGGATCTCCACGACACCGGTCCAGTTACCGTCGCCGAGCCACTGTTCGTCGAGGAGCTTCCCGAGGCCCTTCACTTCGCCGATGACGCGGGGATAGAACTGCCCGGGGAGGCGGATGCGGACCTTCACCACATCGAGCCGGATCGGAATCAGCGGGCGTAGCTTCGCCAGGACCTCTTGCACCTGGGCGTCGACCGACTTGAACGGGTCGATATGGACCTTGGCCTCGACCATCGCCGATTCGATCCGCGCAGGGGGGTGCGGCGCGCCCGTCTGCGGGTTCATCGCGTTCCGGGCGATCACCGCAACGATCTGGCGATGTTTCGCGGCTTGCAACTGGTGCCGCTGCTCGGTGGTGACCTGAACCTCTCCCTTCAGGACGATCTGCTTCGCGATCGCGGCGATGTTGCGCGTGCGGAACGTCTTCTCGAGATGCTCGTCGCTGATCTTGTCGCCCTTCTTCGCGTCCTTGAAGACCTGGTCGAGGGCGAGCTTGTCCGAAAGATCGACGTCCTTCCCGTCCTTGAGGTCCTGGACCGCCTGCGGGTCCACGAGGACCTCGAACCGGGACCCACCGGTCTCCCAACGGGCGATGACGGCATCCTCGACGTTGACCATGGGGGGTTGTGCGGCGCGCCCCGATTACGCGCGGCCGCTCTTACCCGTTTGCCCGGCCGGTGCGAGACGGCCGACGTACTTCTGAACCTCGTCCGCCGGGAGCCGGGTCATCCCAACGTCCCGTTCGACGGCACAGACCTCGACCTGGGCCAAGCTACCGCCTTCGTCGAGCCCCGCCCGAAGGCCTTCGAGCGCGAGGAGGATCGCCGAGTCCCGGTCCATCGAGGGACGGTACTTCTGCTCGAAGAGCTCCATGACGGGGCCCTTGTTGCCTCCGGTGCTCGCCGCCTTGAAGCTCGTAAGCGACCCGGACGGCTCCGTCTCGAACAGGTGAACGCCGGAGTCGTCGTACCCCCCGACGAGGAGCGCCGTACCGAACGGTCGGACCCCGCCGAACTGGGTGTACTGCTGCTTGTAGTCGCAGATCCGTCGGACGAGGAGCTCGACCGACATCGGCTCGGCGTACGTGACCCGGTTGACCTGGGCCGAGAGCCGAGCGTAATCAACGAGGACGCGCGCGTCGGCGACCAAGCCGGCGGTCGCGCACGCGATGTTCTCGTCGACCTGGTGGATCTTTTCGAGGCTCGACGGTTCTGCGAGCTTGGGGTTCGGGATCCGTCGATCGGCGATGAGCACCACGCCTTCCGAGTAAACGACGCCCGCGGTCGTGGCGCCGCGGCGCACCGCCTCTCGGGCGTACTCCACCTGGAACAGCCGTCCGTCCGGAGAGAAGACGGTAATCGCCCGGTCGTAGGCCATCTGGCCCGGTTGCATCTCCATCGGGTCTGCCTCGGCCCGGCACTGAGGTCTCCCTTATAAGGGGGACCCGGGCAGTAACGCCTCGGTCAGCCGGTTACAGGACGTACCGGTGCCCCGGGCACGGCCCGAAGCGCGCCGACAATCCTAAGAAGCGTACCCGACCCTAGGAGGTCATGACTCCGTCGGCGTCCCCATCGCCCGGCCACCGGAACGGCTGGCGGCTCGCCGAGGCTCCCAGCGCGTACCTGAGAATGGCCGCCGAGCAACCGATCGAGTGGCACCCGTGGGGACCCGAGCCGTTTGAGATTGCTCGCCGTACCGGCCGTCCCGTACTTCTGGATGTGGGAGCCTCGTGGTGCCACTGGTGCCACGTGATGGACGAGGGGACCTACTCCGATGGAGAGGTCGCCCGGCTCCTCGCCCAGCACTTCGTCGCGGTGAAGGTCGACCGGGACCAGCACCCCGAGGTCGACCGCCGGTACCAACGCCAGGTCGGGGCGCTCACCGGCGAGGGAGGCTGGCCGTTGACGGCCTTCCTTACTCCCGAGGGGGAGGTCTTTCTCGGCGGAACCTACTTTCCCCCCACGGACGGCCACGGGCGGCCCGGCCTCCGTCGGGTGCTTCAGGAGGTTGCGCGGCTTTGGCGCGACGAGCCCGAACGACTGCGGGAGAACGCCCGTGGGATCCAAGGCTCGCTCCAACGGATGCGCTCGGCCCGGTCCGTCGCCGCCGATGGGCTCGAGGGGTTCGTCGCGCGGGTGCGGGGGGAGATGCTCTCGAGCTACGACCCCGTGAACGGCGGTTTCGGCATGGCCCCCAAGTTTCCGCACCCGACGGCGGTCTCGTTCCTCCTCTGGGACGCCTTCGCCCAGCGGACCGAGTCAAGCGCCGAACGCGCGCGCGAGACCTTGCGGCGGATGGCGGAGGGCGGGCTTTACGACCACGTGGGAGGGGGATTCCATCGCTACTCGGTCGACGAGGGCTGGCACGTTCCCCACTTCGAGAAGATGGCGAGCGACAACGCGGCCCTCCTCAGCGCCTATGTGGAGGGCGCGCAACGGTTCGGTGACCCTCGGTTCGAGGAGGTCGTCCGGGGGACCGTCGCGTGGGTGCGAGACGTGCTCTCGGTCCCCGAAGGGGGATTCGGGGCGAGCCAAGACGCGGACAACGCCCCCGGCGACGACGGCAGCTACTTCACGTGGACTCGACCGGAGCTCAAGTCCGCGCTGCCTGCCGAGGAGTTCCGCCTCGTCGTCCGCCTCTACGGCGTCGACACGGACGGCCGGATGCCCCACGATCCGGAGCGGAACGTCCTGTTCCGCCTCGTACCGCTCGCGGAGGCCGCGGACGGTCTCGTACTGCCCCGCGGGGCGGAGGCGACCCTCGCGAGCGCGCTCGAGACGCTCCGCCGCGTGCGGGGCGCGCGTCCGACCCCGACCGTCGACCCTGCGGTCTACGCGGACCTGAACGGACGGCTGATCGGTGCCTTCGCCCGCGCCGGCAGCTACCTCGGCGACGCGACCATCCTCGCCGACGCGCGACGGGCCGCGGATCGGATCCTGAAGGTCGCCTATCGGCCCGGTGAAGGGGTCGCGCACCGGCTCGACCCGGACGGGCCGCGAGGGTTCGGACTCCTCGAGGACCAGGTCGCGTTCGCCGGTGGGCTGGTCGAACTCGCGGGCGCCCTGGCCGAACCGTCCTATCTCCGTCCCGGCGTCGAGCTGCTCGAACTCGTGGACCGGGAGTTTCGCGGCGAAGACGGTCTCCTGCGGGACGTGGCCCCGCGACTCTACGACGGCCCGCGAGTCGGCGGGGTCGGCGAGCCGTCCTATCCGCTCGAGGACAGCCCCCACCTCTCTGCGAACGCCGGGGCCGTGCTCGCGTTCCTTCGGCTCGCGGCACTCGTCCACGACGACCAATGGTCGACCAAGGCTCGCGGGCTGCTCGGGCCGATCGCCGCCCGCATCGGCGGCGCCGGGCTGTTCGCCGCGGGTGCGGCTTGGGCCGCGGGCCTGCTCGGGACCGAGCCCGCCTCGGTCGTGGTCGAAGGCTCGGGACCGGAAGCGGCGGCCCTCCTGCGGGGCGCGCGCCGCGCTTGGCACCCCAACGTCTGGGTGTTCGCAGGCCGTCCAGCGGCTCCATTCTCGTTCCCCGCGGAGGGCACGGAATCCGCGACCGGATCGACGCGCGCGCTCGTCTGCTTCGGGAAGGTGTGCGTTCCCCCGGTCACGTCCCCCGAGTCGCTTTCGCCGCTCCTCGCCTCGGGGGGCCGGGCAGGTACGCGGTAGGAAGGGGCCCGAGGTCGGTCCCGTCGAGCAAGTAGGCCCTCGCCGCTCCCCGCGCGAGGAATCGGCCGAAGAGGAACGACCGGCCGCGCGCGGGCCGGCTTCGGTTCAGGGCCTCGGTCCCCGCGATGGGGTTGAACGCGGGAAGGACGACGATCTGCCGGGCGGTAAGCGGGGCGTGCCGCCGTCGCCGACAAGGCGCCCGGTGGGGCGGCGGAAGCTCGACCCGCACCCAGCAGCGCCGCTTCCCCTCGGGGTCGTCCGGCGTCGCGGCGAGCCGGTACCCCGGATGCAGATGACCCGCGACGAGGCTCGGCGCGCGCAGCACCGCGTTCGAGGGCCATCGATGGCCGTGGAAGATGCCGACCCCATCCCGGACCACCCCACCCGCCGAATACACCGTCACCTCCCTCGGGAGATGCGGCACGAGGCCGACATCGTGATTGCCAAGAACGAGCTCCACCGCGAGCTCCTCCGAGAGCAGCCGGGCGAAGAAATCGAACACGACGGGTCGCAACGGCGGCGGCGTCCCAACGATCGGATGTTTCACATCGCCCGCGACCAGGATCGTCGCGGCCCTCACCTCGCGCGCGAGGCGGACGAGCTCCCTCGCCATCCCTCCCGCGGACGCCTCGGGAGGCCCGTCGGGCCGATCGGGTCGCCCGCCGAGTCCGAGGTGGACGTCCGAGACGATCAGCGTGCGGGTCCGGTCCGCATCGCGCGGGTCGAGGACCAGCGCCGGGGCGTCCGGTACCGGGCGCAAGGAAGCGACACGCACCGGCGGCCCGACCGCCCTCGAACGGAAGACTCTTCGCGCCGGCTGCGCACGGTCCGCGACGAGCCCCGATCGGCCCGGAGCGCGCCCGCCCCCTGCGTTTTCGCTCCTCGACAGAAGACTACTGGCTGTTTTATATATAAGCGGTAGTTAAATTTGTCGGGTACGCTCCATGCCACCGAAACGCGAGAGGTGGATCGAGCAGATCCGCTACCTCCTCGAGCGCGCGGGGTTCTATGTGGCCGACACGCACGGAGTGCGGCCGTCGAGCTTCGACCTCGCGGCGCGGCGCGATGCGACCCTCCTCCTCGTCAAGGTCCTGAAGAACATCGACGCACTCGATGCCGAAGAGGCGAATCGGCTCGCCGAACTCGGCCGGCTCTTCCCGGCGGTCGTGCTCGTCGTGGGACAGACCTCGGGGGTCTCCGACCTCGATCCGGGGGTCGTCTACACGCGCTACGGCGTGCCGATCATCACCGAAGAGACCCTTCAGGAGTACCTCGAGAAGGCGGTGCCGCCCTACCTGTACGCGAGCCCCGGCGGAACGTTCGTCCCGGTCGACGGCGACCGATTGCGCGCGCTCCGCAACGCCCACGGACTCTCCCTCGGAACGCTCGCGGCCGTCGCGGGAGTGTCGCGCCGGGCGATCCAGCTCTACGAGGACGGCGCGGGCGCGGAAGTGACCGTCATCGAGCGGATCGAGACCTACCTCGGGGAACCGATCGTCCGTTCGATCCACCTGTTCGAGCTCCCCGCTCCTCCCGCCCAGAAGACCGGAGCCGACGGCCGCTCGACACGGGCTCGGAATCTGGCGGCGGAGCGGCCGCTCCCGCCGACCGGGGACCCGTGGCGGGATGGGGTCCTCGAGCAGCTCGGCGACATCGGCCTCGAGGTCACGCTCACCGCCCGAGCCCCGTTCGATGCGCTGGCGCGTACGCCCGAGGTCCTGCTCGCGGCGATCGGAAGCCTGAGGACCGCGCTTCACCGGGCCGAAGTGCTGCACGGGCTGGCCCGGGTCGCCGAGGGTCACGCGCTGTTCGTCGTGCGCGAGTCGGTCCACCGTACCTCGATCGACGGCCTTCCGATACTGAGCGTCTCGGACCTGCGACGCCACCGCGACCCGGACGAACTCCTCGAGGACCTCTCCGAACGGGAAAACCCGTGATCTCCGCCGAGGTCGGGCGGTCGGGGTCGGTCCTGCTCGTCGCACCGGTCCGGGGCCTCACTTCCGAGGCGGACCAGGCGGTCCGCGCGCTCGACGCGTTCGCTCCGTCGGCGGTCGGCCTCGGGCTCTCGGCCGAGGAGATGCGCGGGCTGGTCGACTACTTCGTCGTCGCCGAAGCCGAGCCGGTGGTCTCCCTTACGAGTACGGAGGCGAGCGAGGTCCGGGGCCTCGTACGGTTCGGCGAGGTCCGCGTGCCGAGCCCCGCGTTCGTGGACGTGCTGCGCTGGAGCCGCACGCGCTCGCTGCCGGTCGAACCCCTCGACCCGGACGACGAGCGGTCGGCGTCGCTCTTCACCGACCACATCGGCTACGTCGAGCTCGTGCGGCGGACCGTGCGCGAGCGGCGGATTGCGCACAGCCCGCCCTCCGCCTCGACGGCCGACGAGTTTGCGCTCGCCTGGGACCGCGAAGTAGCGGGCGGGCGGGGCTCCCGCGAGTTCGCGCGCGCACGGGACCGCCACTTCGTACGCGGGGTCGCGCGCCTCACCTCGCGCGGCGAACGGGTCGGCCTCGTGATCGACCGGGAACGCTTCGACACGGTCCGCGACCTCCTGGTCCATGGCCTCCCGGGCGGGATGGTCGAAGACTGAACGATCAGTCCGACCGGGCGAGGATGCGCTCGAGCATCGCCCGAGCATCCCGCCGGAACTGGTCGACCGGTCCTTCGTTGAGGAGCATGCCGTCCGCTAGGGCGAACGCGTTGCCGATCCCCCACTTGAGCTCGCGGCGGTCGCGGTCGTAGAACTCCTGGAGGCCGACACCGTCGTCCGGGCGACCGCGCGTCGACATGCGTTCGTGGCGCGTCTCGGGCGAGGCATAGATTCCGAGGACGAACAGGTCGCCGAAGTGGTGGCGATAGACCGTGACCTCGTCATCCGACCGGCATCCGTCGACGAGCATGCGGGTCTCGGTCAGCTTCGGCAGGGCCCGCTGGGCCCAGATCGCGGATCCATGCTTGTTCCGCTCCTCGGAGGCGATCCGGGCGACGCTGGCGTTCGTGAGAGGAAGGCCCCGACGTCGCGTCTCGTCGCGGACGAGGTCGCCCATCTTGAGGGTGGCGAGACCCATCGACCGAGCCACGCCGAGGAGTTCGTCCTTGCCCGACCCGGGCATCCCCACGGTCACGATGAGCTTCATAGCGTGCGGGGAGGCTCGTCGCTTCCGTCCTTCGCCGCCGGCGGCGCATTCGCCGTGAGGTGGGCCGCGACATCGTGCTCCGTGACCATCTGGAGCCGGTCGGCCCGCTGGCGGAACGCCGCCGCTTCCTGCTCCTCGAGCCGGGCCGCCTCGAGGTACCGGTCGACCTTGACCTTGAGCTCGGCGGTCTTCTGGGTCTTCGTCGCCGCCCGTAGCTCGAGGGCCCGCGCTTTCTGCTGGCGGTCTACGACCTTTTGCTGGAGCTTGCGCACGCGATAATGGAGGCTCGTGACGTCCGAGCCGACCGGGGCGCCCCCGGTCCGGTCGGTGGCTGCCTCGATGTCGCGCTCGTGCTGTTTCATCTGTTGCTCGACCTCCGGGATCTCGGCGAGGCTACGCTGTCCCTTCTCCCGGAGGAGCGTCGCTTGATGCCGCAGCTTCTCGATCTTGGTGTTCAGTCGCGAGGCACGTTGCTCGGCGCGGGCCGCTGCTCGGTCGTGCCGAGCGGCAATCTCGCGCAGCTTAGTGATATCCGCGTACTGCTGGCCGATCCACCGGGACTGCCGCGCCGCGAGCGGTGTCGGGTGGCCGGGGGGTGTCGAAGGGTCCCCTCCGCCGTTCGCCATCGAGGAGGAGTGACCCGGCCGCGAGATATAGCCGTTGTCGTACCGGGGCGGCCACTCTCGCGTCAGTAACGTGGGGGGCGGGGGAGACAGGTCGCGGTCCGGATCCGCGAAACGAGCTCTCCGACCGCGACGCGGGTCTGCGCTCTCGAATCCCGTTCTCGCAGCGTCACGGTATCCTTCTTCTCCCCCTCGGCGAGCGTCTCCGCATCCACGGTGACACAGAACGGCGTCCCTGCCTCGTCCATGCGGGCGTACCGCTTGCCGATCGTTCCTCCGTCATCGTACCGCACCGCGATGTTGGCCGCAGCCAGTTCGTCAGCGAGTCGGAGGGCGTAGGCCGCGTGAGCCTTTGGGATCAGGGGGAAGACCCCGACCGACACGGGAGCGAGGTACGCCGGTAGCCGCCAGAGGGTCCTCTCCCCTTCGACTCCGAGAAGGAGGTCGGCGAGTGCCCAGACGTTCCGGTCGACCCCGAACGTGAGCTCGAGCACGTGCGGACGCACCGAGCGCCCGTCGGTGAGCGTGACCGAGAGGTCCTTGCCCGAGCCTTCGCCGTGACGGGAGAGGTCGTATTCCCCACGGTAGTGTACGGCTCCGAGCTCCTTGAACCCGCCGAGGCTCTCGAGGCGCCCCTCGATGTCGAATTGGAGGCGGTTGTAGAACGCTCTCTCCCGGTCGGACTTCTCGAACAGACGCAGTCGGTCGGCCGGATAGCCGAGGACATCTCGGAAGAAGCGGTAGCAGTGCACCAGATGGTACACATAGAATTCGGGAAGCCCCCCGCTCGCCACGAGATCCGCTGCCGTGACCCACTCGGGAGATTCTTCGCCCGATTCCCGCCGAGGGACCCGAAGGACCGGCAGCGGCTCTTCGCGGACCCGCGCGAACGGCACCGGGAACCCCGCCGGGTCGAAGAAGATCTGGAGCTCGGCCTGCGTGAACGCGCGCATGCGGAACAGGACCTGCCGGGGGGCGATCTCGTTCCGATACGCCTTGCCGACGACGGCAACCCCGAGCGGCAGCGCGTGGCGACCGACGTCCCACATCCGCGGAAAGGCGAGGTAGCTTGACTGGGCCGTTTCGGGTCGCAAGTAGGCCCGTTCCTTTCCCGTAACGCCGAAGTCGAGCCCAAACATGAGGTTGAACGGCCGCGGCACGGAGAGAGCGGTCGACCCGCAGTTTGGACAGCGTGCGTGGTTCGCGAGGAGGATCTCGGCGATCTGCGCCGACACGAGCCCGTCGACCCCTTCGGGCCGGATCTTCTCGAGCACGGTCTCCGCGCGGAAGGCCGCGTGGCAGGTCTCGCAGGATACCTCCGGGTCAGTGAAGTTCTCGAGGTGCCCCGAGGCACGCACGACGGCCTCGGGGAGAATCTCCGCCGGATCGAGCCGATAGTAGTCGTGGGAGAGCCCAACGAACCACGCGACCCAGGCCTCCTCGACCTGTCGCTTGAGCGAGGCACCAAGGGGGCCGTAGTCGTAGAGCCCCTGGGCGCCGCCGTAGATCTCGGCGGTGGGCCAGAGGACCCCCCGTCGACGCAACAGCGCGAACAGCTCGTCGCTCTTCATCGTTCGCCGACCGGCACCGTCTCCCGGGGCCGCGACCGGACCATAAGGTGTTCGGTCGTGCGCGTCACGATCTGGTAGGCCGGGTCCGCCGGGGGCAGTCGCAGGACGAGCGGCCGAACTGTGGTGCCCACCGCGACCCGAGCCGCGTCCGGGAGCCCGAGCCAGCGCCACGGCGCCACGAGCGCCGCGCGGGCGAGGAACTCCGCCGAGACCGGGCGATGCCGCAAGCGGGTACCGACGTACGCGAACTCGAGTTCGCGCCAGATCGAAGGGGCGTGGAACATGGCGTTGTCCGTCCCGAGGAGCACCGTGAGTCCGAGCCGCTCCATCGACCGGAGGTCCGGCTGGCGGCCGAAGAGCGCGTTGGACCTCGGGCAAACCACGACCGGGACGCCCGCCTCGCGGACCGCCTCGAGGTCAGCCCGGCTCGCTCGGGCGAGGTGGACGATGAGGTCCGGCCGAGGATCGAGGTAGTCGGTCGGCGCCTCGCGGACCGCCTCGCTCGCGTGCAATGCAAAGCGCTTGCCCCGCGCCCGGCACGCCCGCGCGACGCTCCGCCGCGTCTCGGTGGTCTCGTCACGCGCGCTCGATAGCCCGACCCCGTCCGCGAGATCGAGCAACGTGGCCAGCTCGACCGGATCGACCGGGCGCGCGAGCGGCCGACCGAAGATGAACGTTCGGAGCGGGAGCCCACGAGCCGCCTCGCGCAGCAACTCAACTCCGCTCCGCCCCTCCTCGCGGAAGTCGAACGTCGCCGCGACCCCGTCCCGCAGCATCCGTCCGAGGGCGGCGCGCATCGCCCGTCGCTTTTCGGCCCGGGAGGTTCGCGCCAGGAGCGCAAACTTGTAGCCTCGAGGCGGCCGCACGAGGGCTGCCACCGGCCCCGGAGGGGGCTCGGAGACCGAAACGGCGTCCCCGAGGTGGGTGTGCGCGTTCACCGGAGAGGGAACGACGATGCCCCGGAGCTTGCGTTCACGGCCCCGGCCCCCGTCGGTACCGATCGCACCGGTCTCGACGATACGACCACGGCGGAATCGAACGTAGGCCCGCCGGGCCCCGTCGATGTCGAAGATCGCCCCCTCGACGAGCATCGGACCGGCGCCGGAGGGCTTCGCGACCTTAAGGGCGAGCCCGCGTGCGCCGCGAAGGGCTAAGGGCCTCCGGGCCCTCGGCGTCACCCACGATGACGGACGAACCTTCCGAACCCCCCCGCCAGCTCTTGGTCTCAGGACACGTGAACGTGGACCGTTTCCTGCGCGTGGCGCAGTTCCCCTCGGCGGACCGGACCGTGCCGATCCGGCGGAACCGGACCGCCCTCGGCGGAACCGCAGCGAACCTGGCGCAGGTCGCGTCGAGCTACGGTGTCGCTACGGGGCTCGTTTCGTTCGTCGGGGAGGAGTTCCCTCGGACCTTCGAGCGGAAACTGCGCGACGCTCAGATCGACCTGCGTGGGTTCGTGCGGGTGCGCGGTTCCTCCACTCCCACCTGCTTCATCGTCGAGGACGAGCGAGGCGGCCAGCGGACGCTGATCGACCAGGGACCCATGGGGGACCTCCGCACCGCCCGGCTACCCGGTAACTGGCTCCGGGAGTACGCCTGGCTCCACCTCACAACCGGCGACCCGGTGTTCCAGCTACGCCTCGGCCATCGGGCGCGGGAGCTCGGCCTCCGCGTCGCCGCCGACCCAGCGCAGGAGCTCCATTACCGGTGGGGGCCCCGGCAGTTCCTCCAGCTGCTCGGCACGGCCGAGATGCTGTTCGGCAATCGGGATGAGATCGCTCGAGCCACGCGTTTCGTCGGTCACGGCTTTCCGAAGGCGCTCCTCGAGCACGTGCCGCTCGTCGTACGAACCGAGGGTCGAGGCGGCGCCACGGCGTTCTCGCGCGCCGGGACGGTGCACGTTCCGGCCCTGCGCGCCCACCCGTCCGCCTCCGCGGTCGGCGCCGGGGATGCGTTCCGTGGGGGTTTCTATGCGGCGTACTTCGGGGGCCGACCCCTAGGGGAGTGTCTTAGCGCCGGAGTCCGTGCGTCGACGCGCTGGATCGAGCGTCCCCAGTAGGAATCCCTCTCGATGGAGATGCATGCCTTCGGGCGGTTGACGAATGTGAACGTCGCCCGCCGCCGCCTGATCGCGGCAGCCCGGCCGATCGAGCGCGTCGAGCCGGTGCCGGTCGACGAGGCGTTCGGGCGCGTCGCGGCGGTGACCGTCCGCGCGCCGTTCCCCGTTCCGAACTTTCCCCGAACGACGTGGGATGGCTACGCCCTCCGCGCGGCCGACACCCGTCGCGCGCGGAAGGACCGGCCCGTCGACCTCGAGGTTGTCGGCGAGGTGTTTGCCGAGCAGGCCTACGTCGGGCGTCTACAGCCCGGGGAGGCGGTGGCCATCGCGACCGGCGGAGCGATCCCGGCGGGGGCCGACGGGGTGGTCATCTTTGAGGAGGTCGAGCGGAACGGGACGACCGTGCGGCTCCGCTCCCCGGTCAGGGCCGGCGATCGGATCTCCCGGCCGGGGCACGACTTTTCCCGCGGCTCGGTCCTCGTTCGCCCGGGAACCGAGCTGACCGCGGCCGAGCTCGGCACTCTCGCGGCCTGTGGCCTCGCCGAGATTCGGGTCTACGCGCGTCCGGTGGTGGCGATCCTCCCGAACGGCAACGAGCTGCTCGCGCCGGGCACCGCCCCTCGGCCGGGGATGATCTTCGAGAGCAACAACGCCGCGATCGCGGCGG
>DAIDCO010000024.1 GCA_027309555.1 bacterium
GCTCGTATCTCGGTCCCGAGTTCGTCAGCGAAGGTCGGAACCTGATCGCCTACGGACCGTCGGGGACGGGGAAGAGCCACGTAGCGGTGGCGATCGCCTACCGGGCCATCCAAAACGGCTCCGACGCTCGGTTCGTGACGGCGGCCCATCTCCTCGATGAGCTCTCCTCAGCGAGTCGGGACGGTCAGCTGCGAGAGGCCCTCACGGAGTACACACACCCCGGAGTGTTGGTGGTCGACGAGGTCGGTTACTTATCTCTCGGACCGGATGCGGCGAACGTCCTGTTCCAGGTGGTCAACGACCGGTATCTGCATCGCAGACCGGTGGTGTTCACCACGAACAAACCGACCGAGGACTGGGGTCGAGTGTTGCACGACGCGGATCTGGCGGAGGCGATCCTGGACCGGGTGCTGGAGCGGGGGCGGGTCCTCCACTTCAAGGGCCCGTCATACCGGACCCGTCACCTGCAAGAGAAGGGTGGGTCAGTAATTTCGAGAAAGATGGGTGAGGAGTTTCGGGAACCCACACCGGCTTCTTCTGAGGCCGTCCGGAATCTCTCTCTACTCACTTTCAGCCGTAACGACATCGGAGGAGTAGTGCAGAACCTGGCCCTGCTGCGACCGATCCTGAGCGAGGCCGTGGTCGTCGACAGTTCAGAGCCCGGGGTGCGAGACCGGCTCCGGGCGCAGCTCGAGGGACCGGCCGAGCGAATCTGCCCAGCACCTCCAGTGGGGAACGTGGACCTTCTTCGCCCTTACGGTCTTAGCCAAGCGACCCAAGACCGGGTTCTACTCCTCGATGCAGATGAGTCCCCCTCTCCGGAACTGGTCCGGGAAATCCCTCGCTTGGAGTCGTCCGAGGCCTACATCGTTCCGAGATGGGAAACCGGCGCGCGTGGCTTCACCTTTCACCTGCGGCTATTTAGTCGGAAATCGGTGACCTATCGCGGCCCGAGCCATGCGTTCCCTGACGTGCGGGGTGTTACAACCGTGCTGCCGCGTCGTTATCACCTCGTCCATCGAACCCCCCCTGGCCGTGAGTACTGGAAAGAGGGAGACCGACAGCGACGGTATCTCTTGTCCGACGCCTTGGAGCGGCCGTACGACACGGCATACCTGCAGCATCTTCTCGGGCTCCATCGGCGTCAGGTAGACCGTTTTGCTCCCGGGGGCCGGTCGCAAGGCGCTCGCGCTCTCAATCCCGCGGCGGTTCGGCTTGCCCTCGCGCTAGAGGCTCTCCGCACCATCTTGCTAACAGGATCCGTCGGGCTGGCGAGGCTCGGGCTCGAGCAGGGGAAGCTCCGACTCGCCTCATGGGATCAGTCCACGGCCGCTCGGCGGCAGTGGATATGGGAGACGTCGGCCCAGGTCCGTAAGACCGGAGGTCTAGTCCGTTTCCTCGGGTTCGACGATGAACAGTATGTGGCTCAGCTGGCCCGAATCCTCGACCCACGACTCGACGGGCCACTCGTGCTCGAGTTTCTGATTGTTGTACGCGCTCGAACGGGACATCCTTGGGACGGGAGGATTCCTCCTCCCGTAGATTTGGCTCGCCTCCCACTGTCCGAGTTGAAAGGGGGGTAAGCTCGAAACGGGTACGAGTCGTAAGGCCCGGCGTCTCCGCGGGCCGCACATCCCGACGCATCTCATCAATTGGTGCGGAGCTCCGGGGACGTGAGTTGAGGGTCCGGGCTTTTTCTTCCCGCGGGAAGGACTCGCAAGAGGTAGAGGAACCCCACCAGCTGGGCCAGAATCCCGAGCAGCAGGTCAGGTGGGTCGAGAAAATCGTTGGCGGCCTTGAACCCCCCGAGGAGAAAGGCGGCGCTCGCCAATAAGATGGGTACGGCCCAGAGTCGCGGGGCGAGTTGCATTCGCTTCCGGATGCACCAAGTGGTGAACGTGGCCGCCACAAGAGCCACGGAGACTAGCTCGATTTCGTTCTTGAGGGGCCAGAGTTTGAGCCCACCGTCGTATTCCCAAAGAAGCTGCGAAGCCAGCCAAACCGGCGCGGCGCTTGCGAGGAAGAGCGACACGAGGCGCAGGACTGTTTTCGGCCCACTCCGCCGGGCGGCTTCTCTCAAGGGCGGGGAGTGCCCGCACCCCGCATGGGCGAACCGCGTTGGGATTAATAGTGATTCCGAGCTCCCGCTGGTCGACACCGGCCAGGTCGGAAACGGGCACTTTACGTAGGGGCCGGTACCGTCGGAGGCCCGGCTGACCCTTTTGTAGCGAGCGAGTTGTGTAACCTCCCCCTCCAGATCTGGAACGCGACGTGGGAGCAGGTCCCCCTCGGCAACCTGACTCGCAGGGCGGTCACACTCCACGTCAACACCTGGGCCTTCCGGCGAACGATTGCCGACACCTTCTCGGGCGTTGCCCGGGTCGGTCGGCATGGGGGATCGGGGTCAGGTGAGGCGACGAAGTGCTCCACCAGGACGATGGAGACCAGGAAGGCCCCGGCCGTGGTGGGCTCCCTCAGGCCCTCCCGCCGTCCAGGATCGGCAGCCCGGAAACTCGGGAGAACGTTTCCCCCGCTCGCGCTTGCGTGAGAGTACGTACGGTATCGGGTTGGGTCCTGGGAGCTGGGAACCACCAGCCCCCGGGAGGTCCGCATCGCCTCGAGTCTCTGCCGGGCGATGGGACGGAGCTCGACCCGGTACTTCCGGCCCGACTGGACCCGCGCCTGGCCAGCACGGAGGGAGAGGTCGGGCGCTTCCAGGAACTGCTGTGTTGAATGAATAGCATCGCGTGGAGGCAGACTTAGATGAGCCGGAACCTCTCCCACTTCCGGGATGTCCCGCCGCTGGGGCAAACCCCACCCCGACCGCCGCGATTGGCCGACCTACAACGAGCAACTGGTCGTCCGAGGAGAGTTCTTCCTCGATCCCACCCCCTTCGAGCGTTGGACCGAGGAGCTCGCCACGATGAACCGCGGCAAGCGCGGCGGCCAGTACCGCCTCCCGGATTCCTTCGTCCGTTGGCTCGTGATCTGGAAGCAGTTCCTCGACTATCGGAGCCTCGAGGGGCTTCTCCGACGGTTCGCCGCCCTCGGAGTGATCCCCTCCACGACCGCCGCCGACTACACGACCCTCTGGCACCGCCTCCACCATCTCACCCCGGCGGTGAGGTTGCCGAAGTACACCGACCTGGAGGTGGCCTCCGACGGGACCGGGCTCAAGACCTCGAACGCCGGGGAGTACCGGATCTTCCGCTACGGGGACCCGGAGGCGAAGCAGCGCAAGCATCTGGTGGTGGTGATCACCGCCGATGTCCGTCGGAAGAAGCTGATCGGGATCGAGGTACACATCGAGGGGAAGGGGCACTCGGAGTCCGGGACGGCGGCCATGCACGTGCAGGGCGCCACGGCGCGAGGGCATCGGGTCCGGAAGTTCTTCGGGGACGGGGCATACGACACCTACTCGATGTTCGCGACCCTCGGCGAGACGGGCACGGAGGCGGTCATCAAGATCGCGCAGAACGCGACCGGGAGCTTTCGGGACAGTCATCGGAGTCGGGGCGCGCCTCGTCGTCGGGCGGTGCGCGAGTATCGCCGGCTCGGGTATCGGAGTTGGGCCGATCTCAAGGGGTACGGGAGGCGATGGCCCGGGACGGAGGGAATCTTCTCGGCGGTGAAGCGGAAGTTCGGGGAGAACACGGTGTCGAGGTCGCCCCGGGGGCTGGTGGCGGAGGGGTACCAACGGTTCTGGGCCTACGACGAGCTACGGGAATACGGCGAGACCCGAGTCCCCGGGCGCATCGCGAGCGCGGTCCCGATGTGAGCAGGAGAGCCGGGACACCCTCGGGAGAACTCCCCCCTATTCATTCAACACAGCATCCAGGAACGCATGGATGATAACCTCCCGGCGGTCGAGTCGCGTTCGGTGCTGTTCGGCGAGTGCCGCCTTCACTGCCGCGAGGGTTGCCCCCGCCGCGAGGCTGTGCAGGCGGGGCCGGAGGGAGGCGACGAACGGCCCGACGAGGACGCAGGAGGTCGGAAAGGCCTCCAATGCCGGGGCAGGGTTCACGGGGCCTCGTCTCCCGGGGAAGACCCCCTTCCGGCGATCCGGAAGAATACTCTCCCGTGTCGCGCGCGCACGGGATATATATGGTGGCGCGCCCCGCCCACCACCACCACGGGCGTCACGCCCCCTTCCCATGCACGCTCCGCTGGCGGCGCTGCATCGCGTCTCTCCGACTGAACCGGGCCCCGCACTGCTCGCAGACCGGAGGCGTGCGCCGCTCCGCCCTCGCCCGATCCTTCGCCGCCGTGATGGCCTGCTCCCGGTCCAGGTGGGCGACCAGCTGTCGGTCGACGGCGTCGGAACTCCCGCTGAAGTTCCGCTCCCGCTCCTGGACGTCCACATCGATGTCGAAGCCCCGCAGCCCGTGCACGAGGTAGGGCAGGACCGTGGGCGAGACGTGGGGGGACACCTCTCCTCCTCGCGCGCACGCACGAGATATGGAGATAGAGAGGCGGCGGAGTTCGCGGGAGCGGGGAGCGCGGTCTGGGCGCAACCGAGACCCGGTGCCGGCCGCCTCGTCAGGTCGGTTCACGGGCCTTCCCCGCGTGCGCGGGGGTGCGAGGCGCTCCCGCCCCGACCCCGTACCCGCTGCCTGTCCACTCCCGCGCACCGCGCTGGACGGACGTCGTAGCTCCTTGACGGGTCTGCCCTGAGGGTTCCAGCGATCGGGCGGGGTCGGACGCGTTCGTTCACTCGGCTCGCGCGGGCTCAGGTCGAATGCCCGGCCCGGGGCGCTTGGAGGATGAACCTCCCCGAGTCCACGGGCATGACCGCTGACCAGCCTTGCTCCAGCAGCCCGGGAAGCTCCGCCAGCTCCACGATGCGCTGGACCGGCAATGGCGGTGATGGGCCGGGCAGTGCAGACCGCGCCGCCGCCTTGGTGGCTGGACTCCCACTCGCGCTTGACCCGCTTCCGCCCGAACCAAGACGCTTCGACAGCTGGTCGGCGAAATCGGAGCGTTCCGCCTCCGACATCTGCGATAGGTCCGTGTCCTCCGGCAGACCCAACCCCCGGAGCAGGAGCCGCACGAACCCCTCCGTGGTGCGGCTCTCCTCCGCTCCTCGCGCGGTCAACAGTGCGTCCATCGCCCGCTCGTATTCCTCTCGCATCGCCTCGATGACGTGCTCCGGGAGTTGCTTCCGCAGGTTGTAACGTCCCGCCACCCCGAGGTCGTGGCCGAGGACCGCCTCCCGCGTGTCGTGGTCCATCCGGCCGACGAGCAGCTGCGTCGAGCAGTAGCTCCGCAGCACGTACGGTCGCCACCGGACGCCTTCGGGTCGGACCGACTGGATCGCCTTCCGGATGGCTTGAACTACCGACTTCGTGGTCACGAACGAGCCGGTTCCCTTCCCTTCCGTGTTCCGGGCTCCGAGTGCTGTCAGCGCGACGAGCGGCGAGGTCGGAGCAAGCCTCTCGCCGGCCGCTTGTCGCTCGCCGAGGTAGGAGAGGATCGCATCGGCCGCCTCCGGCGTCCCGAACGTGATGTAGCCGAACGAGTTCTTGGAGAGCCGGGAGGGGACCTGGACCAAGAACGCCTTCCGACCGGCCGGCAGCTCGAAGCGGGGGTGCTTCCCCTCGGTGCGGAGTTCGGGGAGGTCGCCGAGGGTGAGCCCATCCGTGCCTCGGTCGTTCCCCAGAGTCCCGGGGCGGAGCCCGCTGTGGGCCATCAGGAGGGCGCAGACGCGTCCGCGAGGGGGAAGGGCACCGAGGATCAGTCGGAGCTGCTCCGGGGTCGGCACCCGTTCCCGGGCGAGGGATTCTGACTGGTAGGCGCGACGGAGCTTCGGGAACTGGCGGAAGTCGACGCCGTTGAAGAGGAGCCAGTCGCGCACCCCTTTCTGGGTCTTGGCGATGTAGGAGTCGAGCTTCTTCTGGGCATGCAGCTGGGTGGCGTAGGCGATCAGGAGGTCGCGGAGCTCTTCGGGACGGTTCCGGGCGAGTTCGACCAGTCGCTGGGGAGTCAACCGGGTCCGGTAGAGGAAGAGGCCCAGCTTGCGGAGATTCACCTCGGCGGAGAGGGAGGAGCGGAGGGTATGGGCTTCGTACCACTTCCGGACGGTGGGGTCCCTTAGCAGGGGCCGATGGTCGAGACGGTCCTTGGGTTCCCGGAGCCCCGGGGCTCTCTCGACGCGCGCCACGCGGGATGTATGGGGCCCCGGGTAAATAAACCCATAAGTGGACGGGCCCGCCGGGACCCGCTCGAGGATTCGGGCCATCGGATGTGTCGATCCACCGGGCACACCGAAGACTCGAGGGGCCACCGCCCGAGCCCGGCCGAAGCACATTTCACGCGAACTCGCGGGCGACGCGTCCGCCCTCTCCCAAATCGAGGGGGAGTTGTCAACGAACTGAGGCCCCGCTACTGGATTCCGAGCTGCACCGATTCCACCGGAAACCGGGCCCGTAGGAGCTTTTCGACGAGTCCCGGCAGGTCATCGGTCAGGAAGCGCCAGATCCTCTCGGCCTTGACTTCCGGACATTCATGGACGAGATCGTTGCGCAACCGGTCGAGCTCGTCCCAAGGAATGCGGGGATTCGCGTTCCGAAACGGTCGTCCGAGCCTCGTCGCCGGCTCCGCGAAGTGGAGGATCCTCAGTTCTGTGGAATCCCGCATCTCGGGTGAACGGATGTCGAAGAAGGTTGACTTGCCTCGGGCCGCGTATCGCTCGGCAGCGCCCGCTTCCCGGAGCATTCGGTCGACAAGGGCCCGAACCCGGGACTCCGATTCCTTCACAGCGGGACCGCCTCGGCCAGCACCTGGGGTCGGATCGACCACGGAAGAGTTCCCTCTTCGACCACGTCGACCGTCCGTCCTAGGAGTTTGCCGAGTTCCGTCTCCAAGCGGGCGTGGTCAAGAAGCGAAGCCCGAGGAAGGTTATCCACGAGGAGGTCGAGATCGCTTCGCTCGTTCGCGTTCCGTCGCCGGACCGACCCGAACACTCGGATACGTTGCGCCCCGTACTTCCGGGCTACCGCGAGGATTCGGGCACGATGGGCCCCGATGACCTCCGGGAGTCCGAGGCCCTCCCCCAGAGAGATGGGGCGAACTTTGGGCGTCGCCCATAGCCGCGACTTGCATCGGGGACACATCCGAACGGGGAGGTGTCGCGGCGTCCAGCTGTAGATGCAGCGGTAGCCATGGAGCTCGGGCAACAATTCGGTCACCATCCCTGCCGGTCGGCGCGGATCCTGGGATGTCAGGCTTACGCAGGGGTGGGCTAGACCAAAGTAAACCATGGATGGCAGCCGCCGGTGCTATGGGGAACGGCGGTCAGTGCTCGATGGCGGCGGACCCCGCCGGTGCCCTGAGTCGAAAGATCGACCGGACGTGTTGGAGGAGGGTGTCATGCGGGTACGCCCCCACCACCCGGTCCACGAGCTTAGCGCCCTCAAAGAGCAGGAGCGTCGGGATCCCCTCGACGCCCCAGCGTTGAGCGAGCATCAGTTCCTCGTCCGCGTTCACCTTCGCGAACCGGACGTCGGGGTCGAGTTCGTGCGCGAGCGTGTCGAGGATCGGGGCCATCGTCCGGCACGGCCCGCACCACGGCGCCCAGACGTCGACGACGACCCTGCGGTGCGCCCCGAGGAACCCGTTCACGCTGGCCGAGGTGAGCTCGGTCGGCTTCAGCGCCGGGCGGCTCGGGGGCGCGGGCGCCGGGGTTCGGCGGGAGAGGATCTCTTTCAGCCGTCGGTCGCGTAAGGCGTCGAGTTCCGGGTCGGTGCTCGTTTCGGTCATGAACTACCTCTTCCTTGCTCGGTTCGAAGGAGCGGAGGAGCGGACGCGTTCGAGGAGGAGCGCGTAATGCCACGGGCCGAACGACCATTCGTCGGTCCGGCGGAGCCCGTGGCGCTCGAGGGCCTTCGTCGCCTCGTCGGGGGTCAGGCGAATGGAGAGCGGAGGCCCGCCCGGGGTCTCTACTTTCTTCCAGTCGACGTTGACGAACCGCCCGTTCGGTTTGAGAAGTCGCACGGCCTCGGCGACGGTCGACGGGGGGACGTCGTGCAAAACGTTTGCAAGGAGCACTACGTCGGCGATCCCCGACTCGAGGGGGATCGATCGGAGCGTGCTTAGGACCGGCGCGAGCTGGGAGAGCCCGGCCGCTGCCCCCCGCTCGCCCAGGAGCTCCACGAGTTCTTTCGAAAGGTCGACCGCGTAGACCTTCCCGCCGGCGCCTACCCGGCGAGCGGCTTCGAGCGCGAAGAAGCCCGTGCCCGCCCCGACGTCGACGACGACCGCGCCCTCCGCGAGCCCGACGCGGGACCACAAGGCCGCCGGGTCCTGGCTCTTCCGGCGTTCCGGGGACTCGAGGACGCGGACCGCCTCTTCGCGCGTCCAGCCCCGTCGCTCGAGCGGGCTCGACGCGGAAGGGGAGTGATGGTGGTGGTGGACCGGCTCGCCCGAGGGGGGAGGATCGCCGGCCCCGTTCGCGCGCGGCGTCGCCCGACCCGCGGTGGGCCGGCCCACCGCCACCCAGCAGCGAGTGGCCTCAAAGCCCGAGCGTTCCCACCACACGGGGAGCGTCTCGCGCGATCGATACGTCGCGCGTCGGAGGGGATCGGCGATGGTGAAGACGCCGGCGCCGGGCAGTACCCCGATCCAGTGCGGGTCGAAGTCGTTGCCGGGCGCCCCTCGGGCGGAGGTCAAGAGAAGCCCGGCGTGCTCTGCGCGAGGAGGCGCCGTGCCGTAGTAGACCGGTAGCGCGTCGGCGGAGCATCGGCGTTCGAGGTTCTGTTCGACCATGGAGTACTCGCCTCGGCGGAAAAGAGCATGTTTCGACCGGATATGAGCCCACAGCCAGGGCCGGGGTCCCGAATAGTACACCTCAGCGGGGAAACCCCGCCGGTGGGCGGCAAGGGCGAGCGCGAAAGGGTGCGCACCGGGGCACGCGATCGCCGTAGTCTCGCGCCACAGATCGAGCTCCTCCTGGGCGGGCTCCTGCGGCGCGAGCCATCCGAGCCCCGTCAGCACCGAGCCGAGCGCCGCGGGCCCGCACGTGAACGGAAACGATTGGCGCCAGAAGGCCGGTGCCCGCGATTGCGCCACGGTCGTGACGTTGCCCGAGGATGCAAAAGCCTTCCGCTTGCCCCGAGACTCTTCGACACCGGTTTCCCGGTCACGGGGCGGGGACGTCGTCACGGCGCGGACCTCCCGCAGCCGACGGGCGACGGCAGGAATCGACCGGTCGTTGCGACGTACTCGGCGTACGCGGGCGCGAGCTCCGGCGTGGAAAGGAACAGTCGCTCCTCCTCCCGCGCGCGCCAGAGCGCCAACAGGAGGACGAGCGCGAACGGGACCCAGAGCCAGACGCTGAGGTAGGCCAACGTGATCCCGAGCGCGAGCAACATGTTGGCCGTATACATCGGGTGGCGCATCCGCGCGTAGGGACCTTCTCGAACGATCCGGTGGTCGCTCGAGATACGGATCTGCACGGTGGCGAACCGACCGAGCGAACGGAACGCCCATCCGACGAGGCCGCCTCCCAGGACGATCAATGCGAATCCGACGACCTGGACCGCCGCGTCGCCGGGAAAGAGGACCACGAACGGAGGTCGTAGGAACGTCGCGGGGAAGAAGAGAACGCCGAGAGGGTACAGGAATACGAGTGCGAGCGAGCCGAGCCAAACCACTTCGACAACGGCCGATCCCCCTTCGGCACGGGCCGGGCCGGCCGGTGGGGTTCCCCGTCGGGGTAGAGGGGGACGGCCGATCGCCACGCTTACCGCGAGCCACAGGTAGGTCAGGATCCCGAGAACCTGCGCGACGAGCACCGATAGCATGGAACCCTACCTTCGCTCTCCGGCCCCGGTCGGCCCGGATCCCGCCGACGGTTTCGGTCCCCGGGATCTCGATGCGGCCACGACGAGGTACGCTCCGTGGGCGGGAGGCGGCGAATAGTGAATAAGGGAAAGGGTTCGGCCGCTCTTTCGAACGGGCGGGGCCGAGATCATCGGCAGGGGCTTAGGCCGTGAAGAACGGCGTGACCTCGTGGATCGTCCGGGTCGTCGGCAGCCCGAGGCTCTTGTAGACGGCCTCGAGGCTCGCCTCGCTCGGCGCTTCCCAAAGGCAGTGCGCCTCGGTCTTCCCCGGGATCGCCACGATGGAGATCGGCCGGAACCCCGCAGGGACCTGGCCTTTCTTTGCCATCGCAATCGCCGACTGGACCTTCTCGACGACGACCTTCGTTTGCTCGCTCGACCACTTGTGCTCGATCTCGTAGACGGGCATCGGTTTCCTCAGCATTCTCAACCGGAGCGGCGACATGACGGACCCCGTTGCGTACGAAACGGGTTTATCCGCCATCCCGAGATTGGGAGGCGGGCCGGGTCGATGCAGGTCGTCCGTCTCCTGGTCAACCACGAGTGTCCGTTCTCCCGCCCGGTGCACCGCGTCGAGACGGCGCGCGTGACGCACCTCTGCCACCGAGGCGAGGAGGCCCTGCTCGAAGTCCACGGACCGGACGCGTCGAGCCTCGAGCGCCTGGTCGCCGAGTACCGGACGATCGGGGGGGAGGTCCTCTACGAGGAGCGCGACCGGACCGCCGCGCTGGTCCGCTTCGCCGCCTGCGCGTGCTGCCGCGCCGGGCGAGTGATCCCGACCCTCGAAGGGCAGGGGTACCTTTACCTGCCGCCCTCGAGCTACTCGACGGAAGGGGAGAGCTACGAGTTCCTTGCGGAGGAGGCGCGCCTGGACCCCCACTTCCGCGACCGTTTCCCGTCCGACGTAACCGTCGAACGCGTCGGGACCCAACCGCTGCGGTCGCTCGAGTTCGAGGGAGGGTTCCTGGTCCCGATCGGCGTCCTTTTCCGTGGCCTCACCGACCGTCAACGTCAGGCGATCGTCTCGGCGATCCTGCGCGGCTACTACCGCATTCCGCGCAGTGTTCGGACCGAGGAGCTCGCCCGGAGCCTCGGGATCTCGCGTCCCGCCTTCGAGGCGCTCTTGCGCAAGGCCGAAAACAAACTCGTGGCGGCGCTCTTCCCGTATCTCACGCTCGGCGGTAGCCCTTCGACCGACCCCGGGGCCGGGCGCGACCCGTGAAGGTCGCCGTCTTCGGTGCGCGCGGACGGGTCGGCCGGCAGATCGTTGCAGAGGCTCTCGAGCGAGGCCTCGCCGTCGATGCCGTCGTTCGAAGCGGGGAGCCTCCCGACTGGGGGCGACCGGTCGGTCACTTGCAGGCGAACGTGCTCGACCCGGGCTCCGTAGCGGCGATCGCCCGACACCACCCCGTGGTGGTCAGCGCGGTCGGGCCGGGCCCGGCCGACCCTGCGGTCGTCGTCGAGGCCGCCCACTCCCTCGTCGACGGGATGCGTCGCGCAGCGACGGGCCGACTGCTGATCGTCGGAGGGGCTGGTAGCCTCGAGGCGGCGCCCGGGACCCTTCTCATGGAGACGCCAGGCTTCCCCACGCAATGGTTGCCGATCGCCCGCGCGCACTTCGACGCCTTACGCTTCCTGCGGTCCGTCCGCGACGTCGATTGGACCTGCTTCAGCCCGTCCGACCACCTCGAGACGGGTCCCCGGACCGGCGAGTACCGGATCGGCGGCGACCGGCTGCTCACGGATGCCTCGGGGAGGAGCCGCGTGACGATCCCGGACTTCGCGGCGGCGATCGTCGACGAGGTCGAGCGACCGCGGCACTCCCGTCGGCGGGTCACTGTCGGCTACGGTGAGGAATCCTTCGGAAGCCGTCGCCCGTAGCGAGCATCCTACGGAGACCGTCGCGCTTCTCGGGCCCTTCGAAGATAGGTCGAGAGAACGGGTTCTCCGGAGGACCTCAACATCCCCCGCAAAGGGGTCGGCGTCGCCCCGGGTACGGACCGTAGCGTGGCCCGTCGGACTACTTCTTCTGCTCCTCTTCCGAGCCCTTGAAGCCCTTCTTGGCCCCGGCCCCGAACGCCTTTACCCCACCGACGAGACCCCGCCCCAGTTTTCCCACAGCTTCGCCCGTTTCGTGGGCCACGTGGGCAGTCTCCGCGCCGGTCCGCTGTCCGAAACCGATCTGCCGGCCGCAGGCCGTGCACGCTCTCGCTCCTTCCACCAGCTCTGCTCCGCAACCTTCGCACTTCATCGGCGTCTCCGTCCACTCGACGGGCCCGATACGGATAATAAATCCTTCTCTACCCGCCGAAAACGGGGTCGTCGGCCGAGCTCGCCCGACGTCGCTCGCGAATCGGCTCAGAAGCGCGAGTATCGGATGCGGGAGCACCCCGAAGGTCGCGAGATTCGGTGGCAATCCGACCGTACTGGTAGCGAGGGTGTCCGTTACCAAATATGGTAACGGATAAGTATCCCCGATGCGTCGACGGGAGGGAGGCACGACCGTGTTCAGTCGCAAGGAACGGGACTTCCTAGCCCTCCTCGTGCGCGCCGACGCCGAGAGCGGTAGTGACCGCGCGGAGCTCTTCGCCGCGTTTCCGAACCCAAGCTACCGGCGCAAGCTCATGTGGGGCATCCGGCGCAAGGCGACCGAAGCGGCCGCGGACCTCGCACTCTACGCGGACGCGGCACGGGTCGAGTCGAAGGTCCTCCCCGTCTCCACCGCGCCCGTGTACGCGGTCGACCCTCTGGTCACGGTGATCCGAACGGTGCAGGCGCTGCTTCGAACGAACCGTTCGAGACCCGTCGCGGTAGCCGAAGACGCGCGGACGGTGCTCGGCTCCAAGGAGCGACCTTGAGCGCGGTCGCGTACATCGGAGCCGCCGTAGGGCTGGCCCTGGTGATCGCCCTCGTCGTCTTCTATCTCCGGGCGTATCGGCGCAATCGCGCGCTCGGCACCCCCGGGATCGTGTCGAGATCACGTCTCACGTGCCCTCACTGCCACCAGACGTTCGACTTCGACTTCGTGCCCGGAGCGTCCGTGACGGCCGTCCGCCTCGGACACTCCCGCTACATGGCTTGCCCGCTGTGTCACCAGTGGTCCACGTTCGACCTTTCCCCCGAGTCTCGCATCCCGGTGGAGCCTCCGAAGGGCGCTTGACGCGGGACGGCGAGGACGAGATTCCCCGGTAGGAAGGCGATAGGCGGGGCACGAGAGCCCCCGCGGCGATTCTCTTCGACCGCCGTTGGGAGCTCGATCGCGAGCCGCCCGCGAGAACCGGGGGACCGCGCGTCAACTGGGACTGACGGGCCCCTCTAAGCCCGGACCGAGGTCGGTAGGGCATGGGAGATTCGGTCTGGCTGGCCACGGTCGATGGCCAGGGGGAACTCGCGGGCATAGGACGAGCGCACGCGGTCGTCCGAGCGACCGTGCGGGACGGCGCCATCGACCAGTGGGAGGAAACCGAGGTCAAGTGGGACGAAGGTCACGCTACGGACAACGAGGGACTTCACCACTCCCGGATCGCGAAGTTCCTCCTCGCGCATCCCTCGGAATGTCTACTGGCCGCCGGAGCCGGACCGGAAGTGCGAGGCATGCTGGAAAGAGCCGGGATCCGCCTCGCAATCGGTGCCGGGGACGCACGCGCGGCCGTGAGGAGAGCCGCGGCCACGACCCCGGCTCCGGAGGTCCGAACGCCGTAGGTCGCTCGCGCAGTGGTCCCCGCGGGGATAGCTTCACGGACAGGAGACGAGCTCGGAGAGACGGCGAACGCCGGCCCCCCGCTCTCTCGGATCCACGGTGGGTGTCTCGGAGGCCCCCTCCGTGTACCTCTGGGGCTCTTCTCGCCCGCTCGTCAACCTCACGCTCTACGCGATCCTGAGCTGGTATGGGCCGCGGACGTTTTCGTCTCAGCGCGGGCACGCGCCGCAGAGTAGCCGTCACGCCCCGGGAGGGCGCGGCTCCTCGGAGATCGCTTGCGCTACGGCCACGGCAGGGGCGAAGCCTCCCGTAGCACCACCGAAGCTCGAACGTGCGGGATTCCCCCGGCGGATAGGTCGTCGCCAGCCGGACCCGGGGGAAGAGTGGGTCACCGATCGGTCGGGGCGCCACGGATCCTTGAGTCTACCGAGCGCGTCGCAGGCGCCAATGGACTGGGTAGAGGGTATCCCAACGTGGGAAGGTTAGTCCCCTCCCTTCGAGTGCGACGGCCTGTTCGGACGGGAGTCCGATCCGACCGCGACTGCGGACCGTTCCTACGCTCGGCCCTCGCGCGCTTTGCCAAGAAATCGTCCCCGGTAGAACAGCGCCACCACGACCGCGGCCGCCAGGATCGCGACCATCACGGTGAAGACGGAGACGTAGGCATCCACCTCGGCCGCCGGCAGGTTGAGGAGATACGGGAGGCAGACGGGCTGCGAGGCGCCCGCCGGAGTGTTGCAGATCGGGTTCGGCAGGGGGTCGATCTGATCGAACCGGGAGGTCGCGTACGACGCGAGGACGGAGAGGCCGACCGAACCTCCCAGGGATTGGAGGAACTGGACAAGGCCGCTCGCTTCCCCGACGTCCTTCGATTCGACCTCGTTCTGGACCGCCAGGAAGAAGACCGGGAAGGTGAGTCCGATACCGAAGCCGAGCGGTATGAGCGGAACTACCACGCCGCCGACGGGCAAGAACCCGAACGCGAGCTGCCACGGCGGAGTCGTCGGAGAGATCCCGCGCAGCAGCAGCATGCCGACCGTGGCAGTGAGGAGCCCGAGGAGCACCTGCACCCGGTAGGAAAGCCGGGTCAGCAGCTGGCCCCCGATCGCCGCCCCCGCCACGAGCGGCAGGACCAGGGCGTAGAGGACGTCCCGGACCGTATCGGCGGAGCTCGCCCCGGGGGGGGTGAGCGCGATCCCCACGACCAGCGAAATGAACGTGGCGAGCGGGAAGAACACCGCGCCGACCAGGAACGTCGTCCCTCCGCTGACGCTCACGATCCGGTCGGAGAGCAGGCGCAGCGGAACGAGTGGCTCGGGAGCGCCTCGCAACTCCCAGAGCGCGAACACGGCTACGCCGATGACCGCGCCGAAGAGGAGGCCGAGGACCCGGGGGTCGCTCCAGGCCCAGCCGGCATCGGAGACCTGTACGAGTGCGTATTCGAGGGCGCCGACCCAGGTGACGAGGAGGGCCGCGCCGACGACGTCGAACCGTCGGACGATCGATGGGCGCAGTGGGCCGAGCGCATACAGGATCGCCACCGCGCCGAGAATCCCGATCGGGAGGTTGACGTAAAAGACCCAGCGCCAGCTCGAGTTATCCACGATCGCCGAGCCTAGCAAGGGGCCGGCTACGGTGGCGATCCCAAAGACGCCCGATAGGAGACCCGTGATCCGGGCCCGAGTGGCCGGAGGGAACGAGACCGCGACGATCGCGATCCCGACCGGGAAGAACCCGCCGGAGCCGAACCCCTGGACCGCTCGGAACACGATCAGCTCGGGCAGGCTCTGGCTGAGTCCGGCGAGCATCGAACCCACGATGAAGATCGCGAGGCCCCCAAGGAAGACGTTCCGGCGGCTCCAGATGTCTGAGAGCTTGCCGAAGATCGGGATGGCGACCGTGGAGGTGATGATGTACGCCGTGACCACGAACGTGCCGCTGTTCGGCTGGCCGAACTCTTTCAGGATGTTGGGAAGCGCGGTCAGCACGACGAACTGGTCGAGGGCCCCCATGAGGAGCGACAGCATGATCCCCGCGACGATCAGGAGTTCCCGCCGCCGGGATACGACCACGGCAGTGGGCGGGGCGACGACCGGGACTGCCGGGGCCCGCGCGTTCATTGCGCGGAACGGCCAGCGCGCGGGCGCGGTGTTCGGCGGTGCCGGGCCGCCCGCTCCGTACGGTCGCCGGTCCGGTGACCGCTGCTCGAAGTCGCGGACACCACCCTGAACCCCACCATCTCGGGGGCATCGGTGCGCTCCCTGGCCAGCTCCATGCTCACGGTTTCCGGATCGCTCGAGTACAGGGCATTCTTAACGGATGCGGCCTCGTGCGGAACCGATGGGGAGCGCGGGGACCGCGAAAGGAGACCGAAGGGGAGTTCCCGGGGCTGGTTTCGCCCCGGACCGGCCCAAACGGAATCCCCGGACTCTCCCCAAGCTTGAAGTATAACCCCTAACGTGCGGTGGCCGGCCGGGATACCTTTGCGGCGTCGGGACGCCCAACTCCTCACGGTCGTGGCCTCGATTGCGGTCTTGACGGGTTTGCTCGGAATCCTCCCCGATGGGAGCCCTGTTTCCGCGCCGACGGCGACCATCGGCGAAGTACATTCTCCTCCTGTCCTTTCGGCGGCGCCTACCCCCGGGCCGGGAGACTGGCCCACCTACCTCGCGAATCCCGAGCACACGGCCGCGAACCCGAGCGAGACCCTCCTTTCGGTATCCGACGCGAACCGGATCGGGACGGACTGGACCGTGCCCACCTCGGCTCCCATCTCTACCTCGGCAGCCGTGGTGAGGGGCGTGGCGTACGTCGGCTCCTGGAGTGGCTACGAGTACGCGCTGAACACTTCGAACGGAGCGGTGCTGTGGAAGACATTCCTCGGCGTGACCTCGAACACCTCGTGTCCGCCCCGCGGGATCGCCTCCTCCGCGACGATCTCGGGCGGCTCCCTCTACGTGGGTGGCGGGGATGGGAATCTCTACGCCCTCGACCCCACCGATGGGGCCGTCGAGTGGAGCTACCTGGTCGGCGAGCCCTGGCTTGGGTACTACAACTGGGCGAGCCCGCTGATCTACCGCGGATCGGTCTACTTGGGAATCGCGAGCGGCTGTGACCTACCGCTCGTCCCCGGTGGCCTCTTAGAGATCAACCTGACCTCGCACTCCCTCGTCAACGAGTTCCACACTACGCCCAACGGCGAACTCGGCGCGAGCGTCTGGGGCTCGCCGACGGTCGACCCCGCGAACAACACGATCTTCATCGCGACCGGGAACGCGGAGACCGGGGCCACGGGAGAGTTCGACGACTCCGTCGTAGCGCTCAACGCATCGACCCTGGCGCTCGAATCGACCTGGAAGATCCCCGCGGCCCAGCAAGTCACGGACGGCGACTTCGGGAGCACCCCGACGCTGTTCACGATCTCCTCCGGAGCGAACTGGGTGGGGGCCCTCAACAAGAACGGCTACTTCTACGCCTGGAACGCGAGCGACGTGGGGGCCGGCCCCGTTTGGCGCGATAAGCTCACGACGGGGCAGTCGGTCGGCTCCGCAGGGTTCGCCGACGGCATGATCTTCGTGGGAACGGGCACCGCCTCCTACGACGGGTCGAACTCGTCGGGGGCCGCGTGGGCGCTCGACCCGGATTCCGGGAACGTCCTCTGGGAATCCCCGCTCTGGGGGCGGAGCATCGCGGCACCGGCCTACGCGAACGGATTGCTCGCCATCGACGGCGGGAGCCATCTCTTCCTGCTCAACGCGGACACCGGAGCGAGACTTCGCGAGTTTGCCTGCCGGGCAATGTTCTTCGCGCCCCCCTCGATCGCGCACGGGAGGATCTTCGTCGGGTGCGCGGACGGTAACGAGTCGGCCTTCGGACTGCCCGGGAGCGGCGGCAGCCCGCTCACCATCACTTCTTTCGCGGCCGCGCCCAATCCTGTGGTGGTCGGGGGGACGACCGCGTTCACGACCGCGGTCTCGGGGGGCAGCTCGCCCTACCGCTACGCCTACAGCGGTCTCCCGACCCCGTGTGTGACCGCCAACAGCGCGTCGCTCTCGTGCACTCCGAACGAGGTGGGTACCTTCACCGTGACGGTGACCGTGACCGACTCGGCCGGAAAGAGCGCGTCCGCGAGCACGAGTCTCGGCGTCACCGGTACCGGGACGGCGCTCGAGTTCGTCGAAACGGGACTCCCGTCGGGGACCGCCTGGAACGTGACGGTGGGTGGGGTCACGCACGGGTCGACGACCCCATCGATCACCTTCTCCGAATCCGCCGGGAAGTACCGGTGGACGGTGGACCCGGTGCCCCACCGGGCGGCCAAACTTGAATCCGGATCCGTGACCGTCGGGAGTTCGAAAGTCACGGTATCGGTGACGTTCGTCTACGCCTACCCGGTCACGTTCGCCGAGTCCGGCCTCACCGCCGGCACCGTGTGGGCCGTCACCGTGAGAGGGGCTACGCTCTCGACCGCATCGACGAGCCTTCTGTTCTGGGTCCCCAACGGAACGTACAGCTACGCCCTCGGCGCCGTTCCGGGCTATTCGGGGTCGGGGTCACCGACGAGCGTGGTCGTGGCGCATGCGCCCGCGACGATCACGGTGAAGTTCGTCGCGGCGCCGGCGGTCTCGGTCAACGGGAGCTCCCTGCCGGCCGTCGGTCTCACCGCTCCGCGGCGACTCCCGTCCGCCGCCCACCAACCGAAGTGAACCGCCCTCCGCGGCACGCCGGTAGTGGAGCTCGCTGCGCCCGTGCGCTCCGGGCCCTCGCGGGGTGGGAGGGTTCCCCCGCTTACGACCCGGCCCCGGCGTCGGTCCCCAGCCCGCGACTCCGCGGCGCCCTCCCGTCACCGCCCAAGCGACGTTTGAGCTCGTGGTAGTAAGCGATGACGGGCGCCTTGTGGAGTTCGTAATGGCCCGGGGCGACCTTCTTCAGGACGCCCAGCTTGACGAGCCGCCCGATATAGACGCTGTTGATGCCGAGTTCGATGATCTCGCTGCTCCGCAGCGAGTCCCGTTCGCTCCGGGCGATCCTCACGAAGGCCCGGATGTCCCCATCGGAGGCGGTCGAGAGCTCGCGCTCGAGCCACGGGGCGGCGGTCTCGAGGGCGAGGGGCACCGCCCGCTCGACGTCGTGCTCCGTGAGTCGGGTCTCGTCGCGATACGCTGCGTGGGCGAGGCACTTCACCAGGTACGGGTATCCGTGGGAAAGATCGTGGATCCGCCGGACCGCTCCGTCGCTCCAGGTGCCCGTGGCGTGCGACGGCCTCAGCGCCGCCTCGAGGGCCTCGCGGGTCTCCGTGAGCGAGAACGCTTCCATGTCGAAGGTCGCGCCCGAGAACGCTCGCGCCACCGGCGAGAACTCATGGGTGGCGAGGCGTCGAACCATCTCGGGGCCCGCGGCCACGGCGAGCAGCACCGGGACCGGAGATCGGCTTTCGGCGATGGTCTTGAGAGTACCCACGCCCGCAGCGTTGAGGCGCTCCGCGTCATCGATGCAGATCGCGATCGTCGCCATCCCCTCGAGGGCTTCGAGACACTCTCGCCAGAGAGTCAGCGGGTTCGAGGAAGTATCCGTCGCACTGCGCTCAACGCCGACCCCGGTGCCGAGCACGCTGACATTGACGCTCTGGAGGCGCTCGAGGGCCGTCCTCCATCGGCCGCGGTCCTCCTTCCTTCGGCGGACCGCGCTGTGGAGCTCCTGCACGATCGACCGCAACAGGTCCGCGTCGGAGCTCGTTTGGTGCAGGGGGATCTCCACCGCGAGGGTATCGCCCTTCGCGGCTTCGGTCAGGGACTCGATCTTTCGGAGCGCGGAGGTCTTCCCGCTCCCGCGGTGACCGTGCACCAACACTGCCGCGGAGAACTGCTGGACCCGTCCCCGTTCGAGGTACTCCTGGGTCTGCGCGATCAGCCGCGCCCGACCCGCGAACGACTCGGGAGGGCTCGGTCGTTGCGGGTCGTACGGGTTCATGGAGGGACATTTTCTTTCGTTATATAAGATTAGATAAGGAATTGTTACCCGAGTCAGGTCCCCGGGATGACCGTCTCCGTTGACCCCCCCCGGGGGCGCTCGCTCGGAAGCGCCGGGAGGGTGGTTGCTACCCACCTAACACCTTCTGTGACGGAAGCTCCCGAACGGGAAAGGTCCTCGACTTCGGGCCCGAACGTCGGGTCCCGAAGCTCGCCGGGCTAGGCCGAGCTCGAGCCCAGCGCCGTCGCGATGAACGAGGGAAGGGCTTTCCCGAGCGCCGCAAGTCCGACGGCAGCCTGGGCGGTGCCCGGCTCGCCAGAGAAGGCGAAAAAGATCGCACTCGCGCCGAGAGCAAGGAGAAGGACGTTCTCGGTCGTGTTCGACCCGAGGCGGGTGGACCGGCTGGGTTGGCCATCGTCGTGCGATGAATCGGGCGTCATGGGGTCGTCGTACACGCCGGCCAGGACCCACAGCTCGAGGAGCGAGATGAACGCTTTCGCGGAGAACCCGAGCCCGATGAAGAAGAGGAACGCAGCGAATCCGATCCCCAACCCGAGCACCAGCAATGCCACCAAGGCTCCCGCGAGCAAGATCGAGTCGCCCGACACATCCCACCAGTCGCGCTGGGTTGGGCCGGGTCGCGCGACCCCGCCCTTGGAATCCCGGGGGAATGGTCCGGAGTGACTTGCAAACATCTGGCCGATCAGCGAAGGGGTCGCCTTACCGACCGCCGCCAGCATCACCGCCGCGACGATCGTGAACTGCGCATCTCCGACCGTCGCAGGGAATGCGGCCACGAGACCCCCTACTGCGAGGAGCGAGTCTTCGAGCTGGCTGGCGTAGAGGTCGCGATACCGCCGCGTCACGTAAGGGGGATCGACTACCGCGAACGCTTTCGCGCATAAGATACTGTGTCGGCGCGGACAGCCCCCGAACGATGAAGGATGTGCGGGCGTCGAATGCCGGTGTGATGGGACCTCGGTCGTCGCTCGCCCCGTGCCGCTGACGCCGGCTGCCTGAGTTCCGAAAGGCCTTCCGACCGGTCGATCGGTAACGTCCGATCCGCCTTGCGTGCGTTAGGGGGCTCAGTCAGCCTCGTAGGGGCCCAAGCCCGCGTCGCTGCCGACCCACGAAGTGGTATCGAGAGGACCGACCGCCGACGCCTCGAGGCAGACGGACGGATAGCTCGCTTCGCTCGCGACCGTCGCGAAAAGGCACGGCGCCCGCGGGGAGGTGAGATTCGTGAAGTCGAAGAAGGACGAAAGCACCGGCGCTCCGCAGTCCTGGGTGGGACGGGCCGGATTCACGCATCCCATCCCCCAGCGGTCTTCGATCAGCCGCAGCACCGAATCGAAGTAGCCGACCTGGTGGCTGATCTCGCCCTGCGGGGTGTACGGACTGATGACCAGGAACGGAACCCGGAAGGAGAGGCCGAGCGGGTTGAGTCCGGGCAGCTTCGGGGGACCGACGTGGTCGTAGAATCCGCCGTAGTCGTCCCACGCGAGGAAGATCGCGGTCGAGTTCCAGTACCGCGACTGTTCGACGGCGTCGATCACGTTCGCCACGAACGACTCGCCCTGCGTGATGTTCGCGGGTGGATGGTCGGAGAACGACGCGTCCGGTATCACCCACGAGACGTTCGGTAGTCCCACTCCGGGGCCTACGGGCTGGCTGAGGTTGTCAAAGAACTCCGGGGTCCGGTTGACAAAGTGGCTCGAATACCACGCGTGGTAGGTCTCCGCCCGGGCCGCCATGGGGTTCCAGTACGAGTACGCGGAACCGGCTCCGTAGGCGAGGCTCGCCGGACCGGTGATGGCCGTGTGGTAGCTCGAGAGGGACCAATCGTAGTACTTCCAGGTCACCGAGGGGCTCTGGTTGAGCAGGTCCTGGACCGTGCGAGTCCCGTTCGCCTGGTTGAGATACGCGTGCTCCGTGCTGACCGAGGTGAGGTAGTACTGCGCTCGGGCGGGATCCTGGCCCGCGATCATGTACCAGTGGTTGGGGAGCGAGTACGACGGGTCGGAGGAGAAGATGTGGTCGCCGAGGGCATACTGCTGGGCCAGATCCCAGTAGATCGGAATCGTAGAGCCATTGTAGCTCCCGAACGGAAGGTAGCGCTTGCCCTCCGCGTTCCAGAACCCATCCATCGCGGGCGGGTTCTTGAGGCACGAGGGGGAGGTCGTGGTGCCGCAGATCGACTCGACCGAGCTGGCCTGGTTATGGTTGAGGTTGAACGGGGTGAGGTTCTGGGGACCCAGGTTCCAGGTATCGATGTACCCCTTGGGGCAGGATCCGGCCGGGTACCCCGTTCCCGTGTAGCCGACCTCGAACTCGCAGCTCCCCGACGGCAGCCCATCGGCCGTGCCGTTGCAGTACGCGCTCTGCGCGAGGCAGTAGGTGGCGAAGTAGTTGTCGTAGGCGTGGTTCTCCATCACGACGAACACGACGTGCTGGATATGCTGACAGAACTGCGTCAGGAACGGAGTGATCATCGACGCGCACCCGGACGGGGGCGGCGAAGAGTTCGCCGGCGCGACCGCGAGGGCGAGCGCCGCCCAAGTCTCGATCGTCGATAGCGCGGCGGTGAGCGCGTAGGTACCGGGAGCGCCCGCCCCGAGGGAAAGGGCGGCGCCGGTCTCCTCGAGCGAGCCGGGGATCTCGTGAGTGTCGCTCACCAGGCTGAGCCCGCTGGTCGTACCGAGCACCGCGGGAGTCCCGGTCGCCGCGATGGCCAGGAGGAGGAGGTCGTTCGAGGAGACGGGGGCGACCGACGCCGCTACGGAACCGCTGTTGCTCCCTCCCGCTCCCGGCCCGACCGCGTCAATGGGATTCGCCGCCGCGCCGCGCACCACGACCACCGTCAGCACGGTCGGGGCTCCTTGGGCGAGCGCGATCGTGACGGTGAGCGCGTCGGAAGCAACGACCGTACCGGCGACCCAGACCGACAGCGTGGTCGTGCTACCGGAATCGACCGTCCCCAACGACCGGTACGCGTCCTTCGAGGAGTCCGCGACGGAGGAAACGGTCCGCAGGTAGTGAATCGCGGCAAAGACGAAGACCGATTCTCCCGAGTCCACCGGGAACGGGACCGGCAGGCTACCGGTCGTTCCCGCGAATCCGAAGGCGGCGCTTCCGACCACACTGGGAATCGTCGGAGTCGAGGACGTTCCTTCCCCGAACGCGGAGCTAGAGGACGTCGGAGAGATGAGACCTGGGAACGCGAGAGAACCCACGAGGAGGGACGCCCAGCCCACCACGACCCATGCGAGGAGTTGATGCGCCGGCGGACCACGCCTCCATCGGCTCCGTCGGGCGCTCAAGGGGAATCCGCGAACGAAGTACCCCGGTCGTTCCGAGGGGAACGACGGGAGATCTTCCGCCTGCGGAGCCCCGATCGGAATCCGTTCACCCACCGCCGGGCCTGCGGTCGCCAGAACGATCCGATCCATGGGGGGTGTCTGTACGGACGGGGGCTACAATATCCTGGCGCCACGCGTACGATGGCGCTGGAAGCCTCGAAACCGCGCCCAAGCTGGACCTCCGACCGCACCCTCTGGGGGGCGCGCTCCGGGGGAGGGATGAACAGCGTCGGCGGGAGGGAGCCGAAGCGCGGCGCCGACCCGGAAACGGCGCTGAGCCCTCTCGAGCGCCGGGTCTACCGACGTGAGTTCCCCGCCTCCATTTCGGTGGAGGGAATGGTGCGAAGGGCCATGCGGCGTACGCCGTCGCCGTCCCCTCACGGCCCGGCGGCTCCGAGCGACCGCCGAGAGGACCTGCCCCCCGGGGCCGGCCCTCGACCGGACGCGGAGCGCTCTCGACGCGAGTCCCCGTCCGAAGGCTCTGCTCGAGGCTGCGTCGCCGGGGAAACGGGCCCCGTCCGGTCAAGAGGGCCTCCGAACGATTCCATGGTCTGGCGCCGTCGCGCAACCTCGGCCTCGAGGTTGCGCGTCGTCGTCGCGAGGTTCTCGTGAGGGGGGAAGTCCTGTCGAGACCGACAGACCCCATCTCGGGGAGCGTCCGGGGACCGAAGGAGGTCCCTCTCGAGCACGGTTGCGCCCGACCTCGAGGGCACGTGGGTGGACCGTTCCTTCGTTATCGGATAAGCTCCCTTTCCGAGCGTTGGAGCCATTCGTCTCCGAGTCAGTACCGGCGAGTGGCGTAGCACACCGCCATCAAGATCACTCCTACGAAGGCCAAGAATGGCCCGAGACCGAAGGTCCACTCTCCGCTTGCAGGGTTTCCCTGTAGTACGTAGGTAATCGAGACTGCTGGGCCCGCAAGGGCCAACAGGAAACCGACGGCGAATACCCAGGGATTGAGTCGTTGTGCCAGTGCCGTCATGGTTGGGAGTTACCGGGCGATGAGAAGGGAACTACTTGATGTGGGGGCCCAGAGTGGCATGTACCCCTCCGGGTCCGGCAGCCAGGACAGTCAGCCGTCGGGATCTGATCTTCCCCCCGCCCGGGACCGGGACCCGGGGGGGAACGAACGCTGCCTCTGCTCTTGCTGCACGTGACGTGCGGTCGCCCGAAGGCTCCGCCGGCTTAGGTGTCGTTGGACCATGAACAACAACAGCTCCTCCGCGTTCGTGGTCCCGCTCTCCCGCAGCGAGGCGGCGGGCACGCCGGCCCCCGGACGACAGAGGAGGGATCGACGGTGCCAGTGGGAGGGATGCGAAGTCTGACCCCGGCAGCTGAAATCGTCCCCCCGTCACGGCGCCATGCTCTCGAAGGGGACGGGCTCCCGTCCGCCGTCCGCAAGGATAGCCTCCCAAGACGTACGCGAGACGATCAGGAGCTGGTAGAAAGGCTCGAGCGTCGATCGCTAGACCCCGTACGCTTCGTCGTGATGAGCGAGCCGGAGAAGACGCACCGTCTGTCGCCCGTGGACTGGCTCAAACATCAGCACGAACGAACCACCCACATGTACCCGGCGTACTCCTTGAAGCGGCGCGCGCAAAGGTCTGTAGTGGAGCGGGTTTTCGAGAATCTGCCTCACCTTTGAGTCAACCGCCTGCTTGAACGCGGCATTCCGGCCGCAGAGTCTTCGGTAGTCACGTTCGAACTCCGGCGAGACCTCGAGCTCCCAGCTCAACGGGACTCCCCCAAGACCTCTTCCAGTGATTTCATGCGTCGGAACTTTCCACGTCGTATTCTCTGAAGGTCCGCACCGAACTCAGGACGCAAAGCTGGATCGAGGATCTCTTGCTCGTAAGCAAGAACGATGCTTTCGATGGCCTCCGACTTGCCCTTCAATCCGTCCCGTGCTTTCACTACGTTCACAACGCGGTTGGCGTGCTCCGACAGTTCCACGACTGCCTTCGGCATATCTCGGAGTAATGATACGTAACTCGAGGAGATAAGCAGTGGCAGCCCCGGATTCCTTAGACCGTTCCCGCGAGAGGCTCGCGGCGGGCCGCACAAGGGCGTGCTTAGGATTGGGGGAAAACTTCCGTGCCTGGCCCCGGCATCGGAACCTCGACATCGGTGATCGGAGCCGTAGGTCTCCGATGGAGCTCTCTGCCGAGGAGAACTATCGATGTAGCGGTCGACCTAAGATTGATATATCGATAACCATATCGCTTAGCGAGAATACCTACGATGGAGACGGTGACTGTATCCTCGAAGTACCAGGTGGTGATACCCGAGAAGGTTCGCCGTCACCACGGCATACGCCCCGGGGACAAGCTCGCGGTGATCGTCAAACACGGGGTGGTGCACTTGGTTCCGGTCCGCCCGTTCGAGGCGTCGAAGGGCATGTTCAAAGGATCCAAGGTCGACCTTCGAGACCTCCGCGACCATTCGGAGCGTTTCTAGCGATGGGCGCAGTGGCATGATTAGCATCGATAGTTACGGGTGGATCGAACGGCTGCTCGAGGGCCCGAAGGCCCCGGCGTACAATCGCGTTTTCTCGAGCGTGGACCCCGGGGAAATCGTAACTTCCGTAGTCACCCTCTACGAGGTTTACAAGAAACTGAAACCGATGAAGGGCGAGTCGGCGGCCCTGAGCGCGGCGGTTCATCTTCGCGCAACCACCCTGGTGCCGTTCGACGACCAGCTGGCGCTAGAGGCTGCGGATTACTCACTCTCCCTGCGCCTCCACTTTTCGGACGCCATCATCTACGCAACGGCCCGAAGGTTCGGAGCCGAGCTCCACACGAGCGACCCGGAACTTCGCGGGAAGCCCGGAGTCGTCTTTCATTGAGATAACGGGCGGAAGTGGGGGCGTGCCCGGCATGGCATCGATCCGCGACGAACCGCGCGGGTGATGGAACGCGGACCCGCACGGAACCGAAGAATCTTCTCAATCCCGCCTCCGACCCGGGGCGCGTTGAGCTCTCTTGAGTACCCGATCTTGCCCACGGGGGCGGGAGGACCGCGAAGCTCTTGTAGGACGAACGCGGAGGTCGAGGGG
>DAIDCO010000025.1 GCA_027309555.1 bacterium
GTACCAGGTCGCGATCCTCTTCGTGCTCTCCGTCGTGGTGGCGACCCTGCTCGGAATCTACACCGCGGCCATGGCCATCACGTTCGACGGGGTGGGGGTCCATGGATGTCGCGCCTCTGGGCGTCATTCGGGTTGCTCGTCTTCCTCGCCGGGTCCCTCAACTTCACCCACTTCGCGGCGACCTCGGGGCATAGGGCCGGGAAGCCGGTCCTCCGTCTGCGAGTCGTGGCCCCCCCGCGGGCGGGCCGACGGCCGGATGTCGCCCATTCGGCGATCCGCCACGTTCTCGGGATCGTCGACTGGCGTCCCGCCTTCTATTTGGTCGGGGCGATCGTCGCGCTCGTAACGACGCAGAAGCGCCGTCTGGGGGACGTGCTCGCCGAGACCGTGGTCGGCTCTGCCTAGAGAGGGCGCTCGTTCCGGCTCGAGGATTCCGTGGGGCGTAGGCAGGCCTTGGCCTTTTTACGGCTTCCAGACGGGGGAGGAGTACCCTTCGGGAGCGCGCGGAGGCGGAGTGCCCTCCCCGAACGGATCCGGCCGCGGTGCGACCGGGCGTCCTTCCTTGCGGCACAGGTAGGCATCCATCGCTTCCGCCGCCTTGGTCCCCGCGGCCATCGCATGGACCACCGAGCGGCCCCCCGCCGCAAAGACCCCGTCGACGTTCGTCATGTAATCGGGGCGGCCGCCCTCGGGCCAGCCCTTCGTTCCGATCTGGAGACCGAGCTCGGGCGAGAATCCGGTGAGGTCCGCCTTCTCGCCGATCGCCAGGATGATCGTATCGCACTCGATCGTCGTCGTCACGCCGGGGACCGGCCGGACCGCGCGCCGCCCCGAGGAGTCCGGCGCCGCGAGCTCCATCTGCTGGAAGACCATCCCGTCCACGTGCCCTTCGCCGAGGATCTTGAGCGGAGCGAGCAACCAGTGAAACTCGACCCCCTCGGGCTCCGTCTCGCGGATCTCCTCTTCGCCGGCGGGGGATTCCCCCCGGGTCCGTCGGTACGCCATCGCCACGGTCGCCCCCGGGGAGATTCGGCGGGCGGTCCGGACGGCGTCGACGGCGACATCGCCGCCGCCCACTACGAGGATCTTCTTCCCCAGCACGACGGGGCGGCCCTGATTCACGTCGTAGAGGTAGTCGAGCGCGGGCAGCACCCCCGGGAGATCCTCTCCGGGGATCCCCGGGTAGCTCGCTTTCGAGGCGCCGATCGCGACGAACACCGCCTTGTATCCCTCCGCCAGGAGGCTCTCGGGGGTGAAGTCACGGCCCGCGATCCTCCCCTCGACGAACGTCAGGTCGAAGTTGCGGAACCGCTGGAGGTCGATCAGGAGCTCATGGTTCGGCATGCGGTAATGGGGGATCGCGCCGGCTTGGCCACCGACCGCGCGCTGCTTCTCGAAGATCGTGACCGAGTAACCGCGCAGGCCGAGCTCCCAGGCGGCCATGAGGCCTGCGGGTCCCGCACCGATCACCGCGATCCGCTCGTGACGGGGGGCGCTCGGGATGTACTCGAGGCTCGAGTCCCCGAACTCGAGGGCCGCCCGCTTGAGGTGGCGGATCGCGATGGGAATCCCGCGTCCCCGCATGATGCAGGCGTCCTCGCAGTAGTGGTAGCAGACCTTGCAGAGGCTCGTCGCGAGCGGATTCTCCCGCAGAGTGAGGTGGGCCGCCTCGTCGAACTGCCCGTCCGCGATGAGCCCGATGTACCCGCGACAGTCCTGGGTGATCGGGCAAGCCTCGACGCAGAACGGCAGCGCGCACTGGAGGCACCGCTGGGCCTCGAGCATCGCTTCCTCTCGGGTATAGGAGTGAAGCACTTCCCGGAAGTCGTGCACACGGCTCTCCGGGTGTTCCTCCGGGACCTCGATGCGAAGGTACCGGGACTCGGCGTCGGTCATGAAACCCACCCGTAGGATTGCTACCGGCAGAACATCCAGGCCGCTGGGCCTCATAAAACGCTCGGCACGGACGCGGTCCGTGCGAGGGTTTCGCACGCTGCACAGAGGGGCCGAGGGAAACCGTCCGCACTACGGCGGCGGCGTGGGTCCGAATCCCCGCCGCAGTTCGCGGAGGATCTGATCGAGTTGTTCGGAGGAGATCTCGCCCCGGGCGAATCGTTCTCGCGCGACCTCGGCCGCCGGGTCGTAGCCCCAGCGCCCCGCGTGGCGGTGATACCGGTAGTAACCCCGCCAGAATGGGCGGTAGTACGAGGGCCCCCAGAGCCCGAAGAGCAGCAACCGGAGGATCCAGAAGGCCACCCAGACGACGAACAGGAGCCCGATGAAGGCCAGGACCCAGCGGCCCGTTAGGTCGCCGGCGGTCCAGGCCGGAACGCTTCCGCCGAAGAGGGGAACCGCCACGGCGAGGAGCACCGTGACGAACAAGAGGGCGACCAAGATCGCGACGGCTACCCGCAACCAGTGGTGACCCGTGTGGACGTCGTCCTCCCACGGGGGGTACGGCCGAGCCATCGGCCCGCCGGGAACGCTCATGGGCCTTCGATCCAACATCCGGGGGGCCGTACTTAACGACTCGGTGGGGCGGGCTCACCGGCCCAGCCGCGGGCAGGTCTGGCGGCCCGACGGGCCCATCCTCGGGGCGAGCCGCTAAGAGCGGCCGGACCCCTTCGTCCGCCGTGACGAGCCCGAGCCGACCCGAATGGAGGAAGCTCTCGCACGCCGAGGAACGCGTCATCGAGAAGAAGGGGACGGAACCACCGTTCTCGGGGGAGTACGAGCATCACTTCGAGGCCGGGACCTACGCGTGCAAGCGATGCGGGGCGCCGCTCTTTCGGTCGGAGAGCAAGTTCGATGCGGGCTGCGGCTGGCCAAGCTTCGACGAGGAGATCCCGGGGGCCGTCGCCCGCATTCCAGACGCGGACGGGGCGCGAACGGAGATCCAGTGCGCCCGATGTGCGGCGCACCTTGGCCACGTCTTCGCAGGAGAAGGGTTCACGGCCAAGGACACGCGACACTGCGTGAACTCGATCTCGCTCGTGTTCGCGCCCCGGTCGTAGGGGGCCGACCGCCGTCGGGTAGAGACGGGAAGCGCTCCCGTCGACGATCGCGGGGAGGTTCGCGAGAACTCGCGGGAGAACGATCTAGCGCCGAGTCCCTATCGGTTGTGACCGGATGGGCGAGCGCCGCGGTGCCCGCCCGGCCTCCCGAGGCGCTGCCTCGGAGAGGAGTCATGACAGACGACCTCGCCCTGGACCTCCTCTCGCCCTTCGACCGCGCCGAACGGCGCATTCCCCGGGTCATGCTCGCCTCGCGCGGACCCGCCCGCGCGGTCCAGCGACCGCGGCCTGCCGGCGGGGGGACTCGTTCGGCGCGCTGCGGCCTCCTCCCCGGGTCGCGGTCGGGTCGCCACGAGCGGGGAGGGCTCGGCGTCTTAAGAGCCACAATCCTCCGTTCCGGCTACCCGTGTACGGCCGACCCGATTACGGGACATTCTCGCTGGTGGCGGCGGACGTCACGAGGGGGTTCTGGGGCGTCGTCGTGGCGACGAAACCCACTTCGGTCGGGGCGGTCGTTCCCTGGAGCGAGTGGCGGGTCGGCGCGATCGCGACCCAGGCCAACACGAACTACCACTTCGGCCCCCAGGGCCTCGACCTGCTTCGGGGTGGGCGCTCGGCCGCCGAGGTGGTGGCAAAGCTGGTGCGCGCCGACCCGAAGCGGGAAGAGCGGCAGCTAGGGATCGTCGACCGCCGTGGGCGGGGGGCCGCCTGGACCGGGTCAAAGTGTCGCGATTGGGCGGGCCATCAGACCGGCGAAGGATTCACCTGCCAGGGGAACCTCCTCGGAAGTGATCGGGTCGTCTCCGCGATGGTCCGTGCGTTCGAGGCGAGCCGAGGCTCGCTCGCCCATCGCCTGTACCTTGCGCTCGTCGCCGGGGCGCGGGCGGGCGGCGACCGACGCGGCATGGAGTCGGCAGCCCTCCTGGTCGTGCATCGCGAGCCCTGGTTCGATCCGGCGTGGTCGGACCGCTGGGTGGACTTGCGCATCGATCAGCACGCACGGCCGGTGACCGAGCTCGGGCGGATCCTTGGCCGCGAGGAAGCCGCCACGCGTCGATTCCTCGCCGCGCGGGCCCGTCGGCTTCGGCGCCGGTCGGCGTGAGCCGCGACGTGAGAATCCGGAGCTGCGAACACCGCCAGGGAGCTGCCTCGGAGGGCCCCGCCCCCGGCTACGCTGGAATCGCGAGGGTGGAGCGGATCATCCCGCCGAGCTCCCGGGCCTTGGCCATCTCGCCGGGCATCAGCGGCCCCCGCGTAGCCTCCACCGTGACCGACAGCCCGAGGAAAGGAGGAGAGAGGAAGGGATTCTGCTCGCGGAGCATCGCCTCGAGCTTGCCTTTCGCCTTCCCCCGATCGGAGGCAAAGCAGGTGTCGAAGAAGGCGACGCGCTTTCCGCGCAAGTCGAATGCGCGCAGCCTCCGTACGAGGTCGCGCACCCGGGGAGTCGGGCCGCCGAAGTGGTTCGGCGAACCGATCACGATGACGTCGTGGTCCCGGACGTGCTCGGCGGTCGTGTCCTTCACGTTCGTCACGATCGTCGCCACCCGGCCGTCCGCGGAGAGCCCACGAGCGATCTCCTCGGCGACCGCTTTCGTACACCCGTACCAAGAGTCGAAGACCACGACCGCCGACGGCATGGAGACCCCGGCAGGCCCGCGCCCGCAGTCCGGGTACGGCGACTCGAGAGTACTTAGGCCGATGGTGAGAACGGCTTGACTCGCTTCCCGCTCGGTCGGGCCCCCTCTGGAGACCGAGACCCCCCCTCTCGCCCTGCCCGCCTTGAGGCGCGTCCACGCGGGTCGGCCAGCGCCGCTGCCGCCGATAGGGGCGGCGAGACTTGCTTATCCCGGGACGTCCTCCGGGTCTCGGACGGTCTCCCGGGACACCGGGAAACCCTACGCGATGGCCGAGCTCGATCCGGACCGCATCGCCTTGAAGTTCGTGAACGAGATCAACCGCCACGACGTCGGGGCCCTTTCGGCGATGATGGCTCCGGATTTTCGGTTCGTGGACGAGCTCGGGCGGGAGCTCCGGGGACGGGATCGGATGTCCGCGGCGTGGGTCACGTACTTCGCCGAGCACCCGGAATACCGGGTCGTGATACGCGACCACCTCGCGCTCGGGACCACGGTCGCACTGTTCGGGACAGCGAGCGGGACCGGCGGGGGAGACGCGATCGCACTCCCGCCGGGTCGCCGGTCGGTACCGGTCGCGCTGAGGGCGGTCGTGCGCGAAGGACACGTCGCCGAGTGGCAGGTGTACTCCGAGTCCGAACCGGCCCACGGGGCCGGGCCGGGTCCCGAGGGACCCGGCCACGCTTGACTGCTCCGCGGGGGTCGGGTATAAGTCGGCCCGCGAGCTCGTCGGCACGAGCTTCTCATGTCGAGTCCGCCCTCCGAATCTCTCCCGCGGCGGCGGGACCCCCGCTGGCCAACGGCGCTCACCATCGCGCTCGGCGTTGCGATCGGGCTCGCGATGCTCCCCGCTCTCTCCCTGCCCGGTCCTGCCGCGCATCCCTCCGCGGACGGGGGCCCGGTCGGGGCCGGTGGCCGTTCCGCCGCCCTGGCACCCCCCCTGGGTGCGCTCGGCAGCCTTCAAGTGGCTATCTACAACCCCGGAGCGAATGCGACCGGGATCTATGACCAGCCCGTGGGGATCAACAGCTCTCGCTTCGCGAGCCTCATCAACGCGAACTGGACCAACGGTCTCGCGGACTACTCCGGGAACAACACCCCCGTCTACGGTTGGATCGAGTCCGGTGCATCGAACCGTTCCGTCGACACGCTCATGTGGCTGCGACTTCAATCGATCCCCGGCCACTCCTGGGAGAACGTCTCGATCTGGTTCTGGCCCCAGAGCTCCTTCAACCTCTCCGAGAACGGGTACCTGGGCGAGGCCCCGGACTTGAGCGCCCGGTACGCCGAGTTCGACAACGGGTGGAGGGTCTTCGACGGGTACTGGAACTTCTCAGGGAGCACGTTGCCCGCCGGCTGGACCCCGCTCGGGAGCTGGGCCGGCACGGTCCACGACGGGCTCACCGTGGCGACCTCGTACCGCATGGGAGCGGTCGAGTTTCCGCTCGCCCGCCCCTACGCGTCGAACCTGACGGTCGAAACCGACGCCCGGTTGAACTCAAGCGGTGATCCGGTCTGCCTGTTCCTCGCCGAGACGCCGGGGTTCAGCGGAACGAACCAGTTCTTCCCGAGCGCCTACGCGCTCGAGCCGGGGCTCGCGGGTACCGCGCACGCGGGCCTTCTTTCGAGCGATGTGAACGGCGCGGGCGTCCTCACCGCGCCCCTCGCCCGGGCCCCCGTCGATTTCCGCCAGGCTCCCATCGTCGTCGGGCTCTCCTGGAGTCATGCGAATGCCTCCGAGACCGGGAGCGCGAACTATCTGCCGTTCGTCTCGCAGGTGAACGCTACGAATGGGCCCATGGGGGCGATCGGCCTCGGTTCAAGCTGCAATCTCAACTGCTCCACCTGGAACGTGACCTGGACGCGAGCGCGCAGTGTTCCGGACCCGATGCCGATCGTGTCGGGCCAAGCATTCGCTCCGATCGGGGTCGCGGTGACCGTGGCAGCGCTGGCGACGGACGCGAATCATCCGGTCCTCCTCTCTTGTAATGCCTCGACGGCGCTGTCGCCCATCGCGTCGTACACGTGGACCTTCGGGGACGGACAGACCGGCGTCGGCCCGATCGTGACCCATGCCTTCGGGCGCCCGGGAACGTACTTTCCCGAGTGTACGGCCTCGAGCTCGTCGGGGGCGGCCGGGAGCTCCTCCCTCGAGCTCATCGTGAACCCGAATCTCGCGATCCTGCTGTTCCAGGCGGTCCCTTCCACTTTTCCCTTAGGGTCGAGTCTCACCCTCCTCGTCAATGTCTCGGGCGGAACGCCGCCGTTCACGTTCACCTACTCGGGCCTGCCTCCCGGTTGCCCCCCTCCCCGCTCCGCCACGGTGAGCTGCCTACCGGGGGAGACCGGCACGTTCGGCATCGAAGTGTCGGTATCGGACTCGACGGGGGAGCAGGCGTCGAACTCGATCACGATCACGGTGACCCTTCCGAGCTCGCCGGGCTCCTCCCCGTCGCTCTCGCCGGTCGAAGGCTACGCGCTCGCCGGAGGGGTCGCAGGCGTGGTCGTGTTGGCGGGAGTCCTCCCGGTCCTCCTATGGAGCCGACGGAGCGACCGCGGCACCCGCCGCGGTCCGCGCCGCCCCCTCGCATCCGAAGGAGAGCTCGACACCGATGAGACCACCGAGCGCTCCGAACGTGGCGCCCCCCCTGTCTGAGGGCCCCCTGGGGGTCTCCCGCCGGGGTCAGTCGGCGGACGACGTTTCGGAAGCGGATTCGGAGCGGGAACGCAGCGCCCGCAGCCCGCGGTAGATGAGAACTCCGCCGGCGGCCACGAGCGCCACGACCACCGCGAAGGAGACGAGGGCAAGAGTCGACAAAACGGCGGGCACCGCGCCGCGCGTGCTCAGGAAGTACGCGATGCCGAGCTCGACGGCACCGGTGATGAGGACGAGGCCCGTGACGTAGAGCAGCATTCCGCTCCGCACGGCATCGATGAGGGCGGACCACCTAGATAGACGATACGCTCTGTGCTAGGGCCCGAGGGCGGTCCGTCCCGCGGCCCCCGGGGCCGGCGCGTCCCGAGAGCGGCCGGCCGAGGTCGTCCGCTCCCCTCGGGGGGCCGCGTCCGGGTGGCCGCGAACGACGAGGACTGGACAGGGGGCGCGGTTGACGAGGCCGGAGGAGATGCTACCGAGGAGGAGGCGCTGCCCGCGGGAGAGGCCGCGGGAACCGACCACCACGAGGTCCTGAGGATGATGGTGCAGCCAGTCCAGCAGCGATTCGAGCGGGTCGCCCACGAGGTAGACCGTATCGCACCGCGAGGCGCCCGCCGCGATCGCCTTCTCGCGGATCTCCTCAAGGACGCCCACGAATGCCTTTCCCTCCCGGGTCACGGGCACGAGGTCCTCGAGCGCCGGGTCGAGTCCGGGCACCTTCGGGGTCCGAACGATCACGAGCGTCAAGGCCGATCCGAAGCGGCCGGCGACTTCGGTCGCCAACGCGCAGGCCCTGCGGGCGTGATGGGAGCCGTCGAAGCCCACGAGCACTTTCTCGAGCAGGACCACGGCTACCCGGTGGCCGCAGAAGCTCTTGAGCCATGCGTCGCGCCCGGCGGACCGATCGACTCGGAAGAGCGGCCGTGGACCGACGGAAAGGAGGAGTGGAGCGGACCGGCGTCGGACGCCGGGCGCGCGAACTCCCGAGCGGCCGTACGGATCCAATTACGGCAGCGCGACGCTGACCGTGCCAGAGTACGCCCCAGTTCCGGTCGCCTCCAGAACGTAGCCAGCGCCCGCAGGATTCGAGGCGCCGAAGTCGATCACCACGGTCATCGTTGAACGGATCGGCGTGGATGGAGTACCGGTCCCCGGGATCCAAGGCCCCGAAGGATTCGCGGAAGCGGAAACGACGACCTGACCGGAGAGGCTCACGATGGCGAACCCCGTGACCGTGGGGGCGATCGCCCCCGTGGCCGTCACGACGGAGAGAGAGAAGTCCGACGGCGAGATGTTCCCCGAACTCGCGGCGATCCCCACCGAGTCGCAATAGTCACCGACGCCGCAGCCGCCCGTGGAGGCAGTCCCCACAAACTGGTTCGTGGCCCCGAAGGCGAGCGCGGTCCCGAGCGGAGTGCTCGTCGTCGAGCAGCTCGCGGAGCGACTCAAGCTGAACATCAACGTCCCGGAGGAAGCGTTTACGAACACTCCGTATTCCGGCTGGGGACCCGCGGGGTTCTGGGAGCTCAACGGGTTGCAGGGGGTGTATTGTACCAGCCAGCAGGTGCTCGAGGTGAACACGCAGTTGGCTCCCCCACCGACCAGCGCCATGACCATGTTGAGCGAGGCGTTCGGGTGGAGAGAGACGAACGCCGACCCGCCGCTGTTCCAGGCGGCCATCGCAGCGACCCCACTGTCGACCACCCGGGAAGAGAGAATCGGGAGGGCTTGGAAGGAGGCCGTGCACGAGCCCTGCGCGACAAGGAGGGCGTGAGCAGTTCCGTTGATGACGTCGACGACCAGCATCGACTGGGTCGAAGCCTGCGTGTAGATGAACCCCCACCAAGGAGCGTGGCCAGAGGAGAAGCTTCCCGTGAACGCTGGAACGTAAAGGTGGGTCGGGACCGCCCCGCCCCCGGGAGCGGTATACGTGCAACCGGTTCCGAACGAGCCATTGCCGGCGGTGTAGGTGGAGGAACTGAGGTCGACCCCTGTCGCGAGGACCAAGTTCCAGGGGCCCCCCGCGGTGCGGTTCGCCGTCGAGCTCGCATTCGCGGACGCCTGCGCGTACGCAACGCCCGAGCCTCCCGAGCCGCCGCTTCCGACCAGCGCGACCGCGACGACCGCGAGCACGACAATGAGCGCTACGACCCCGGCGATCACCGGCCAGAGCCGGCGCGCGAGCGGTGCCCGCGGTGCGGACGGGGTCGAGGTCGACGGCCCCGTCGGCGGAGCGACGGTCGCCGAGGAGCCCGACGAGGATGCGGACGCGTCAGTGGAGAGGTCAGTCGAGGTCATCATCCATAAGAAGGCAGAACACGAGGTTTCAACCTTTCGCCTCGGGCGGGGAAGAAAGCGTACCGTTAGACCGGAGATCCCCCCGTGGGAGTCCGTGGGTCCCGGTCCACCTCGACGTTGGGCCCTCCCGTGACGGGACCAACTCCTTAAGCCGTCGACCCCCCTCGGGAGCTCGTGGGCCTGCTCGAGCTGTTTGCCGCGGTCCTCATTGGCGGGCTGTCCGCAGTGAACGTGGCCCTGCCGGTCGCCGCGTGGGGAAGGGCGCGGGACGGGCGGTTCTTGCTGGTCGCAGGGGCGAACGGCTTCCTCGCATTGCTGGGTGCGCTCTGGGTCTGGGGCCAGTTGCCCGTGAACCCCCCCGCCTATACTCATTCGGGGGTACCGAGTCTGGCCGTCGTACTCGTTGCGGTGCTCCTCCTTTTTGCCGCGACGCTTTGGCCACGAGCGGCGTGAGCGATGGCGGAGGACCCGCTCACGCTCGAGACTCGTCGCAGACTCTACCGTGCGGTCTGCGCGGCTCCCGGCCTCGGAGCCCGCGAAGTCCAACGCGCCGCCGGCACGGGCTGGGGCGAGACTGTCTACCACCTCGAGCGGCTCGTGGCCACGGGGCTGGTCCACCGCGAGCGGAGCGTCCACCAGGATCACTACTTCGCTGCCGACGTCCCTCTCGCGGACCGAGGGGTACTTCAGCTCCTCCGCTCGCGCTCCGCCCGTCGGCTTCTTGCCACGCTGCTCGAGGCCCCGGCTTCCACCGTACCCGACCTCGAAACCCGGACGGGATTGAGCACCGGACGCCTCTCCGTCCACCTCCATCGGTTGGTCGAGACCGGCCTTGTCCGAACCGGCCGGTCGGGTCGCTTCCGAACGTTCGAGCTCCGTGATCGGGAGCGGGTCCTCCGGCTGCTGGTGTTATACCGGAAGGGATTCGCCGACGAGTGGCTGGAAGGGGTCGTCGCCACCTGGTCGGAGCTCTTTCGGACGTAGGTCCGGCCTCGGGGGTCCGTCCCTTCCGCGTTTGGACCAAAAATGGGGACGCCGTGGGCACCTTCCCGTCCTCATGGTGGGAGGTCGTCACCGCGAGCCCCGTTCGCGGCGGTGCGCGGCCCCCGTCATGGCGTCGCTCCTGGGAATCGTCCTCGGTGCGGGGCTGGTCGGGGTTATCCTCGAGCCCGTCACCGCCGCCTCCGTGCCGGCGGGTTGGCCGACGCCCGGGGCCTCCTGGACGAACGGGGTCGTACTCTGCCGATTCGACTCCGGGACGCCCTCGGTATCGGTCTCCGCGCTCGGGCTCGCCGACTCCGGCCTTTCGACGGCACCCGGTTCGATCGAGGAGGTCTCGCCCGCGGGCTCGTTGGTGGCCACCGCCTCCCTTTCGGGAGCGAACTGGACCGCTACGAACGACAGCACTTCCGATGCGTTCGACCAGAGTTACTCCGCCCACGTGGCGATCGCGTCGTCCCCGGGACCGGCCCCGACCGTAGGGTCGGTCGACGTGCGCGTCGACTACGATCTCGCAGCGTACGCGGAGAACTCGCGATCGAACCTCAGCTCGGTCAGCATGCGCTGGGACATCTCGAACTGGACGTGGCAGGAGAGCGGAGACCGACTGGTGCTCACACTGACGGCCTGGCCCTCGGTCCTATCGGCCGAGCGGCTCGTGGCGTCCTCTCCATCGGGCCTCACCAGCCTCGCCGTCGGCTCGGGCGAGCTGCGGGAATATCTGGAGCTTCCCGAGGTCGCGGCGAGCAGCGTCGCCGGGTCATCCCCGACGTCGGTCGTGGTCTCCCCGCAGTTGCAGGTGGGCCCGACGAACGCGTCCATTCGACTCTCGGTGGCGGCTAGCGCCGGGGCGTTCACCTCCCTCACGTACTCGCTCACTCTCGGAGTCCCGGTCTCCGAAACTTTCGTCGGCCTCCCGCTTTCCGAGTACCTGCTCGTGCTCGGCGCGGGGAGCACTGTTGTGGTCGCGGCCGCGGTGGCCGCCCGCAGGATCCGACAGCGACCGTCCGGGTTCGTCCTCGTAGCGGAGGACCCGTGAGCGGGGGATCGTGGGGGGATTTGCCGTTCCCCCCGGCGATTCCCGGAGCATGGATCGGCGACCGACTGTCGCGAGGAATAGAAGGGAGAAGTCGATGACGACGAGCGGAAGAGAGGGACACATCCGAACGACGCAGTATCGCCGGGACGTGGCCGTGGGGGCCCTCGCCCTCGCGATCGTCCTCCTCGGGTTGGGGGGGGCCGCCGCACACAACGCCGCCGGTCCAGCGACCGGACCAGTGACCCCGCCCCCGGCCGAGAACGTCACGGTGCAAGCGACCTCGGGCCTCGCCTTCGTGCCGAACCAACTGACCGTAGCTCCGGGCGCGCTCGTCCACCTCGTGGTCGTGCAGGCGGCGAGCTTCCCCCACACGTTCGTCCTCTCTCCGGTCGCGAACGCGACCATTCCGACCTCCGACACGCCCACGCAACTCTACGAGTACTTCAACGCGCATCCGCCGCTCGTCAACTTGAGCCTCCCGGGAACCCCGGGGGCGCGGGCGTACGCGAACTTCACCGCGCCCCCGCTCGGCTCCTACGAGTTCGTTTGCGAGATCCCGAGCCACTTCCAAGCCGGGATGTACGGAGAGCTCGTCTCCACGACGCAGGGCCCTTCGGGCTCGCCCGGTTTTCCCCTCACCCTCGCGATCGGGGCGGGCGTCGGCGTCGTGATCGTGGTCGCGGTCGTTCTCGCGGTGACGATGGTTCGCCGGCGACGGACGGGGCCGCCGCCCAACTCCTCCTGAGCACGACCGCGATGGCTTTCCCCTTCCCACTCTTCCCGCCGGCCGGAGCTCGCGCGTGAGCGCCGAAGCACGGCTCGGCGCCTCCGAGCACCTCACGTTCGCACCGTCGCTGCCGGAAAGGGGAGAGCGCCCTTCCCGGCGACTCCTCGCGGGCGGGGTCGTCGCCCACAACGAGGAGGGGAACATCGAACGCGCCCTCGGTTCTCTTCTCGAGCAGGCGCTCCCGGGAGGCGTGGAGTGGAGCCGCGTATGGGTCGTCGCGAGCGGTTGCACGGACCGGACCGTCGAGGTCGCCCAGAAGGTCGCGCGGAGCGACGATAGGGTTCGCGTGCTGGTCGAGCCGGAGCGAACGGGCAAGGCGCACGCGCTTGGGGAGATTTTTCGTCACGCGTCGGGCGATTCGGTCGTCCTCCTGAACGGCGACGCCCGGGCACAACCGGGCGCGGTTGCCGAGCTCCTCCGGGTCGGTCGGGGCGCGATGCCACCGTATGCCGTGATGGGGCGACCGGTGGTGCCACCCCTCGACCCGGGACGCTGGACCCCCACCCTCGAGCTGATGTGGGAGCTCCACCACCGCTTCCACCGTCAGCTCCAGCAGGAGGGGGGAGGGGCGCACCTCTCCGACGAGCTCTTGCTCGTCAGCCTCGCGCCACCCCCGCCCCTTCCCGAAGGTACGATCAATGACGGCTCTTACTTCGGAGTGTGGCTAGCCGAGCATGGGGGTTCCCGAAGCTATGCCGAGGAGGCCCGCGTCACGATCGCGGTCCCTCACCGGTGGCGCGACCATCTCCACCAGCGCCGACGCATTCTGTTCGGAAACGCGAAGGTCACGGCGGACCTCGGTCGGCCCCCCAGCACGTTGGTCGGCTACGCGCTTCGGCATCCCGCGACGGCCCTTCGATTGATGTTCGGGTCGGCGGGTTCGTTTCCCCGGGGTGGGCGGGCGCTCGCCGCTCTTGTCATCGCCGAGCTCTCCGCGCATCTCCTCGCGCTGTGGGACCGACTTCCCCCGCGGCGGGACCACGTGCGCTGGCGGCGCATGCAAGTAGCCTCCCGTGCGACGCGTCACTCGCCCGCACCGCTCGAGAAGCGACAAGCCGAGGCACCGATCCTCGCGGGGCCGTCGTCTTCCCGCTACGACCGGCGAGTATCCACCCTGGTGGAAGTGGCGGCCGAGTTCGGCACCGGGGTGCCGCTCGCGGATATGCTCACTCTCTTGCCCACGGGAGGACCCGGCACGACCGCCGAGCTTCGGGCGTGGATCGGAGACCGTCCCGACATCGCGAGGGTCGAGGGAGATCGTGCGTTCGTTCCGCGTGCGGTACCGGGCCCGTCCGCGGAGCGGAAGGCCCGTGCGGCGGCCTATCGTGGCTCGGCCGCGCGGCTCTTCTCCGGCCCGCTGCGCCCCGTGCTCCCATGGGTTCGCTGTGTGGCCGTCACCGGCTCCGTGGCCTACGGCGAGCCCTCGCCTGGGGATGACCTCGACCTCTTCGTCGCCTGCCGGAGCGGGTCGCTCTACGCGTTCCTCGCCTTCGCCTATCTCGCCGTACGGCTCGAAAGGCTCCGGCACCGGGAGGGCGACGAACCCACGCCGTGCTTCAACTACGTCGTGGATGAACGTCGTGCCGCCCGAGACTACGGCCGGGACCGGGGACTCCTCTTCGCGCGCGAGGCCCTTTCGGCCGCACCGCTCGTGGGAGAAGAGTACTACCGAAGTCTACTCGGGGGGGCCGGTTGGATGCGCTCGAGGCTCCCGGGCCTCTACGACCTTCGTGGGCCGCTTCCCCGGGGGCCCCCCCGTGCCGCGCCCGTCGCGACGCCGGTGCGCGTCGCGAACGCGCTCCTGTTCCCCGTGCTCGCGACGTACCTCCAGCTCGTCGGGCTCTATCGGAACGAGCGAATGCACCGCGGAGGCGAGGACGCGAAGCGCTTCCGCACGGTCACCCGTCCCGACGGACTTGCGTTCGTGTCGCACCGATTCGAGGCGCTCCGGCGGCGCTACGACGAGGACGGCGCCCCCGCAGCGACCGGAGGGGACCCGATCCCTTCCCCCTCCCACCGGCCGCTGCCCCGGTGAGCCGCCGGCCCATGAACGAGAGCGTTACCGACTATAGTGGGTTCGACTTTCGTGCGCTCTGGCGAGGACGCGACCGCGTCACTGCGGTGGAACGGGAGATCGTCCGGCGCGCGTTCGGGTCGGCCGACCGCCGGCGGATCCTCGAGGTCGGCTCCGGGTTCGGCCGCCTCTCCGCGACGCTCTTCGAGCTCGCCGAGGAAGCGGTGGCATCGGACTTCGACCTCGAGAACCTCGCTCGCCTGGCCGCGACCCCGGGGGACGGCGCGCCGCTCCGGGTCGCGGCAAACCTCTATCACCTTCCGTTCGTGGACGGGGCATTCACGAGCGCCGGCATGGTCCGGGTCTATCACCACCTCTCCGACCCCGCGGCCGCGCTCGCCGAGCTGGCCCGCGTGCTGCGCAGCGGGGCGCGGCTTCTCCTCTCCTACAACCCGAAACCATCGGTCGGCACCCTGGTCCTCGACGTCCGCCGGGCCCTGCGCCCCCTTGCGTCGGTACCCTTCCGTACGACCACCTTCTCGACGGGAACGGTGGCCCTCGACCCGGACCCCTTCCCGATCTACGTGGCGAGCCGCCGGGAGTTCGGCCGCACGTCGCGCGCGGCGGGATTCCGGATCCGGGGCGAGGTCGTCTCGGGGCTCGAGGAGTTCCGCGTCGTGTGCCGGGCCCCCACCGAGCTGTTCGTCCGGCTCGGCTCGGCCTTCGGCCCGGCTCCCGGGTTTCCCGTCCGGTTCGTGATGCTCGAGAAGGAAGGAGCGGCCGGCGTCCCTCTTCCGGCGGCGGAGGATATCCTCGCCTGCCCGCGATGCCGCCAGCCGCTCCGATTCCCCGTTGCCGAGGGACCGATCCCCTGCGGGAGCTGTGACTACACGGGAACCCGGACTCCCGGAGCGATCGACCTACGCTATGTGCCGCCGGGAGTCCAGCGATGGGGGCCGGAATCGGGATGAAGCCCATGGCCGCCTCTCGTCGGTAGGGGGGTGGCCGGGAGGCATGGCGATGCGGTGGGTTGCGGAGCCGGCGCTGCCCGACCACCTCGAACTGGAGCTCTCGGACCGGCGAGTGCCGCTCGGTTTCGTCCTGGAGGCGGGCCGGCTCTACCTCGTGGCGGGGAGCGAGAGCTCCCGGTGGCCGGCCGAGGCACTGAAGTCGCGCACCGTGACGGCGTGGATCGCGGGTCAAGCGGTTCGAGGGCGCGTCAGCGCCGTCGCGGACGCCCGGGGGAAGCGTCGGGTGCTCGACCGATTCCGCCGGCGGTACGGGGACGGGACGGTCGACCGTTGGTACTCGACCCCCGCGTGGGTCCTGGTCATCGAGGTCGACCCTGCGCGTCTCGAGGGACCGCGGTCGGGTACGGGCTCCGGGACGCGGAGCGGGACGAAGATGCACGGCATCGCCAGTCCCCCGACGGCGAAAGCCGAGGGTCTCACGCCTAAGAGCCGGCCGAATCGGAAGGGGGCGCCTCCCCCCGGGCACCTGTCGCACCGGGCCAAAGATACCGCGGCCAAGGTTGCGGTGCCGGTTCGTTCCGCCACAGCGCCCGCACCCATTGTACGAGGGTCACCGTCACCACGACCGACAGCGCGAGAAGGAGGGAGCTCCGGACCACCCCGAATCCGTCGTTCGCGTCGAGCGCGATCGTGTAGGGAAAGATCCCCGGATCCACCGGACTGAGGAACCACAGGCCGAAGTTGTTGTTGACCAGCAGGTAGACGGTTGTGATGCCGTACGTGAAGAAGAAGAGACGGCGCCATCCGGGTCGGAAGACCGCCACCTCGAGCGCGAGCAGCGCGAAGGGATAGAGCCAGTACTGCTCGTAGAGCCCCCAGCGCAGGAGGAGGAAGACCGTCACGACGAGCAAGAGGGCCCGGAGCTCGCTCTCGGGCCCGGAACGACCGACCCACCGAGCCGCTCCGAAACCCGCGAGAACGACCCCGGGCACCCACGCATAGGTGAGGAGCGAGTACAGGAGCGGAACGCCGCCCAGTACGGCGATGACCGACGGGAGCGCGAGGATCGATGCGTAGGTCATGCCGGCCCCCCTTCCGCCGGCCTGGGAGAGCGTGACCGAGCCGATCCCCTGGGCGGCGAAGCTACCGAGGGACCAGCCTTCCGCCGCGAAGAGGAGGAGCGTCAGCGTGGCGGGGACCGCCAGCATGACGAGGAAAGAGAGCCGACGCCACCCCCGATCACGGAAGAGCTCGAGCGGTAGGAAGATGACGGCGAGCCACTTTACGAAGATCCCGAGCCCGTTCGCGAGATTGCGTTCGAGCGGGGTGCGGACAAACAGGAGCGCGAGCAGGAGCGCCACCACGATCGAGTCGAATTGGCCCCAGATCGCGGTGATGACGATCCCGTACGGAAACACCGCCCAGAATCGGGCCACGCCGAGTCCCCGACGCGGATCCCCGGTCCATCGCACCGTGAGGCGATAGAGAAGGTACGTGGAGAGGACGTCCGCGAGAATCCCCGGCTGCTTTAGGAGGAAGTATAGGACGAACCGGTCTCCGCCGCCGACGAGCGTCCAGAACGCGTAGAGCCCCCCCAGGAGTTCCGGCCAGAACGGCAGGTAGCCCGCCGCGGCAAGCGTGCTCGAGAGATACGAGAAGCTCGTCCCCGGCACGGAGGGCCAGTACGCGCTGTACGGGTTCTCGCCGTGCGCGACGACATACCCCGTGCGGATCCACGCCTCGAAGTCGAACGGGTGGCCCGTCCAGAAGGAGAACGCCTCCCGAACGAGGAGGGCGAGAAGGAGCACGCGGGACAGGGGAGATCGAAGCGCCCGAAGGACGACACCACGATTCCCTTCCGCCGTGGTTCGCGGTCCTTCTCCGCGGCTCGGCGGTGGCGAATCGCGGAGGCCCAGCCACTCCGCGAGGGTTCGCTCCACGGTCATGCGGTCGACCTCGCGGCGGGCCCCGCGACGGGGCTGGCCGAACGGGCAGCCACCGGCCCCGGAGCGGTGCGGGCATAGACCAGCAGGACCCACTCCGCGGCGACCCAGAGCCGGGGGTGCGAGGAGAGGCGTTCATCGAGCCGTCGGGCGCGCTCGGCCCCGGCCGGACCGAGGAACCGGAGGAGAGGGTCGGAGTGGAACGGGGGAGCGACCACGGAGACGGGCTCGAGCCCGGTCCGACGGAAGGCGGGAGCGAAGAGAGCGTCCCACGCGGCCGGGGTCCGCAGGTACAGTTCGAGCGGGTATCGGGTCCCTCCCGGAGGTACGACCTCCGCCGTGCGCCGGAACGCCGGTCCGATGCGTCCGAGAGCGAGTTCCCAGACCATCGGGACGATCCCCGGGCGGTTGAGAGCGGTGAACACGAGGGGGGCGTTGGGCGCCGCGAGCCGCGCGAGCGTCGGGACCGCCCGGCGGATCTCGCGCTCGAGGTCGAATGCCCCGAACGCAGAACAGATGCCACCGAACTGGCCGTCGGGCAGGTCCGCGAGGCCAGTGCCCGACTCTCCCAGCCGGAGGCGGCGCGTCTCGAGCCGGTCCTCCCGGCCGAGGGCGCGGGCTCCCTCTTCGAGGCGGCCGAGCATCTCCTCCGAGATGTCCACGGCCAGGACCCGGTGACCGGCGCCGAGCAGCCGGAGCGTGTGGAAACCGGTGCCCGGACCGATCTCGAGCACTCGGTCCGCCCCCGAGAGCGTTTCTTCGATGCGCCGGGCCACCCGGTCCTTGAGATACCGCTCGATCGGATGGCGAAGAACCGCGGCATCATACCCGGCGGCGGCCGTGTTGAACTCACGGCGAAGGCGCTCCGCACCGTTCGCCCGGGGCGGCAGGGCGCCCGGCGCGAGAGCGAGGACCCGGCGGACCCCCGCGAAGTAGGATTCCCAGACCGCGGGACCGTAGCGCGCCCTACCGAGCGCATGCACCTTCGCCACGATCGCAGGAGCGGAGAGCACCTCGGCGGCAGCGGTCGTTTCCTGGCCGTCCTCCCAGCGGAGGTGGGCCCGCCCTTCCCGCGCGACGCGGGAGAACCACGCGGTCTCGGTCGAGCTGGACAGAACGTAGATCCGACCCTCGTCCTCGACAAAGAGCAGTCGCACCGCCGGTTCGGTTCCCGTCGACAGCTCGACCGATCGGCCGAACTTTCCGACTGGCGCCGTATTACCCCCGGCGGGCGCTCTCCCGCACGGGTCGGTCCGCGACCGGGCCGCTCCCTCCCCTCACGACAGTCACAGCCCGTTCGGATAGACTTCCGCGATCAGGGAGACGACCCGGGACGTCGAGTAGCCGGCGCGGGCGACGATCCGGTCCTTGGTCAGGATCTTCTTCAGTCCGACGAACCCGCGGGAGACGATGAACAGATAGGAATAGGTCTTCATCGTCACCGCGAGGACGGCCCCCCCGGGCTCGACCAGGACCTTGATCGTCCGCCGCTCGGAGACCCACCGCGGTGCCATCGAGGACGGCAGTCCTCCGCGGGCCATATAGTTGCAGGACCCACGTTCGATCGAGCGGGGCACCATTCGCCGCCGTCGCCGTCGCGATCATCAGGGTTTCATCGGTCGTTCTGCGGCGGGCGCGCGGCCCTCCGGGGCCCCCTCGGAATTAATATCCCGGAGGGGCCGTGTTCCGACGCGGGGTGCTCATGTCGCGACCGGTGGCCGCAGCCGCGCTGACGATCCTCGGAGGACTCTTCGTGATGGTCGGCGGCGCGGCGATCGCGCTGGTCGGAGGGATACTGGCAGCCTTCCTGGGTTCGTTCAGCGGGCTCTTCCTTATCGGGCTCCTGGTCGGACTGCTGACCGTGACTGTGGGCCTCCTGATGCTCGTGGTTCCGTCCGGTCACTCAGTGTGGGGGATCCTCGCCATCCTCTTCGCGCTCGTGAGCGTTCCATTTGCCCTCGCGGGGCTCATCGTCGGGTTCGTACTCGCGCTCATTGGGGGGATTCTCGCGATCCTTTGGCGTCCGGGGCCCGTCGCCCCCTTCATCACTGTGGATGCGCGAGTCGTCCCGCCTCCCTCGGGCTGAGGGCGGTGGGTCCGCGCCCTCGGAGCTCCCCGCCGCTCCAGGGTCCCCCGCCGCCCCACAAGCTAACGTTTCTCCGGGGGTCCCACCTCCCGGCGCTACCCGCCGGCCGGAGAGCCGATGGTGAACTTCGGATACGAGTTCCTCTTCGGAGCCGCGTTGGGATTCACGCTCACGATCCCGCCGGGGCCGATGAACGCCTTCATTGTCGCCCAGTCGGTGCTATCGCACCGACGGGGGATCGTGTCGGGGCTCGGCGCGATAAGTGCGGACGCCCTCCTCGGGACGGCGGTCTTCCTCCTCTCCTCCTCCGTCGACCTCCGCATCGTGGAGACCGAGGTCTACATCATTGGGAGCGTCGTGATGGCCTATTTCGGGCTCCGTCTGCTCCGGCCTCGCTCGGCCGGCGCCTCGCCCCCGCTCGGGAATGCCCGCACCTACCTCACGGCACTGGTGCTCGGGGTCGCGAACCCGTTCCAGATCCTCTGGTGGCTTACGGCCGGTCTCGCGTTCGCCTATCTGGGCGGGCTGCCGTTGTTCGTCGGGCTCTTCGGTGCCATCGCGGTCTGGATCATCGCCCTGCCGTTCGCCGTTCACGCCGGAGCCCGGGGCTCTCCACGCGTGGGTGCTGCGATCCCCTACGCCTCGGGCGCGGTGATGCTGGCCTTCGCCGCCTACTTCGCGTTGCTCGCCCTCAGCTGAGGCTGTCGGTCGAGGCCGCCTCAGGTCGACCGCAGGCGCTCGGCGTACTGGTGGCGAAGTTTCGCTACCTTCGGGGCGATGACGAGCTGGCAGTACGCTTTTTCGGGATTGCGGCGGAAGTAGTCGCGGTGGTACTCCTCGGCAGGGTAGAACGTGGTGAACGGGACCAGCTCGGTGACGAGCTTCCGCGGCCAGACCCCCGCCGCCTCGATCTCTCGCATCACCGACTCCGCGACCGCTTTCTGCTCGGGGGTCCGGTAGAAGATCGCCGAACGGTACTGGGTACCGACGTCATTGCCCTGGCGGTCCCGGGTCGTCGGGTCGTGAGCGGTGAAGTAGATCCGTAACAGGTCGGCGAGGGAGACTGCGCCGGGGTCGAAGACGATGTCGACCGCCTCGGCGTGTCCCGTGCGGCCGGTGCACACCTGCTCGTACGTCGGGCGAGGGACCCGACCGCCGGAGTATCCGGGGAGCACTGAACGAACGCCCCGCAGCTCGGAGAAAACGGCCTCGGTACACCAGAAACACCCACCGGCGAGCGCGATGCTCTCCTCGTTCACGGTCATCCGGGTCCCCCTCCGGGGCCGCCGGAACCGGGACCCTCTCCGGACGACCCGATCCGCGACGGGAAGATCGTACACTTCGCCGGCGTCAACGGGCCGCACTCTCCCCACGAATATTTGACCTCGCCCCGGGCCCACGAGCCGGGTTCGCGGGGATCCTTCGACCTGGACTTACTGGTCCGCGGAGTCCCCGCCCCGGGCGATCCCAGGAGTTCACGGCCCCGGTCCAGGAGCTCGCGGCCCTCCGACGCCCGGTCGCGATGGCGACGTTCGTTCGCACGGGAGGGCTCCACGCTCGCGAAGCGCGGGTTCAAGATCCTCTTTCCCACGACGGCCGGGTGAGCGAAAGCAGCTTTGGAGGGGGCTGTCCCGAGGGACCGATCGTCGCCGTTGCCCAAGAAGCAATGCGGGACGGCGACGGCCGTCTCGTTCGGGCACACCTCGGGGACGCCGCAGCCCTACTCGCGGGCGTGGGGAGGAATCCCGGGCCGGAGGAGATCCTGGTCGAGACCGACTGCGACGGAGGTCCCGAGGTCCACGTCGAGCTCATCCTGCCGTCGGAACAGCTCGTGGCGATCGGTCAGGGCGGCCGTGACGGCGTCGAGGATTCCCTGGTGCGGTTGGGCCGGGGACCCGATTTCGAGGTGGTCGTCGTCGACCCGATACCGCAGCTGACCGCGGCCGCTGACCGGATGCTCCCCCTGTCCCCGCCCGACCGCGCCGACTTCTCTATCGGCGACCCGGACTCAGTGGTGGCTCTGACGAATGGGGGACGCGACGTCCCGATCCTCGCCGACCTCGCCCGGACTCCGGCACGGGACGTCAGCCTTCTCGAGAGCCGACGCCGGCCCGACAAGGACGCGGCGAAGCTCCGGGCCATGGGAGTTGCCGAGGAGTTAGTTCCTCGCCCGGCTCCACGCCTCGATCGGTCTCGACCTCGGTGCGAAGACTCCGAACGAGATCGCCCTCGAGATCCGCGCCGAGATCCTAGGGACGAAGTACGGACGGACTTTCCCGCGCGAGCCCCTGACGCGCGGCCCGGCCCCGGTGCGGGATGAACGCGGCGCCACCACGGCCGGTGGTCGCTAGCCCTTCGGGCGGCCGCGGCGCACGACGAACTGCACGTCGGTCCTCGCGAGCGCGCGCGGATCCTTCCACGGGTCCCCGGGGTAGATCTCCCGGTATCCGCCCACCGACCGAATCGTTCTGTCGCGTCGGCGCCACCGTAGCCAGTCGGCGAGGGCGTGATAGACGAGCGGCGCGGAGACGACCTTGGGGTCGTAAACCACTCGCGCCACCGTCGCCGCGGGGTAGGTCTTCACTCGTACTGGCCGTTCGGACCGGGCTGCCCCGCGAATCTCGACCGCGACCTCCCAGGTGCGCGCTGCGGGCTCGCGGAAGATCCACACTCCCGTCCGAAGGCCGCGGATCCGGGCCCACGCCATGATCCGGCCGAACTCGCGGTGGATCCGTGCGTCGCTCCAGGGGCCGGTCCACCTGAGTGCGGCGACCCGGAACGCGCGTACCGTCTTGATCTCGAAATCCACGACCATGATGGGGTCTCCGCTGCGGTAGCCGCAGGGGAGCTATAGCTGCCTCCCCCACCGCTCGGGCCCCGTCACTCGCCGCCCTCGATCCGCTCTCGGGCCCGCTCGAACAGCGCTCGGGTCTTCTGCTCAACGGTGCCGCGGATCACGCGCTCACCCACGACCGCGACCGGGCCCGTGAACGTCAGGTCGGCGTTCCATCGCACGGTAGTGAGGCCCGCGTCCTCGGTAACCTCCGTCATGATGTACGCGTCGATTCCGCTCCCGAGCCCCCGACCGTGGAGGCGTACGGTGGCTCGGGCCGGCGGCGCGCGCTCGGTGAACTCCCCGGTGATCTGGAACGTGCCGCGAACGAACGCGACGCCGGTCGTCACATGCCCCCGGAAGTGCGTCGCGTCGGTCACCTCGACGCCGTGGGGGTCGTCGAGGCAGTCGAGGAGGCGCCGGGGGTCCGTGAAGAAATCGAAGACCCGGTCCCGGTCGCACCGCAATGCAAAGTTCCCCTCCACGTGCATCGGATTCGCGGGGTTCGGGGCGGGCGCCGCGGGCCCCGAGCCCCAGGCCTCCGGGAGCCCTGAGACCTTAAGGAGTCCCCCGCACCGACGGGGCCGACCGGCCCGCCGAGCTGTCGGGACTCATCGCGAGCTCGAACACGCCCTCGGCGATCGACCGTGCGGGGGGGACGCCGGGGACGTAGGCGCCGTAGTACGGGATCCGATTGGCGACGACGCGGCGGAACGCCTCCCGCAGTGCGACATCGTCCAAGCCGCGGGTCGGGAGAAGGTCGTCGTTACGATTGAGGCACCCCTTGAGCTCCCCTTTGTGCGTGACACGGATCCGATGGCAATGGGCGCAGAACTCCGGATTGTACACCGGGTCCACGACCTCGACTTCCGCCGTACGAAAGAGGTAGACCCGGCGGTGGTGCATCTCGCGAATGAGCACGCGCGATGCGTGCTCCTCGAGCCACCGCTTGACGCTCGCGATGTCCACCCTCCACTCCGGATGGGTGACCAGTTCCGGCATGAACTGGATGAGCTGAAGCTTGAGGCCGTCCGTCTCCCCCACGAAGTCGATCATCCGCGGGATGTTGGCGAGGGTCGGGGCAAACACCACCATGTTGAGCTTGACCGGCTTCAGTCCGACCCGCAGCGCCTCGCGGATCCCCCGGAGCACCGGAGCGAGCGCGCCCTTGCGAATCGCGCGAAACTGCTCGGGGTCGATCGAGTCGACCGAGACGTTCACGCGCTTCAGCCCCGCATCGCGAAGGCCCTCGGCGCGAAGTTCGAGCATCGACCCATTGGTCGTGAGCGAGACATCGGGAATCTGCTCAACCGTGCGACTCACCAGCTCTTCGAGGTCTGCGCGGACGAGGGGCTCACCGCCCGTGAACTTCACCGACCGGATTCCAAACTCCCGAGCCACGCGCACGATCCGCTCGACTTCGGCGGGAGTCATCTCCTCGCCGTGAGGCGATCGCGGACGGGCGACCGGACCGAGCCCTTCGTCGTGACAGTAGACGCAACCGAAGTTGCAGCGCTTCGTGACGCTGATGCGGATGTCGGTGACTTCCCTACCAAAGGCGTCCGCGAGCATCGGGAAACACACAACCGGAGAGGCACATATATCCCACCGGACCCCCGCGCCGGACGTCACCCAAGTCGCGGCGTGTCCGGTTCACGGCCCGCGCCCGGACTACTTTCGTTTCCCCATCGTGCGCTCGGGACCTCCCTCCGCAGCGCGCTGCTGATACCGCCACGATTCGAGTACTACGCGCCCGACTCCTTCGACGAGGCGGTCGGTGTGCTGCGTCGCTTCGGGGGCGAGGCCCGGGTCCTCGCCGCTGGGCACAGCCTGACTCTGCTCATGAAGCTGCGGCTGGCGCTCCCGCGAGAGCCCGCCGACATCCACGGAAACGTCGGCCTTCCCTACATTCCGGAGGACGGCCCGGTGCTGCGGATCGGCGCCGCGACGTGCACGCGCGACCTTCTCGATTCCCCGCTCCCCGCGAAGGGGTACCCGATCTTCGCGGACGTGGCGCGGGAGCTCGCCGACCTGCTCGTCCGCAACGGGGGAACGGTGGGAGGGAACGTTTGCCACGGCGAACCCGGCGCCCACCTACCCGCGTGCTTCGTGGCTCCGGGGGCCGAGGTCGATGCGGTAGGCCCGTACGGCAGTCGTTCGATTCCCCTCGCTCGATTCTATCGGAACACGTTCGTGACCACTCTCGAACCGGACGAGCTTCTGGTAGAGATCCGAGTCCCCCGCGCTCTCCCCGCGCAGGGGAGCGCGTGCCACAAGCTCGAGCGGCGGCCGGGCGACCTCGCGGCCGTAGGGGTCGCCGCAGGTCTGCGACGCGGACCGATCGGCCGGATGGCCGAGGCCGGACTCGCGTTGACCGGGGTCGGTCTCAGAGCCCCCCTCGCGGTAGAAGCAGCGGACGCCCTCGTCGACCAGTCCTCGGACCGACGGGTCTCGCCCGCGCATCCCGGTTGACCGGCTCGGCGGCCCGGCCCGGACGGCCTTCCGAATCCGGGCGGCTTCCATCCGATACCCTCGGCGGGTAGGGGAGACCCCGTCGAGGGGTACCGGCCGCCATCTCCCGCCGAGCGCGTCGGCCGGGCTAGGCCCGTGGGAGGGTGGGCTGCGGGCTCTCCTCGAGGGAAAGGCGGACCGACAGGGGCGAACCGCGCCGTTCGAGGTGCACCTCGAGATCGGAGCCGACCGGGAACTTCGAGAGACCTTCGAGGAGCTCGCGCAGGCGATGCACCTCGAACGGTCCGACCCGCCGCACCAGATCCCCCGGCCGCAGACCGGCGCGGTGGGCCGGCGAGCGGGGCACGACCTCGGTAACGAGGAGCCCGGACCAGGGAGCGAGATTGTGTCCGCGCGCGAGGTCCGGTCTGAGCTCCGCGACCACGATCCCAACCCACGGTCGAACGACCCGGCCGCGCGCCCGGATCTCCTCGGCGATGCGGCGAGCGGCGTGGATCGGAATCGCGAATCCGACGCCTTGGGCGAACGGCATCATCGCGGCATTGACCCCGATGACCGCCCCCGAGAGGTCCGCAAGGGGACCTCCGCTGTTCCCCGGGTTGACGGCCGCGTCCGTCTGGATCAGTCCTTCGAAGATGAAGTCGGAGCCGGGCAGGGGACGGCCGAGGGCGCTCACGACCCCGGTCGAGACGGTCGGCCCCCCCGGCAGCCCGAGGGCGTAGCCAACCGCCAGCACGATCTGGCCGACCCGCAACGACTCCGAGTCTCCGAGGCGCGCGGGCGGCACGTCGATCCCATCCACCCGGAGGAGCGCGACGTCGGTCGCGGCGTCGCCGCCGAGGAGCTCGGCCGGCAGGTCGCGCCCGTCGGCGAGGTGGACCCGCACGGCCGTCGCTCCTTCGACCACGTGCTGGTTCGTCAGAAGGAAGCCGGCGCGGTCGATCACGACACCGGTGGCCTCGGCCGGAGCGACGAACGTCTCCCGACCCCGACGCCCTCCGAGCCGCACGCTCGCGACGCCGGCAACGCTCGGGCCGATGGTGTCGACGGCCGAGGTGATGCGCGATTCGAGCTCGCTGAGCCCCACGGATCCTCCTTCGCGCCGACGTCGACCGTTGGCTTCACCG
>DAIDCO010000026.1 GCA_027309555.1 bacterium
GCGCGCAGGTCGAGCTCGAGGCCACCGCGTGCCTGGGAGCGTCCCGATGATCCGGCCCAAGGGCTTTCTCTATTCCGAGCAGGGCGGCGTCGCGACGATCACGCTGAACCGCCCGGAGGCGTACAACGCCTACAGCACCCTGACCCTCAGCGAACTGGCCCGTGCGGTGGGCCAAGCGGCCATCGACGACCGAGTCGGTGTGATCGTCCTGACCGGTGCGGGCTCGCGCGCCTTCTGCACCGGGGGCGACGTGAAGGAGTACGCGAGCCGCTTTCTCCGACGGCCCCACGACTACTGGAAGTACATGGCGGTCTTCCGTGAGGCCGTCGAATCTCTCCTGCGGTGCGGCAAGCCCGTCATCGCCCGTCTCAACGGGATCGCGGTGGGTGGGGGCAATGAGCTCCATCTCGCCTGCGACCTCTCTGTGGCCGCATCCCACATCTATCTCGGACAAGTCGGCGTAGGCGTCGGCTCGGTCGCCGCAGGGGGCGCGACCCAGTGGCTATCGCTCGTCGTCGGCGACCGACGAGCCCGATCGATGCTGATGTTGAACGAGCGCGTCCCCGCGGCCCAGGCGGCGGAGTGGGGGCTCGTCACCTCCGTGGTCCCTTCCGTCGTCCGCAACGGCGAGTGGGTCGTGGCGCCGACCATGGAGGAGATCGGGTGGGCGCAGAAGGAAGAGCGCGGATACCGGGTCGACCTCCGCAAGCTCGACGACGCGGTGGACAATCTCGCCCGGAGGCTCCTTGGGATGTTCCCGGAGTGCCTTCGGTACACCAAGACACAGGCGAACTACTGGAAGGAGCAGGCCTGGAACCAGACGGTGGGTCACGCCCAGGAGTGGCTTGCGCTCCACTTTGCTACGGCCGAGCCGTTCGAAGGGATGCACGCGTTCGTCGACAAGCGGCCCGCCCGCGTTTCCGAGCTTCGCCAGCGACTGGCCCAGGACGGCGGGGGAGACTACCTTCACGGCGCTCCCCTCCGGTCGTGCGGCAGCTGCGGCGAGACCGGTCTCCCCGAGCAGTTCCGCTACTGCGGTCGCTGCGGCGCACCCCTCAGTACCGACCCGGATCGCGGGCCGGCACCCGGGTAGGGGTCCGAGGATCGAACGATGGTGGACGCCACGGCGGAGCCTCAGTTCCTCACCACCGCGAGGGACCGGCAACGCGCGATGGTCGAAGAGTACTACGCGGGCCTCGCCGACGCGGGCGGGCCGAAGAAACCGGTCGCGTACATGCTGGTCGGTGGGAATCTTACCGAGCTCGTCCGATCATTCGGTTACGAGGTCGTCTTCCCCGAGATCGTCGCGCTCAACTGCGCCATCAAGCACGTGTCCCTGCCGAACATCCTTCACGCGGAATCGCAGGGATACGGCCTCGACGTATGCGGGTATGTAAAGAACGATCTCGGTCTCCAGGAGCTCGGGGGCCAGACCCCGTTCGGAAGGATCCCGCCTCCCGACCTTCTCGTGTGCAGTTTCTCCGGCTGCTACGTCTACGTGAAGTGGTGGGAGGCGCTCGCCGAGAAGTACGGTTGCCCGCTCTTCATGCTCGACGTCCCGTACATGCGGGACGACCCGCCGCTCCCCGAGGACGTCCAGTACATCGTGGCCCAGCTGAACGAGTTCATCGCCCTCCTCGAGAAGACCACCGGTCGAACGTTCGACCTGGCGGAGCTGAAGCGGATGCTGGCTCACTCCCGGAAAGCCGAGGAGGGGTGGGTCAACTACCTTGCCTCGGGCCGCCGACGGCCCTCTCCGATCGAGGCGTATTTCGAGGCGGTGTTCTACATGTTCCCGATCAACGTCCTGCGGGGCACCCCGGCAGCGGCGGAGTTCTACGCGACCGTGAACTCCGAAGTAGACGAGCGGGTTCGGACCGGAACGTTCCCGGTCCCGGAGGAGAAGTTCCGCCTGGTCGTGGAGGGAGTGCCTCCGTACCCGAGCTACCGGACGTTCTGGGACTTCTTCCGGAAGTGGGGCGCGGTATCGGTCGCCGCCACGTACCCGAAGGTCGGTGGGCTCTTCGACCGGGGGTTCCTCCACGACCCGGCCCGCCCGCTCGAGAGCATCGCAGAGTACTCCCTCGGAGCCTACGTCAACCAGTCCTGGCCGCTCCGTCGTAAGCTCATCGAGGAGTACGTCCGCGACTTTGGAGCCGACGCGGTGTTGATCCACGGGATCAAGTCGTGCCGCTCGTTCACCGCCGGCCAGGGCGACCTGCGGGATCGGCTCATCCACGACCTTGGGATCCCGACGCTCTATATCGAGTCCGACCACGAGGATCCGCGGTACTTCGCCCCAGCGCAGATCAAGAACCGGATGGATGCGTTCTTCGAGTCGCTCGACCGCCGTCGGGGTTCGACCCCGCTCCCCCTGGTGACGACATGACGCTCGTGGCGGGGGTGGACATTGGTTCCACGACCGCGAAGTGCATCCTGATCGAGAACGGAGAGATTGTCGGTAAGTCGCTCGCGCCGGTCGGCGTCGAGCTCGTGAAAGATGCCGAGCGGGCCCTGTCCCAGGCGCTCACAGAGTCGGGCCGGGAGCGACGCGAAGTGACGGTCGTGACCGGCACCGGCTATGGCCGGTTCAAGGTCGCGTTCGGGCAGTTCACAGTGACCGAGATCGGCTGTCACGCCAAAGGGGCCCACTTCCTCTTCCCGGGGACGCGCGTCGTGCTCGACATCGGCGGGCAGGACACGAAGGCGATCAAGGTCGACCCGAGGGGCGAAGTGGTCGACTTCGCAATGAACGACAAGTGCGCCGCGGGGACCGGTCGGTTCCTCGACGTCTGCGCCGGCGCCCTCGGATACGACGTCAGCGAGATCGGCGCCCTCTCCCTCGGTGCCCGCCACCCGGTCAAGGTGACGAACACCTGCACGGTGTTCGCGGAGTCGGAGGTCACTTCCTACGTGGCCCGGGGCAAGGACCCGAAGGACATTCTCGCCGGCCTCTACGGCGGGATCGTCAGCCGGTCGCTCTCGCTGATGCAGCGCGTGGGGGTGGAACCCGAAGTGACTTTCACCGGCGGGGTCTCGAAGAACGAGGGGATGGTCCGCACCCTCGAGCATCGGCTGGTCCTCAAGATCAATGTAAGTCCTCTCTCCCAGTACGTAGGCGCGATCGGGGCAGCCCTCTACGGGCTCGAGCGCGTGGGAGGGATCCCCGCATGATCACGTGTGGCCTCGACCTCGGCGCGGGGACCACGAAGGGCGTTCTCCTCGAAGACGGCCAGCGCCTCCTCGCTACGGGCCTCGCGCCGACTCGGGGGAACCCCGTCGAGGCCGGGCGACGAGTCCTCGAGCGCATGGTCGAGGAGGTTAACGTACTCCCGGACGAGGTCGAATACCTCTGCACCACCGGGGGAGCGCGGTACGCGTACCCCGACCGCCATCTCCAGGTCAGCGACATCACCGCCTCCGGGCGCGGAGCCGTCTTCCTCTTTCCGGGCACCCGGCATGTGGTCGATATCGGCAGCCAGTCGTCCCGGGCGATGTCCGTCTCCGAGACCGGCCGTGTGGTCCGTTTCAAGATGAACGAGAAGTGCGCCGCAGGGGCCGGACGGTTCGTCGACCGATGTGCGAAGTATCTGCAGGTCCCGCTCGACGAGATGGCCCCGAAGGCGCTCGCCGCCGCCCACCCGAAGATGATCTCGAGCGTGTGCGCCGTCCTCGCGGAGACCGAGATCATCAACAACGTCGCCGATGAGGTCCCGCTCGGCGACATCCTGATGGGGGTCTTCTTGTCGCTCGCGCAGCGAGCGTACATTCTGATGCGCAACGTCGGGATCCAGCCTGAGGTGACGCTCGTCGGCGGGCTCGTCCGGAGCGAAGCGATGGTCCGGGCCCTCGGGCAGACAGCGAAGGTCGCCGTGAACGCCGACTCGCGGGCCCATCACGCCGCGGCGATCGGGGCCGCGTTGCTCGGCCACTCCCGCCTCCAGAAGCTCGGCCATCGGCCGGTGGCGCTCTCCGCGGTCGAGGTGTGAGCCGTGGCCGCTCGCGTTCCGATGGGAGAGGAGCTCGGGGCAACCGACATCGTTCCCTCGCTCGAGGTCAGCGATACCTTCGAGGAGTTCTCCCGCGCCCCGTCGCTCGAGGCGTTGATCCAGCTCGCGAGGGACGTCGTCTCGGACCCGACCTGGCCCACCGTCCGGGCCTGGACCCGCTCGGGACGTTCGGCCGTGGGATGCTTCCCGGTCTACACCCCGCAGGAGCTCATGCACTCCATGGGACTCCTTCCCGTCTCTCTCCACGGAGGGGGGGAGAGCATCGAGATCAGCCATGCGGACGCCGCGCTCGGCTCGTTCCTCTGTTCCATCAGCAAATCGACCCTCGAGCTCGCGCTGACGAGCCGCCTCGCGCCGTTCCGCGCCTTCGTCTTCCCGTACATCTGCGACGTGAGTCGCAATCTCGAGGGGATCTTCCCGCGCGCGGTGCCGGGGGCGACCACTCACATGCTCCACCTTCCCCAGAACTTCCACTCGGCGGCGACCGTGCCGTTCCTCGTGGCCGAGTACCGTCGACTCATCTCGAAGCTCGAGAAGGCCGGCGGCGAGCCGTACCGGCCCGAGCGCCTGGCCGCGTCGATCGAGCTGTTCAACCGGCAGCGAGCCGAGATCGCGCGCTTGACCGAGATGAAACGTCTCGACCCCGGGAAGCTCACGCTCACGGAATCGTACCTGATCCGACGTCTCGGCGGACTCTTGCCCCGCGAAGTGCATCTTCAGGTCCTCGAACGAGTCCGCGGCCAGCTGGAGGAGCGACCCAGCCGACCGAAGGACGCCATCCGTGTGATCCTCGTGGGTCCGTTCTGCGAGCAGCCGACCCTCGACCTCCTCGACCTTCTCGAGCAGGTGGGGTGTTACGTGGTCGATGACGAGCTGTTGCAGATGTACCGGTGGTACGACCCCATCGACCCGAACGGCGACCCCCTCGAGAACCTCGCCACCGCCTATGTCCGGAGCACGATGGACATCGGCGTCCGAGCGACCCCAACGACCAAGGGAGAGGCCATCCTCCGGCGCGTCGAGGCGGCCCCGGCGCAGGGCGTCCTCTTCCTCACCGCGAAGTTCTGCGAGCCGGCCCTCGAAGACGTGGTGCTCTACCGCAACGCGCTCGACCGAAAGAAGATCCCCTACCTCCATCTCGAATTCGAAGAACGTTCCGCAGCGTACGAACAGTCCCGGCTCCAGCTCGAGACGTTCGTCGAGTCGATCCTCTTTGACTGACCGCGGAGGGCGATGCCGGTCGAGCGAGGGACGGTGCGAGTCGACCGGACGGGGGTCCGGGCCACCGTCGAGTGGAGCCGACCTCCCGTGAACGTATTCGACATCGCCCTCCTCGACGACCTCGCCTCGGCGCTCCGTTCGGAGACGGTGCGCTCCGCGCACACCGTGGTCCTGCGCGGGGCCAACCACCGCTGGAGCGCCGGCTTCGCCGTCGAAGACCACCTCGCGGGCCGCGTCCGCCCCATGTTCCGAGCGTTCCGTGGAGTTCTCGAAGCCCTCGGGGAGGTCCCGGCCCCGACCCTCGGCCAGGTCGAGGGACCGTGTCTCGGTGGGGGGCTCGAGATCCTCTCCGCGTGCGACCTCGCAGTGGCCTCGGCCTCGGCAACGTTCGGACAACCCGAGATTCGGCTCGGCGTCTTTCCACCCCTCGCCGCCGCGAGCCTGGACCGGACCGTGGGCCCGAAGCGGGCCGCCGAGATCCTACTCCTCGGGGAGACGCTCTCCGCGACGCGGGCCGAGGAGGTGGGCCTCATCTCCCGAGTGGTGCCGGACCTCACGACCGAAGACGAGGTGATGCGAACCGCCGAGCGCCTCGAGGGGTTCCGTCCCGAAGCGCTCGTTCTCTTGAAGCGGGTGATTCGCGAAGCACCGGCCACTCTGGGTGGCCGGTTGGACCGAGCCGAACGGGTCTACCTAGAAGAACTGATGGAACTGCCCCAGGCCGAGGAAGGGCTTCGTGCCTTCCTCGAGAAGCGGGAGCCGGTCTGGTCGGCTCACGGGGAGTGAGGAGGGGCTACGCGGGCCGCGGTGTTTCGCGCCCCGGGCCAGGCGCTACGGGTGGAGGACGTCCGGACGCCCGAACCGGGTGCCGGGGAGGCGAGAGTGGCGGTCCTTGCCTGCGGCTTCTGCCACACCGACCTCCACTACTTGGACCACGGGGTGGCGACGGCGAAGCCCCCGCCGATCGTCCTGGGCCACGAGATCTCTGGCCGCGTGGATGCGCTGGGGCAGGGGGCCGAGGGAGTGGACGTCGGCGACCGAGTGTTGGTTCCGGCCGTCCTCCCGTGCGGTCGGTGCGAGTACTGCCGGACCGGGCGGGAGAACATCTGTCCGAAGATGCGGATGTTGGGGAACCATCTCGATGGGGGCTTCGCGGAGTTCGTCGTGGTGCCGGCGAAAGACCTAGTCGCGTTACCGAGCGAGATCGACCCCGTCCTCGGCTGCATCATCTCCGATGCGCTCACCACTCCCTACCACGCGGTGGTCCACCGGGCGCGGGTCCGCGAGGGGGAGCGAGTCGCCGTCGTCGGCTGCGGGGGGGTCGGGATCAACGCGGTCCAGTTCGCCCACGGCGCTGGCGCCGAAGTGGTGGCGATCGATCTGAACGACGAAAAGCTCGAGATGGCACGACGGCTCGGCGCCGCCGCGACCCTGAATCCGTCGCGGACCGGGGACCTCGGCAAGGAGCTGCGCCGGCTTTGGGGCGATGGGGTCGACGTCGCCATCGAGGCGGTGGGAAGCCCGGCAACGATCGCCCTCGCCTTCTCCACGCTGCGCCGCGGGGGCCGGCTTTGCCTGGTCGGCTACAGTAGCGCCCCGGCCGTCCTCCCCGCGCCCCGGGTCATGTTCCTCGAGTACAGTGTCATCGGGTCCCTTGGCTGCCGTCCCGGCGACTACCCCCGAGTGGTGGAGCTCGTTCGGCAGGGGCGGATCCAGCTCGAACCCGTGGTCACCGGACGTGTGCGGCTCGAGGAGATTGCGATCGCGGCCGATCGGCTCCGCCAAGGCACCGGATTCCGAACGGTCGTCCTACCGTAATCCCGCTCCTCGCGAGTCGTCCGGCCCCCGACGCGCATTGTCGAGCGCACGATCTCCTGGAGGTTAGGGAGAAGCCACGACGGCGAGCGGGCTCCTCCTGCCAATATAATATAAATACTTAAATGTGGCATCTATCGACGGATGAAGCTCGAGGTGACACTCCTTCGGGAGCCGAACGAGCGGCCGCTTCCGCGGGCGATGCTGCCCCCAACCGCCCGGGTCCGAGGGCGCCCGCGGAGGGAGTTTCGCCCGAGGGTCCGGTCGGCGGAGGACGTCGAGCGACTCCGTCGTCACCGCGTGCCCGCCTTCCTTCTCACTTCCGAGTGGGTCACTCGGTCCGGATACCCTGTGCACTTTCGCCCCTGGCTCGCCGTGCCCGAGGAGCTCTCGACGAAGGTCTCCTCCGAGTATCGAATACTCCCCGTCAAGGACGCGGACGCGCTGCGGGATCCGGGGGTCGTGGAGCTCGTGACGCTCCTCCTCCGGTTCGACCCTTTGGCCGCCCGGGTCGTGGCGAAACGGAACCGGTCGAGGCTCGACCCGAACGAGCTCTATCGACGGGTGCGCAACGAAGGGCTGGAACGGCCCGCGACCAAAGTGCGATTACAGGAGTTCGCTCCGGCCATTCCCGTCGTCGGCGAAGCCCTCCCGCGCGAGGAGCTCCGGTGGATCGAGCGAAACAACCCCGCCCTCGCCGGGGCCCCCTGATGGAGCCCGAGGTCGCGGCCGCCGATGCGATCCTCCGTCGCCACGAGATCCGCTACGTGGTCATCGGCGGCCAAGCCATCGCCCGAACCGCGGCCACGGCGACCCACGACGTCGATGTGATGGTGGCGACCGCGGATTATTCCGAAACGCTCAGTCGACTGCGGAGGGACGCGGAGCTGACATTCGACTGGGACGAGAATCCGCTGGCGCGCTTTCGGATCCGATCCGAGGGCGGAGTACCGCTCGACATCATCAACGCCTCCGCGTTCGCCGGCGGCGAAACAGGAGAGGCGTTCTTTCGGTTTCTCCTCGAGGAAGGATCCGCTCCGAGCGACGGAGTCGCTTATGCCTCGCCCGAAGTGGTTTGGTACACCCGGCTCCTGACCAAGCGGTGGAAGTCGTACGCCGAGAAGATCGTCACGAACGTGATCGACGGGGTCGACGTCGGGCGGCTGCGGAAGGTCGAGGAGATCGCGCGCCGCTTCGGAACGGAGGCGATGCTCCGGGAGCGGCTCTCCTACGTCCGGGAAGAGCTCGCCCGTCCTGACGTCGCCTCGCTGCTTCGAAGGGATTGAGCCCGCTCCGAGCCCGGGAGCGCAAGTCGCGCCTCCCGCGCCTGCGGGCTCCCGCACTTCTACCCCCGAGAGAGAGGCATGCGAATCGAGCGGTCACTGTCCGCCTGCGACCTGGGCCCGGAGGCCTCGGAGGCAGGGGTTCGAGCACGGCTGAAGGGGTGGAGTCGTGCCCTACCGAGGCCGTCGCTCGGGAGGTTCGGGATCGAGGGTTACGTCCTTCCTCGGACCGCGAGGACCACTCCAATGGCGAACAGAAGCATACCTGCGCTCGCGAAGAGGATCGTCTGACCACAGCTGGGCCCCGTGGGGGGAAGGCCGGGGATCACCTCTTGATAGCAGCTCGCGCTGAGGCTGACCGTCGCGATGATTAGCCCCACGGCGAGGAGGATCAGTCCGACGCTGGCTGATGCCTTCAAAGCGGCCCACCGCGAGCCCCCTGCTCAAGTCCGTCCAGGGCAGACCCCCCCAACAAGCCGACGCGCTGTAAGGCGACGCGGCCAGCCAGCGAATCCTCCTCAGGACCGAATCGACCGGCAGGTGAAACTCGCCCGGGGACTCGGCGGAGCCAGTCTGAGGGGCCGTACGGGTGACCTCGAAATCTCCCCGAAACGGGTGTCGAACCAGGAGGTCCTGCGGGACGTCGGTGCACGGGGTCGGCGGCAAGACCTCGAGACGACCGGCCGTGTGGGGTGGGGCTGCCCGTGCCCGACCCCGGGCGCGCGCCCCGATCATTGTGGCCGTCGTGGGTTGACAAGTAGGGTATCCTCATCCGTCCGGAGCCGGACCGAAAAACTCGATCCAGTTCCCGTCGGGGTCTCGTGTGTAGATGATGTTCTCGAAGGGCTCCCGGATTCGAGCCACGATCGGGAACTTCCGGCGTCGGAGCTCGCGCTCCCAGGCTTCCACGTCCGAGACACGGAATCCGAGATGGTCGAATTCCGTTCCCTTACGGATCGGTTCGTAGTATCGATTGGACCGCGGGTAGAAATTGAGTTCCAGCCGCTGGGTGGCACCCGGGAAGTTGAGATGGACCCACCGGCCCCCATGACCCATCGTCCCCCGTTTGTGGACGCGAAAGCCGAGCTTCCGGTAGAACCGGAGCGAACGCACGAGATTCCGCGTGCGAAGCCCGGCGTAAACGAACTCGATCTTGACTTTGGCCATTGGGTCGAGAAGTGAGGGCAGAGTGATAAGGCATGCGACGGGAGCGGGACCGCCGGCCTACGCGTCGAACGGAAGGGCGACAGAGTCGCTCGGACTCCCAGCAAGCCGAGGGTAAGCCATCGGCAGCAATGTGACGGCCCATCCCCCGAAGGGTAATTGTGATCGCACTCACGGTCGAAAGCAGCGCCGTCCTTCAAGTCCATCCGCGCCGTCATTAGCCATAAAGTGTGAGCCCCCTGGCGCTTTCCCCGAGCAGAGGGGGGGGAGCTTCCAAGAGGTCGCCCGTGAGGGCGATTCCGCCATTGGCCCCGCGTGTCCTTGACTCCCTAGAGAGTCTGTCCGAGGCTCCGGGACGGGCCACAGTTGGGGCTGATGACGCGGGAACTAAGGGCCAAACGGAGGTGCCCCGTGGATCCTATGATGGAGCCCCCGGGGCGCTTTAACCGGCCGCGGCTTCCGTCGACGTATGGGTCGAACGGCACGACGAGCAAAAGATCGAGAAGAGGCCCAGCGGGAACGTACCTCCCAGCTCGGCGCTCGAGAATCACGCGGTGCGGCTGCCCCGCCCCTCGTTGGTGCGAATCTCGAGACACCGGACGAAACCGCTCGCCGCATCTACCGCACGGGCGGAAAGTCCGACCGTCGGGCAAAGAAGAGCCGCCGCGTCAGCGAGAAGCCTCGCAAGTGGCGAGAGGGACGACAGTAACGCGGAGGGTGCTGGATCCGGTTCAGTCGGTGGTGGGACAGGCTCAGGTTCGCGGGGTTTTCGAGCGTACCCCGCCCGGACCGTCCGAGACCAGTTGGTTCCGTGCACAGTGCTCGAGAACGCGATTCAGTCCCGCCAACGAGATCCGGCGGCCCCGAACCTCGAGCTCGGCGAGGATCTCACGCCGGCGCATCGGCACCGGTTGCGACCGGAGGATCGCCAGGACTTCTTCTGCCGACCCCGGGGGGATGCCATCCATGCTGCGTGACCAGCAAGTTAGACCGGTTCCTTAACTTCACCTCTCACCCGGTCGCGGGCGAGCATCCCGCTCGCCCATCCCAGGGGTCGCATCGGCTTCTGGTATGGGTCAGTAGGACAGTCGTGCACCACGGGATCGAGCGTGGTCTGCGAGAACAAAATGGGTCCTCCCACCAGAGCCGGCGTCGTTCGTCGGGAGGAGCACCGCCGGCGCATCCGTACTACATCGGCCTTGGTTGGGGCGCCGAGCGTCGCGCGAAGAATCCGAAGTAGAACGCGGGTTCCCCCTCCGTTCGAGCGGGACGAAACTCCACGCGGGTCAGCAAGAACCGGGATTCAAAGACCGCCGCTACGTCACGGACCGAGGGGCGATGAGGCGGGCCCTTCGGCCCGGTGTGCTCGCGCGCCACCCAGGCAAGCACGAAACTTCCCCCCGGGCGCAACACCCGGTGAATCTCGCTGGCGTAATCCCCTCTCCGAGACAGCGGGAGGGTATGGAAACAGCCGTGGTCGACAACCCCATCGAGGCTCGCGTCGGCAAACGACAACGCAAGGGCATCTCCCTCTTGGATGTCGGCACGGAGGCGAGACTGGGCCGCTCGGGTGCGAGCGGCCGTCACGGCTCCGGGCGACAGGTCGATCCCGTGCGCGCGGAATCCTCTCTTCGCGAGGAAGAGAACGTTCGATCCTGCGCCACACCCCACGTCGAGGACATCCCCTCCTTTCCGGAGAAACCCCTCCGCCACCGCGAGCTTCACCGAGAGGCTAGGCCCGGGCTCGAACCACGGGAGTTGGTCGTATCGGAGCTTCTCGTACGTCGCTCGCCACGAAGCACGGTGCGCGGGGGAGCTGCCTCGCTTCGCGGGTATCGAAGTAGGAATCTTCCGTCTCGTCATTCGGCTCGTCGCGCCTTCGCGCTCCATGTCTACGACCCTCATGAACCAATCCCACGTTTGTTCCGTGGCCTACCAGGTGCCGACGGAAACCCTCCGGTTTCGGTGGGGAGCCCGTAGCGGATCCTGCGGTTCCCCTGACCCTCGAGCACCGTGCGTTCGAATCCCGAGAAGCGTTCCCAAGGCCATGGCGACCCAGCGACCCGAGATTAACCGTCGCAAGGTCCCCAGGTAAAGGCCGTGGCTAAGGTACCGTACTCCGAGCTCGAGGTCGCCCACGGCGTTTGGCAAGTCGCGGGATTCCACGGTTGGAGGTACGGCGTGAATGCCGTGAACCTCACCTCGGAAGAGAACGCGATTTTCGTCGACACGCTCTGCTCGCCGAAGGAAGCCCGTCGGCTGTTCCAGCGAATCCGGAGGTGGGGCGTCGAGCCGGTGGCGCTCGTCAACGCCCATTGGCACACCGACCACACTATGAGAAACTCCCTGTTTGACTGCCCGATTTGGAGTCAGCGGCTCGGTCCGAGATACTTGAAGCGCTACTGACCGACGAGGGTCGGCAGTCCTCGAGACAGGCGAGCGGGGGGTCTTCGGCTCAAGTTTCCGGATCGACTGTTCGCCCACCGGGCAAACCTTCAGGAGGTCCGGAACGAGACCATCAAGGCTCGGTAAAGCACCCGAGCGGAATCCGTTCGGCATCCAGCGCGACGCGATGTGCTTCGCCAAAGACGCTTGGGCGCGGGGTTCCCGATTCAATGACTGTTCAAGTAGAACTGGTGTCAACTTCGATGCCACCATCTCCGGAGCCCCGGGACCCGTCCGTGAGATGCGAACGCCCCCATTCCTGGGTTCCCATCCCAAGCGCTCAATTTCGGCAGGGTATTCCACGCAGGGGAGGATAGGCCCCCCTCGAGCATGGCGAACTACCATCAACGGATCGCTCGGGTCGAGACCGTTCGTTGGAAGAGGCTCGTCGCGGCCGTTTCGATAGTGACGGTCCTCCTGGTCGTTCCCTGGGGAGCGGTGGGGGGCGCCTCGGCAGCTTTCGCCGCGGCTCTGACGAGCCGGACCCACCTACCGATGACCATCACCGTCGGCTACATCCCCGCCGAATCGATCGTGGACAGCGCGAATCACGACATCTACGTGGTCAACGCCGGCTCTGACACCATCAGCGTGATCGACGGGGCCGCCCACCGGGTCGTCCATACCCTCCGACTCCACGAGGCTCCGAACTCGATTGCGTACGACCCGGTACACCAGATCATCTATGTGGCGGGAAGTCCAACCCTGGAGGGCGGGGCTGGACATTTTCTGTTGATTAACGGCCGGACCAACCATGTCGAGCGAAGCCTTTCGATTGACGGTTACCCGACTTCGGCGAACTATGCGGCCGACCACGTCTACGTAACCTACGCACCGGGTCCCGGGGATGGAACTTCACACGACCACGTCATGGTGGTCGATGCCACCAGCCAGCAGGTGGTGGCTCGCACACTGGTGGGTTCCTACCCCTGCGTGTCGGCCTATGACCAGCGAAATACCAAACTCTACGTCGCGAATTGCTACTCGAATACGATCTCGGTCATCCGGACAACGGACCAGCGGGTGGCTTCGACCTTTTCGGCAGGATCGGGAGTAGGCTGGATGATCTTCGATGACCGGGACGGGGACCTCTATCTTGCCAATTATGGTGGCACGACCGTAACCGTCGTCGACCCAGTTGCGGAACAGACCCTCGGGCAGGTCGCGGTGGGGTTCGGCCCTCGGGGCGAGGCGTTCGACCCGCTGAACGACCGGCTCTATGTGGCCAACGCAGGCTCTGACACGGTCTCCGTGATCGACGCGTTCACCCAATCGGTCGTCCGGACGGTCAATGTCGGCCCGGGCCCGCTCGGGGTCACGTTCGACCCGTTCGATCAAGAGATCTACGTGACCAACGCCGCCACTGATACCATCAGCGTCTTCGGAACCTAGCGTCGGGTTCGAGAATAGCCGGCTACTCGGGTAAACTGAAAGCGCGTAAGCCCAGTCCTCTCGCGTTTGCCGAGGGCACCCTCGGTTCCGACTCCCGATCGATCGGGTCGGCCCAAGCAGCCCGATCCCGACCTGGAATCGCGAGGTCACACCCTCGTCCGCGCTCCCCTGCCGCGCGTAGTGGCTGCCAGCCCCGCGAGATCCAATCGGGGTCGATCAGATGGATGCAGCGGCCGTAGATACGGAGACCCGAGTGGGGTGAAGGAACGATGGCGACCCAACCTCCGGCCGAGCGTTCGCTGGTGAGATTCGGTCCCCACGATGCGCGTACCGTTCGGTGTCGGGGGCTACCGATGAGGATAAGCAGAGCCACGTACCTCGGTGAGGAGCGAGAAGATGAAGAAGATCAAGCAAGGCTATCCTCGGAGACGTGAGATGCTGAAAACGTCGTTCGAGCCATTGTCGGATGACGACTTTCGAAAGTTTGTTGCGACCGGCGTGGCGAGCCCCCGTCGGTTGGGTGCTGCCTTGTTCGTTACGAAGTGGAAGGATGGACCCGGACTGGGAGCGGACGAGTTCTTGGACAGTCTGCATGCGCAGGGGTCTGCCATGGTGTTCCGGAAGTTCAAGTCCGACGTCAACATTCGGGTAGTCCGAAGCAAGGAGTCGGTCGCCCAGCGAACGCGGCCATCGGGTGCTTGATTCAGTCAAAAGACCCCCACCGACCCGGAAACCCCGGACCTACTCGGGACTCCCGGCACAGAGTCGAGGCCACCGGGGACGTTTCGGACTAGGGGCGCGACATTCGGTCCAGTTCGAGCGTGGAATCCCTAAGCTTGGCAACACCCTCGAGGAGCTCGGATATGACTTCTCGTGCCCCCTCACAGTCCGGAGGGGCATCCGTGAACCACTTCTTCTCGAACCCCTGGTGAGTCGAGATAAGATCGTCGAGGTTTCGTCGGATCTCGATCGAGATCAGTCGGATCTTGTCGTCTCTCGGAATGAGGATCCGGGCCTCGGCACGCTTCGACTTCGCGGAAACGAGCTCTTGCGACATGAGCTACCGAGTCGATCACCGAACGATCCCCGCTTGAGGCTTCTCTTCGAGTGGATGGGGCTACTCCGAAGCGTACGCGGGTCGAATTGCACCCTGCGGGCCGAAGATGCGGTCGCCATCACCGGATCGAGGGGGGGCAAATCGAGTCGGATACCGGTATACGGCCTCCGTTCGCCCTCGAAGCGTTCGGGGACCTCGACAAGGATGTCCGCCAGTCGATCGCGCGCATCAAGGCCAGCCCGTTCGTCCCGCACAAGGAGCAGGTCCGCGGTTTCGTCTACGACGTCAAATCCGGTCGACTCAGAGAGGTCAAGTAATCGACGGACGCCCCCGATTTTGGCGCCTTGCCGGCACCGTTCCGCTTGGTCGATCACGGAAAGCACCGCCGAGGGAGAGAGGGGTGGCGCACGAAGCCGCTCTCTTCCAGAGCGGAGCCGGCGGAGGCGCATGATCAGTGCACTGCGAGGAGGGCTCGAATCGGGCGAGCCCGACGGATCGGTCCCTCGTGTCCTCGATGTTTCGCCTCAGTCGGTGGGCCCAACTAGGCCGATCGGTCGCCGGGAGCTCTTGTAGCTGCCCGACGGTCGGCGCCGGCTCGGAGTTCCGAGCCGGGAAAGGGTTCGACGGAAGGTGGGCGAACGCCCGGCGGAAACGGGGTTACTTCGCTGACGTCGGTGCCGTAACCGACTGGGCGCTGGTACTCGACTCTGTTCCGGAAGACCCCTTCGGGGCGTTGGGGGTCCGGAGCAGGCGGTTCATCCGCGACGGGTTACCGTACGCGCGGAAGAGCGATACCTTGCCCGACTCGTCAACGACGACACGGGTCAGTTGCTCCTGGACGAACGTCTTGTTGGTCGGGGCCACGGCCTTCCCGTCGGATCCCGTGAACGGACCGGTGTGGGTTCCGTGCACCGAGTTGACGACGATCGCCTCGTTGCCCGAGACGATGACCTTGTTGATGTCCATGGTCCAGTCGGGGAACGCCGCGAAGGCGCTCGTCAGGTACGACCGGATCGCGGTCTTCCCCTCGATAGGGGCCTCGAGGTTCGGGACCTGGAACGACGCGTTCTCCGCGTACTGCTCCATGAGCTTCTCGACATTTCGGGTATTGACCACGTCGACCATCTGGCGGGCCACTGGCTCGGTTAGCTGCGTCATTCTTTGCTCCTCATCTATATAAGCGCCGCCGAAGGGGATAAGTAGGAGTACGACCACGAGTCACCAACACACGGGACTGGGGCTAACCTGATTCTCGATGTCGGCCCCAGGATCAGAGGCGGGGTCGTGGCCCCCTACTGAGTTCTAGCGTTGCGGGGGAACATTTCGCGAAGCAAATCGGGGACTCCCTCCCTAAAGCTGGAAACCCGGGCCCTCCACCCCAGCCGGCTCAGTTTGCCGCTCGATGTGGGTCGGTCAGCTGCGAGGTGATGAGCCACCGCATTGCCCATCTCTCCGCTCGCCGCTTCCAAAGTGATTGCAGCCGGAGGTGACACCCCGAGCTGCGTCGCGACGAAGTCGGCGAAATCACGAAGGGTGGCGGGATGTCCATCCACGACATTGTAGATCTCCCCGGCGCTTCCCAGCTCCAATACGGTACGGAACGCAGCTCCGGCGTCCCACCGGTCCACAAACGACCACCGGTTCGTGCCCTCCCCGACAAGCCGGTACTTGCCGGACAGGATCGCTTCCGCGATGCCGCGGAACCACGACCCGTTTCCGTAGACCATCCCCGGCCGCACGACTAGCACTTCGAGCTCTCCGGGTGAGTTCGCGGCCATGCCTTCCCGTTCGGCGTCGTAGTTGATCTGCGACTCGCCCCGAGGGTCGACGGGCGAGTTCTCGTCGATGAGCTCGGGCTGCCCCCGGTAGACCCAGTAACCCGATCCAACCACCACGCGTCTGACTCCTCGTCGTCGGGCAGCTTCTACGATATTGCGGGCGCCCTCCACGCGGACTCGGGCCGTGTCACTCTCGACCGGAGGATTCGCCGCGAGGTGGATCACCCCGAAGCAATCCGTGGCGGCTACTTCGAGCGACCGGACATCCAAGACGTCTCCCAAAACGGATGTTCCTCCGTCCTCTAGAACGCGCGCGCCTTTCGCGGTGTCCCGGACCAGACCTCGAACCTCATAACCGGCACTCGCGAAACCTCGAACCACTGACCGGCCCAAGAAGCCGCTGGCTCCGACCACGAGGACCTTCTTCCCGGCGTGAGACCGGTCGGGGGCCAGGGCGTTTGTCGACATAGGTTCCTTGCGGGCTCCCGCCGCGGGCCATGTCGGGCGGCCGGTTAACTCCTGCGTCATCGCATTCGGGGCGTCATGGTCGGTGCGGTCCATCCTCCGCTGGGGCCGCCGCCAGAGCCTACGCTGCCTCCGAAGGTAGGTGCACCGTGATTTGCAACCAGGGTGCTTGTGCCATGGCACCCAGACGCCCGTTGGGTGACGCGGTGCTCGACCCGAGGCCTGGTCCCGCCCGGTTAGCCCGAGGCTACTCCTACGTTCCGAAGGAGGCGCAGGTACTCCGCTCTCCTAAGCCACGGTACGTGAAGGTACTCACGAAGGTAGCTGTCGGGCACTCTCAACCTCCGGGCTTCCGCAACGGAGAAGGAGTACGCCTCGATCTCCGTGTGTCGATCTACGTACGGGATCCGTCGGCGGGGCCAAATCTCGCGTCCCTGTTTGCGCTGAAGGATGTGTAGGAACTCGTGGATGACGTCGAGGTACACATCCATGCGCGGGCTGTTCGTGAGATGGGATCGGGAAACAACCACCACATCTTCCGAGGTTTCCACCATCCGGAAACCCACCTCGCGGATTTCGGGAGGGGTCTTGGGTGGAGCCACATACATCCAGCCAGGGCCGTCGGAAACCTCGGCCCAGGACTTCTCCGCAATCTTCAGTGTTCGCGTATCGTCCCCGGGGTACTTTCGGAACGGGACTGTTTTCTCTAGTCCGACGAAGACCTTGAGTAGCGGGAATCTACCCGGAGGCGTGCTCTTGACGGGACGGAAAACGCTGGGGACTGGATGCACCTCTCGCGCGGTACCGGCTCGTACCTGAGGCAGAGTGATGCGAGGCTGCCTTGTCCGTGCCACGCTCAAGACCCTTCCCGACGGTTATAGCGATATGTGGTCACCTTTGTGATGGTGCCTATGCCCCGGCATGAGAGCCTGCAATTCGAGTGAACTCGTCGGCGCAACTAGCCGTACGCATTTGCAGTAAGCTCCACAGCGGGCGCTATAATTGCAAGGTTGATTGCACCTTGGAGACGGGATTGGACGCTTGAGTGAAACAGTTGTTGCGCCCTCCGAACCGGGATCACCTGCTTGGTTTACGTTGAGCTAGTCTCCCTCCACGATCACCGCGTCGGACCGTGAGTTGTCCAACCGAAACTCGCGTATCGAGCGGTACTCCGGCGAATCGTACCATGCTGAGAGCTGTTTCATCGTCGGAAACTTGATTACAATGAGGAGGCCAGGCTTCCACTCGCCCTCAACCACTCTAAAATCCGAGCTGGCGATGATAAAATCCCCTCCGTGCTCTTCAATCATGTTGGAGAGTCGTCTCACATACTCTCGTTTGGCCTCATCGCTCTTCCAATCAATCTGAAGGACAAAATAAGCGCCCATCCGTCGTCCCCCGTCGCATTCGGAAAAGGCTCTCCCGTAATGAACTTTCCACGCGCACGAGGAAGTACCACCGGTGGGGACCATCCGGGGTTCGGACGGATAGGAAGAGGCTGCACCGTGGGCCCAGAAGATTGTCGGAGGGTGGGGTCGAGCGGGTTTCCAGGAGGGGTAGATGCAAGTGCCGTTCGACCTATCGCCAAATGAGGTGCAATGATTGTTGCACCTTGTTCACGAGGTAACTGGACGGTATCAGTCCGGATTCGCTCCCGATGGTCGGAGCTCCAGCCCACGCTGTCGTGTGGAATCGTGAACGCAGCGCCTAATTACTAGGACCGTAATCGCGGGAGAACTTCGAACGAAGGTGCGAAGGAAACATTGACCGCCACCGGGGACTTGTTCACGCCGATTCACAAGGGGCTACGCTCGATGATCTACGGCCTATCCGGCCGGCTTCAGACGAATGACTTCGCCGACGCGGCGGGAACCAAAGCCCTGATCACGGACCTCGAGAACGATTTTGCGGTCGCCCGGTCGGCCGGTTGTGCTCTCTGTATCCTCGCGCACCACGCCGTCGACGAGGAGTCGGTCATCTTCCCCACCGTCGCTCGGGTCGGGAACGAGCTGATCACCGAGCTGATCTCGGAGCATCACGACCTGACCCGACGGGAGCTCGAGATCGCGAAGGCGGGCCACGAACTGCTCTCGATGGGCTCTGCCGAAGACCGGGTTCGTGCGGGAGCCCAGCTCAACCTCGCGGCGAATCAGCTATTCGGGGCCTACATCACCCACATGAACCGGGAGGAGGTCGAACTGGTCCCTCTGATGCAGGAGAACTTCTCTGACCCGGAGATGGCCGCGATGCAGGGGAAGATCATCGGCCAGATGCCCCCCGACCGCGTGTTCGCAATCCTGGGGTGGATGCTTCCCTCCCTCAACGCCACAGAGCTGTCCCGGCTCCTGTCGTCCTTGAAAAGCGCGGCACCCCCTCCGTTCATGAAAGCGGTCTCGGACCTCTGTGCCGCGCGGGTCGACTCGGCCCGTTGGGACGCCGTCAAACTTCGGGTCGGTTTGTAGGACATTCGCCACGCCTCGGCCCATTGGCACCTTCATCCATCGGGGGGAGGTACACGGAAGATTGCGTCTCTCCAAAGCACCGGAGTTTCGATGTGTGGGAGAAACAGTTGTTACACCCTTGACTGGTGGTCGGAGGGCTCAACAGTCGCAACGACCGTTGCAACCTCCTAAACACTTCTTTACCTGCTCTTGCCCGGACTACGCACACCGGTCAAGAGGACAGTCGTCATGACGATACGGCAGTCGAGCTGAAACCGGCTTAAGCCTACGTATAAGTATGCAAGACCAAGTCACGGGATGAAGTGGTTACGATGGGGTATAAGGAGTATGAAGGGGGCGGCCTCATGAAGGTGCTCGGAGGGTTCGTCATTCTCGTCGGGCTGGGCCTGGCGGCCTACTTGCTGTACATGAGCCGGAGCTACTGGGTGATTGCGTTGCCCGTGTTTCTGGTCTTCTTGGTCCTCGGGGCCGTGATGATCTCCAGGGGCAGCTACGCCCGGAAGCAGAACACACCGATCGGGCGCGTTGATGACGTCCACGGCCAGTAGAATCGCCCAGTCTAACTTCGACGGACTGTGCGCGTCGGGCGCGATCAATCGCTAAGGGCGAGCTCGCCGAGAGGTTGTCGCAACGCTGGTTGCGCACAGCGTCGCGCGATGAACTCGCTCGCCGCTACGAGGGTGGGTCCTTGATCCGGCCCACCGTGTGGGCCCACTTGACCCAACTCACGACCGGCGGATTGACGTCGAGCTGCCAGAGCAATGCATTGAGTTCACCACGATGCTGGAGTTCCTCTTCTACCAGATGCCAAAGCGCATCTCGCACCGGAACCTGACAGTCATGGTCCGACCCCCTCCCCTTCACTCGGGTGATCGTACGTGAGAAATCGGCTTCGGTCAGTTCCGCCATGACCCGTTGGATCTGGGTCTGGATGTACGTCTCGTCCTTCTTCAATGCGTCAATGGTGGGCGGACCGTCGGATTCATCCTCTTGCGGCGGGAAGGGAAACGTCGCGCAGTCCTTCATCCAGAAGTAGAGGGCGCCTTGAGAGTGCGCGAAGATATCGAGTAAGGAAGGGTACGACGCGCCCCGGTCGCGAGTTAGCTCTGCGGGGGGCAGTTTCGCGGGCGTCTCGAGGTAACCCCGACGCGTATCGGCGAAGTAGGCGAACCACCCACGAATCAACTCGAGTTCGGAATCCATGTGGAGTCGCTGCGATCCCCGATACCAACGGTTCACTTATGGCTGCCCACTATAGCCCGGTTCCAGAGGCCAGGTCGCCCGGCTTCGAATGTCCAACGCTTGCTGCACCCTCCGTGTTGGTTAGAAAGGGTTCGGTAGGTGCAGCAGCCACTGCACCTCTCGCCAATAGCGCTCCTAATACGATGGAAGTGTTCTATCTTGGCGGAATGTGCCACACTGACGAGTCGAGAGCTCCTGAACCACCTCGTAGGGGTCCGATCGGCGAACACGGGCCGATAGAACTTCTCTCGGCGGACGAAAATCGGTTCCGGGCTTACCTCGCCTATCCCGCCGCCCCGGCGGTTGGCGGCTTTGTCATCCTCCCCGATGTGCGCGGGCTACACCCCTACTATGAGGACCTCGCGGTACGATTCGCCGAGGCCGGATTCCGGACCATCGCGATAGATTATTTCGGCCGCACCGCGGGGTTGGGTCGGCGAGACGATACGTTCGACTGGAAGTCGCACTTCCCGAAGGCGAGTCCAGAGGGCGTAGCATCCGATGTTCGCGCCGCGGTAGGAAGGCTTCGCGCCGACTCTATCGATTCAACGCTCGCGATCTTTACTGTCGGGTTCTGCTTCGGGGGAGCCAACTCCTGGCGCCAATCTGGCGAGGGACACGGACTAGCGGGATGTGTCGGATTCTACGGCGGCCACCCGATCGACCGAGCCGGGGCGGCGATCCCGAGGATGGCGGCTCCATTGCTGATGCTTCTCGGTGGGGCCGACGAGGGGACTCCGCCTGCCGAATTCGAAGAGTTTGCGTCGCTCGTTCGCCGCCGGGGCATCGAGGTCGAGTCGCACACGTACGCGGGGGCTCCGCACAGTTATTTCGACCGCTCGTTCGCGGATTATCGCGACGCCTGCCAGGACTCCTGGAAGCGGATCCTCGAGTTCGCGGAACGGCACAGGTCCGTCGCGTAGACGAGGGCCATCCCCGAGAGCGTAGAATCCACCCGACCTGTGATTGTGCATGCCTGGGGGCAAGCGGTTTTGCACCCAGACGCCTGTCGGTCAGAAGTCGTCGAAACCCGTGACCGGGGGATCGATGTCAATCTGCCATAGAAGCGCGTTCATCTCGCCCCGGTGCTGGAGCTCTTCTTCCATCATGTGGATGAGCATCTTGCGGACCGGGATTCGGAATGGCCTCCGACCCCGCCAGGAGACGGTCTTGCTCAGACCCCGTGAGCCCACTTCACGGAGGGTCTTCTGGATGAGCCGGTCCACGGCATACGTCTCGGTCACCGCCTCGGACTTCGTGAAGCGCTGACCGATAGGGTACTCCTCGAAGGGTTTTCCGTTTCTGTAGACAGAAATGAACCACCAGCGGTACGCGTCGAGAACGTGCATGTAGATGTCTACGAGCGAAGGGAACGATCCCCCTCGGCTCTTGTAGCGCTGCTGGGGAGGGAGTTTCCAAATCGCCCGGAGGTACTTCTGTCGGACTGCAGAATTGTACCGGTAGAGCTCGCGGATTGTTTCGTACTCGAACCTCATGATTGTCCCATTATCGCTCAATCCAAATCCGTTGTGGGTGCACGATGTCTTGCACTCAGTTCCGCCAGGATAGTCGCGCGTCTGTCGTTATGGTTCGGTATTCTTTCACTCACCTACCTGTTCATAACGCGACAGGTGGATGTCTCGCGGCCCTCCGGAATCGCTGAGGGATTGAACGATGTCAGCAGACACGAACAAGCGAGGGCGCGCCCCGGACCCGATCGTCTTCTCCGAACCGAGGGCCTAGAGGAAGGTCGATGTCGCGAAGAATCACCGCCAGTCTTTACATGACTCTGGACGGCCGCGGCGCGTTCCCGAAGTACCCGGGATCGGACCGGCAGACGAACGAGCCCAGCGACATGTGGAAAGAGATGTGGTTGAATCGGTTCGACGACGTCACTACCGTCATTATGGGTCGGAGGTCGTTCCTAGGTCACCGACGCGTCTGGACTGAGAAAGCGCGAAAACCGAGCGACCCGAAGTACTTGGTCGATTACTCTCGGTGGCTCGACCGCGTCGACAAGGTCTGTCTGTCGAACCGCTTGAAGTCGACGGGATGGGAGAACTCCCGGATCATGAAGGGCGACCTCTCCAAGATCGTTGCGAAGTTGAAGCGAGAGAAGGGCGGGAACATCATCGCGGAAGGAGGCCCGCGACTGATCCTCGAGTTCTTCCGGCGGGGGCTCGCGGACGACTACTGGCTCGTCGTGCAGCCCGTCGTCTACGGGAAGGGTCCGCAGTACTGGGGTCCTATGAAGGCGCAGGCGACCCTCAAGCTTCTCTCGTCAAGTACCATGGAAGACGGAGAGTTGATGCTCCACTACGAAACCGTTCGGGGGTTCCGCGCCTAGGGCGACGCGGAGGTCGTCGGAACTTCGGAGCGCAGCGGGGCTGTCCACCTCAGGGGCCGAAGCACAAGCTCTTCCTCGCGGGCCGCCCGGCCCGAACCGCTCAGTTCGGATTGCGCTCGCACCGGGTTGCAACGTCGCTTGCATCCACCGCGTGTGCAAGGCCGAACGCACCTGCTCGCGGATTCTCCAATCATCAATCGCCCGAGAGCTGGAGCCGACCCGTACGCGTCAATGTAAATTGGATTGTATCGATTCGAGGCTGGGTGAGAGAGGTGGTGGATAGGGTCTACAAGGCGGACATACCCGCGCTGAGAAAGGCTCTCGAGAAGCTAAAGACGGAGTTCTCCGAGCTCAACTCCAGAACCGATTGGACAAAGCTCAGAGTCGAACCGCTGCTGCGACATGTGAAGGATTTGGAACAGCAGTTGAGGTTCCAGGGGTCCTCTCGATTGACAAAGGGAGTGAGGTTGTTTCACTCCGATCTGGTCTACCTTCGAGAGAACGTCAAAGGATTGAAGGAGGTCCTCCAATCTGAGAGGAGATCTGTGAAGCGAAGAATCAAGATGCCTGGAAAGCGAGGGGCCTGAGCGAACTCCCTTTGATCTGACGCGGGCCACGCGTCCGTGGTTTAGGACGGCCCTCCACGTTCTCGGTGGTCGCAAGGTGGTTTGTACCATCCCGGTCAATATTTGCGGACGTTTGAGAGCAAGCGCTATTGCGCCAACATCGAAGGGGTTCATTCCGGTAGGCAAGGCCGTTAGCCCCGAGCGGCGACCGTTCAGACTGAGGGCGGCCAGGCACCTTCGCGCGTAGTTGAGCGCTATAACCGATGTTTGATACGGGTAGGGCGGAGCGAGCAATGTCCGATGTGATCGAAGGCATAGAAGCGGTGACCGTCCACATTCGAGACATTCAGCGTGCACGGAGATTCTACTCCGAGGTGCTCGGCCTCAAGGAGGTCTCCTACATTCCGTCCGTGTCTCGGGCAGCCTACGAGATTCCGGGCACGACGACACTGCTAACGATGCATGTTCTCGGTGAAAACGAAGGAGGCCGCGAACCCGGAACGGTCTCGGGAATCGTCTTCTCGCACCGCGACCCTAAAACTGCCTGCTCGGAGATACGGAAGCGGGGCGGATCGATAGTTGATGAGCCGGAGACCTTCCCGACCGCTATGGGAACGGTCACTTTGGGAGTGTTTGCCGATCCGGACGGCAATCAGTTCGTGCTACGTCACATCGAGAAGGGACCGGCGCTCACCTCCCCGTAGCTCGACTCAGGAGCGAGCAACAGCGGCAGCACGCTCTTGCTGATTGTAAAACCCGATACACCCGACGCGGAGCGGGAGTCCGATTCCAGCCACCTTCACGCCGTCGCCTGCGTGCTACGGAAACCTCATCCACCTTCCTCAGCTGGAGGGGCGGGCGCGACTCAGTGTCGGAATCCCCTACGCCTCTCTCCCGGAATTGCCGAAACTGCGGCACGGCAATGGAAGGCGGGCATATCGTTGCTCAGCCGCCCATTAACAGTGCTCCCACGACAGTAGGATGGCTTCCCGGGTCCGTGACACCTTCCGGTCGCGGGATTCAAGATCAGATGAATGCAGAGCCGCTTGTCCAAGTCGGATTGTTCGTCTGGTCTCCGATCCCGCGTTTCCCCGCATGGCGATGCACGAAGTGCAAACTCGTCGAATTCAGTTACGGGGATGTCATTCTGAAGGCGCCCGGGGAAGACGAGCCCCCAGAATCAACCTCGGCGGATTCCCGCCCCGCGTAACTCAAGGGTTTCCGACACCCGTCACGCGCTCGAATTGCAGCGTGCAAGATTAATCGCACCCATTCGTGTTGCTGCCGCCCGTCCACTAAGGTTGCAGCAATCTGGGGTCTCGGAAGAGAGTGCCACGGGGGAACGCTGGTTAAAGCGCTGAGGGAATCCCTCGAACGGTCCGGTACCGATGAGCCAAGAACCTGTCACTGCCTCACTGGAGTCCGTCCGACGCCTTGCGGTCACAAAGCAACGTCTGGCCGGGAAGCTGCCTGCAAGGGCCACGACCAGTTCGATCCTGTCGGTGGTTCGGGACCTCGCCTACGTTCAGTGGGACCCGGTAAGCATCGTCGCACCATCGCATGTCATCTCTCTCTGGTGCAGGCTCGGCGATTTCCGGCTACAGGATCTGGATAGACTCCTGTGGAGCGAAAAGAAGCTCTTCCTGCACTGGACGCCGGCGGCCTCCCTTGTGCCGACCGAAGATTTTCCCCTGTATCATTCGCTCATGAGCCGGTATCCGGATTCGATGTCTCCATCGTGGGCCAACCATGGGAGGCGGGCCGAGAAGTTCCTCGCTGAGCACTCGGAACTTCGGAAGAGGATTCTGAACGACCTCAGGAAGGGACCGCTTCAGCTGAGCCAATTTAAGGACCACGCTCGAACACGGAGGAGCGACGGCGAGTGGACTTTCGGAAGCGATGTCTCACAAATGCTCTTCCATCTGCTGATGAGCGGCGAAGTGATGGTCGTCGGCCATCAGGGAAACCAGAACATCTGGGGACTCTCCGGCCAGTTTCTCCCCGACTGGGTCAACCGGGAGGAGATGGGGAAAGAAGCTTTCGAGCGCGCGGCCGCTCAGAGGGCGATCCAAGCCTTGGGCACTGCGACTCGTTCCGAGATCACCTACTACTTCGTTCGTGGTCGGTATCAGAACCTAAGAGAGACGCTTGCGCACCTTGAGGATGTGGGTTCCCGAAACTCTGGCCCCGCCTTTCCCGAAATTATTGACCCACCCTGCGACAGGTGTCGGGTCCGGTACGATGGACCCTTGAAGTGTAGCACTCGCCCGCGCTCCAGCACCCGGTCCAAGATTGCCTCCGCCAGGTCCGGGTCGTGTAGCACTCTCCCCCACTCCTCGATCGGCTTGTTCGTGGTGAACACCATCGG
>DAIDCO010000027.1 GCA_027309555.1 bacterium
GGATGGGCGTTCTTCGAGATCAACGCCGAGCGACTCGATCATTACGCCCGGGCCCGAACCGGGGAGGCCGTGCGCGCACAGGAGCGAAGACTTTTCGGTCCCCCCCGCACGGCCCCCCGCTCGTCCCCCCGCTGCGCGGAGAGAGGGACGACACGCGATCGGCCGCCGGGCCAGCCGACTCGCCTCAGGCGAGGTCGTCCGGGTACGAGCGCCCCTCGCTCGCAAGGTGGCGCACCGTGATCTCGGAAACGGTCGCGAGCGGGGCATCGAGCGGAACGATCGCTACCACCACCCCCCCGTACCGTTCGTAGATCCGACTGGTGTGGAGCGTCAGGCATCGACCTCCGTAGCGCGCCCGGCCGGTCTCGTCCGGATCGTGGCCACGCAGGACGACCCCGAGGCCCGTCGCCGCCAGGAAGGCGTCGAGCTCGCGGACGCCCCAGGCTTCGGCCGCCCCCCGGCGGAGATGGGAGGTATCACACTCGGCCCAGACGATCTCACTGAGCTGCGCATCGTCCATCTGCTCGAACGCGTCACGCCACCCCGATGGGGGGAGTTGACGGGGGAACCCCGCGTGCGCGAGATACGCTCCGTTCGGGGTCACGGCGGCGTAGGGGCCTCGCTCGAGCAGGGCGACCAGGCGCATGTAGCGGTCCGCCTCGGGACCCCACAGCTCGTCGACCTCCTCCGGCAGGTTGTGAGGGAGGCAGGGGATCCGCCGCTGCGTCTCGTGGTTGCCCTGGAGGAGCACGACACGTTCGGGGAACCGGGCCGTCAGCGACAGCAGAAACAACGCGTTGGCGACCGACCCCGAAGGGCAATCGTCCGGGGCACGGTCGACGTAATCTCCAAGCCCGACGAGCAGGCGCTGGGCCGATCCGGTACTCCAGACCGAGACCGCCTCCAACATCGAGCGCCAGTCTCCGTGAGTGTCGCCGAAGACGACCAGCTCGGGCGTCGAGGGCGAATGGAGCTCGAGGAGCGGAGGGCGGACGGGCACCGTGCGCTCGAGAGCGTCGAGCAGGCGATCGGCGTCCGCCGGTGGGAGCGCGAGGATGTCGCGGGGCAAGAGGGGTTCAGGCGCGCGCATCGATCGACCGTTCTCGGGATTACTGGAGTGCGGGGGGCCGGAATTCCCGGCGGCCGGCGTGCCTCGCCGGCCGGCCCTTTGAACCGGCGTATGCCCTAGGCAACAGGGTCCTAAGCCCTGCCTCGGTAGCCCCGTTCTCGCGGAACGGATTGGCCGAGCTGGAGCACCCCCGCACCTTCAGAATGATCGCTCGGGAAAAGTAGCCCCGGCAGGAGTTCCGGTCAGCGGGGATCGACGTACCCGCGGCGTTCGAACCTGCGTCGCGAGATCCAGAGTCTCGCATGATTGGCCACTACACCACGGGGCTACAGCAGTGGGAGCGTCGGGCCGTTGATAAACGTTGCCGAGCGGGCCCCGCCGATGCCGCCATCCAGAGGGCCGGACCGACCATACTCCACAAATAGGCCGAGAGAGTCCAACCCCGGTCCATGCCCGGGAAGCCGGATGGCGAGGGGGAGTTACGGTCCACCGTGTCGATGGTTCGGGAGGAGCGACGGACAGGGTCGGAGCACCGGGGGATCCGGCCACGGGTAATGGCCCCGGAACTCGCCCGGCTCGAACGTTCCCGCCTGCCTGGCGCTCGGCCGCAATCTACCTAGCGCTGCCCGTCGCCGCCGGGCTCTTCATCTCGGCCTCCGGCGGGAACTCGCTCGAGAGCGTTGCGGCCTTCCTCCCCCGGGCGACCCTCGACGTTTCCTACTCGTTCCTGCGGATGGTGGCGGCGTACGCGCTGTCCCTCGCGTTCTCGCTCGCCTATGGCTACTATGCGGCGACGCACCGAGGAGGCGAACGGGTGATGATCCCAGTACTCGACATCCTCCAGTCCGTCCCCATCCTTGGCTTCTTTCCGTTCGCCGTCGCAGTCCTCGCCGCCGCAACGCCCGGCAGCTTCCTCGGGCCGAACTTCGCCTCCGTCTTCCTGATCTTCACGTCGATGGCCTGGAACATGGTCTTCGGGGTCTACGAGTCGTTGAAAACGCTCCCCGGGGACCTGAAAGAGGCGGCCGACACCTTCGGTCTCCGAGGGTACCTCTTGTTCCGTCGGGTGCTGTTCCCGGCGACCGTGAGTCGCCTCGTCTACAACTCGGTCCTCTCCTGGACCGCCGGCTGGTTCTTCCTCGTGGAAGCGGAGATCTTCAGCACCAACACCTCTTCGGCGCTACCGGGAATCGGGAGCTACTTGTCGTTCGCGGCGAACGCCGGGAACCTCAATGAGTTCCTCGCCGGCATCATAGTACTGGTCGTGGTGATCGCCCTCCTCGACTTCGCGGTCTGGCGCCCGCTCGGCCGTTGGGCCGAGCGGTTCCGCTACGACCAGTCGCCCTCGGGAGAGGGCGGCGAACTCCCGGGCGCGACGTATGCGACCGGCCGATTCCGGCGAGCGACCTCCTTCGTCACCCGGGGGGTGCGCACGGGAGTCTCGAGGCTCAGCACCCCGCTCGTTCAGCTCGCAGCGATCACCGTACGGCCCGGGCGACACCCGAGCCCTCGTCGCCGCTCGGCGGTCTACTACCTCGCGCTCGGGACGATCCTGGTCCTCGTCTGGCTCCTGCTCATCGCCTTGACCGTGGCGATCTTCGACGTCTTCACTTCTCCGATCAGCCCGGCGGTCCGTCAACAGATCTCGCTCGTCCCGATCGCCATGGGGGCCTCGATCCTCCGGGTCGCCGCGGCGTACGCGATCTGCCTCGCGATCGCGCTACCGCTCGCGATGAAGGTCGCGCGGAGCACCCTCGCGAACCGGGTGGGGCTCCCGATCATCGAGGTCGTCGCGTCCTTCCCCGCTACCGCGCTCTTCCCCGTGATCATCTTTGTTCTCGTGCCGTACCTGACCCCCGACGGCGCCGCGGTCCTGATGCTCTTGACGGGAATGATGTGGTATCTTTTCTTCAACCTCCTCTCGGGCGTTCGCTCCCTCCCCCCCGACCTCGTGGAAGCGGCGCACTCCTTCGGGCTCGATGGTCGTCGGTTCTTCCGACGAGTCCTCTTGCCCGGAATCTTCCCGGCCCTCATCACCGGATCGATCACGGCGTTTGGGGGAGGTTGGAACACGCTCATCGTGGCCGAGTACCTCAACCTGCGGAGCGGCCAGCAACTGAGCGTGCTCGGCATCGGCGAACTGATCGACATCGGGAACGGCCTGGGGCCGCGCGGCGACGCGTTGATGGTCACGGCCCTCCTCACGCTCGTCGTCACGGTAGTCGCCATCAACGAAGTCATATGGAAGCCGCTCTACCGCCGGGCGGTCACGCAGTACCGCTACGATTAAGGGTACCGGGACGAGAACCGCCGGGGGAGGGTCGAGGTGGCGCTGATCCGGGTCGAGCACGTGGACAAGAGCTTCGCCTCTCGACACGGCACGATCGCGATCATGCAGGACATCAACCTCTCCGTCAAGGACTCCGATTTCGTCGCCCTCGTCGGGCCCTCGGGCTGCGGCAAGTCGACGCTCTTGCGCTTGATCCAGGGACTCGACCGGCCGACGGGGGGGCGGATCTACTTCCGCGACCAACCGATCGACCGCGTCTGCCGCCAGATGGCGATGGTCTTCCAGAACTTCGCGCTGTACCCCTGGCTCACGGTCTCCCAGAATGTCGCGTTCGGGCTCGAAGCGCTCGGCTGGTCGGCCGAGCGGATCGCGCCCCAGGTGGAACGGTACATCTCGGTCATCGGGCTCGACGGGTTCCAGGAGGCGTACCCGAGGGAGCTTTCCGGAGGGATGCGCCAGCGGGTCGGTCTCGCTCGGGCGCTCGCCGTCGAGCCCGCGGTCCTCCTCATGGACGAGCCGTTCAGCGCGCTCGACCCACTCACGGCCGAGAGCCTGCGCGACGAGGTCCTCCAGCTCTGGCGGGACCCACAGCTCCCGCCCGAGGCGGTCCTGCTCGTGTCGCACAACATCGAAGAGGCGATCGAGCTGGCGGACCGGGTGATCGTGCTCTCCCGTCGACCCGGCCACGTGCTGGCTGAGGTGCCGGTGGACCTCCCCCGGCCTCGCGACCGCAAGTCGTCGGCGTTCTACGACCTCACGGATCGGGTCTACTCGCTGATCACCCAGGGAGGACCCGCGTCGGAAGGAGCCCCCCGGGCGGGATAAATCCTTATAGGCCGGACCCCGCGTAGGGAGGATTCCTTCGAGAGGAACCGTGCCCACCGCGTACCCCAAAGCGAGCCCTACCGAGATGATGGGGCTTCTGGTGTTGTTGAACTCACACAAAGGTGCCGAGGACGTCGCGCTCTTGGCCGACGACCTCGACCTCGAGATCGACGAGATCCTGCCCTCCCTCGAGTTTGCCGAGATCCTCGACCTGGTCAAGGTCACGGATGGCCGCGTCGTCTTCTCCGACTTGGGGAAGCATCTGGTCCAAGGAACCATCCGCGAGCGCAAGACGATCCTCCGCGACCAGCTGAAGCGTACCACCCTGTTCCGGACGCTCCTGCGGGCCCTCGAAAGCGCGCCCGAACACTGTCTCTCCGATGAGGAGCTCGGCCAGATCGTTTCGCTGACGACCGCGCCCGCGGAGGAAGCGGTCCAGAACATCGTTAACTGGGGTCGGTACGCCGACCTCTTCCGCTACGACACCGACCACCGTCGCTTGGTCTTGGTGCATCGGCCCGCGACCGCCCGATCGGGTGCCAACCGCCCGCCCCCCTCCGGCGGCTCGGCCAGCTCGGCGGGCGGCGCCACTTCGAAGACCGGGAGGTCGGATCCGGCCGGGTCCGACCCGGCGGCCCGCGCCTCCGGTCTCGCGTCGGTCACCGCGTGAATCGCGGGAGTGGCGTCGGGGCCACCAACGGGCCCCGGCGCCCGCTCGGCTCTTAACGGGCGCGAGTTCTGAGGACAGACGACGGATTCGAGCCATGAGCGAACTCCACATCCTCGGGGTGCCCGGCAGTCTGAGAAAGAACGCCTACAGCGTCGGCCTCCTGCACGCGGCCGTCGAGCTCGCCCCCGTGGGCACGCACGTTGAGATCGCCGACATCCGCGGATTCCCGGTATTCAATCAGGACGACGACACTCACCCGCCCGAGGCCGTGCGCCGCTTCAAGGAGAAGGCGCGGTCGGCCGACGCGTTCCTCTTCTCGATCAATGAGCACAACTACGGACTATCGGCCGCCGAAAAGAATGTCCTCGACTGGGCGTCCCGACCGTACGGCGACAGTGTCTGGGACGGCAAACCTGCCGGGATCCTGAGCGCATCCATCGGAATGATCGGTGGAGCGCGCGCCCAGTACGAGCTCCGACAGTCGATGGTCTTCCTCAACATGTTCCCCATCAATCGCCCCGAGGTCATCGTTCCGTTCGCCCAGCAGAAGTTCGACACGAACGGCCGTCTGACGGACGAAGCGAGCCGGAAGTTCATTTCAAGCCACCTGGCGGAGCTCGCGCGGTACACGCGCGTCCTCCAGCACCAGCCCTAGGGAAGCCGGCCCTGTTCGGGCCGGACCGCGTCCGAGTTCCCAACCTTTAAGCAGAAGATTCCCTCCCCGACCGCGGTGGGCACGTAGATCAGCGGAAGATCGCTGCTTTCGCAAAGCAGAGGTCGGGGGTTCAAATCCCCCCGTGTCCACTTCACTCGCTTTCCGAAGCGGTGGGCCAGAAGCGATCCCAACGGAATGTTCGCCGGGCGGGCTAGGGACGACCCTGGGAGCGCGTCGTAGCCACCGCCATCGAACTCGGGCTTCGGGGAAGGACCACAGCCTCCTCCGGACCTCGAGACGCTGCGCGGAACCCCCTCTGGCGTCGGATGACGCCTCTGAGCTGGGGGCGGAGGCTCCGTGAAATCAGGGAACCCTTATCGCACTGTCTCGTAGTGTAGGAACAGTTCGCCAGCTTTGAAGCGTTTGACCTCGACGAGCCGCAGCGTCTGCTGGCTCTCCAGCCCGCCAAAGAACTGGTGGCCCTTCCCAAGGATGACCGGACAAACCGCAAAAAGGTAATCGTCGATAAGGCCTCGGCGCATGAGCTCCCTTCCAAGGCCAGGCGCGACCACGACCATGTCCTTGCCCGGCTCCCTTCGCAGCCGGGCCACAGCTTCCGCGACGTCGCCTTCGAGCGTCCTTGAGTTGGCCCACGTGGTGGGTCCTGCCGAATTCGAGATCACGACCTTCTGAGCTTTCTCGGCGAATTCGGACAACTGTCGAAACCACGGATGCTCTTCTGGCGTTCGCTTTGAGGTGGGCCAGAAGTCGGCCCATTCCTCGTACGTCTTCCGGTCGAAAAGGAGAGTGTCCATGGATCCCCACCGCTGGACCCACATTGCGTCACCAACCAATTCGGGCTCCGAAGGCTTCGGTTCTGACCCGGGGTAACTTGGAAACTCGTTGTACCCATCGAGAGTGATGTACATACTCAGCGTGATCCTTCGATGCTCCGGCATGGTCAACTCACCCATCAAACTCCGACCGAAGGTCGTGCCCCTTCTCAAGGACCGACTTGAGATTCAGCGCGAAGTAGGTCCAGCCCCACTCGGCACCGCCGTAGAGTTCGGTCCATTGCTCGAGTCGAGGGAATCCGGAGTGCTCGACTGAGAGCACGGTACCTCTATGCTTCGCCTCGACGGAAAATGAGAGCACGGTACCTTGCAACTCCACCTCCGGCCATGTCCACGCGAGGGCGACACGTTGGCCCTCGCGGATGTCTACGATGGTTCCTACGTGGGTTGGCCCGTCGTTCCATGCCAATAGGCACTTGCCCCCCTTCTTGGGGGAGAATTCAGCCCGATCGCAGAGCCACCGGGTCAGCAGCCGCGGATCGGTGATCGCGCGAAAGACGACGTCGGGCTTCGCACGAATGAAGTATTGGTGGTTCACTGACCTCTCGGCTTTGGTCGCCAGCGGAAACAACCCCGATCAAGGAAATATGGGGGTCGATTTAATCGTGTAGGGGAATGAAAGTAGGCCAGCGATGACCGCGAAAGGATTCCGCTATCACTCCGCTCCGATGAAGGTCGAGTTCCTCTCGTGTCCGGTGCAAGCCAGTCTCAAGGTCCTAGGACGTGAGTGGGCATTCTTGGTCCTCACTTCGATCGCACTGTTCCGAGCCAACCGCTTCAACGACATGCGACGCGCCATGCCGGGGCTCTCGAAGCGCCTCCTCACCATGCGACTGACCGATCTCGAGCGAGCCGGGTTCATCGTAAGGGCGGAGACGCGGAGGGGCTACGTTCGCTGGGAATTGACGGCCAAAGGGGCGGACGTGGTGCCGATTCTCCTGACGATGGTCGAGTTCGGCGCGAAATGGTACGCCGACGAGTTGTTTGCTGATCGGACTGCCCGTCCGTTGGACGAAATCTTTGACGAAGGGTACATCCGTAAGTCTCTGGGAATCGCCGCTCGCCGCACCCCGGATTCTGTTGCGAAGGCGCGGGCGACTACTTCCACTCCCGACGGGTTTCCCCCAACGCCAAATCGGGGAACATAGACCGTCCATCTGTCCCACGCCGAGGGGTCTCTCGGGGAGGTCCGCGGAGTTTCGTACGCGGGACTTCGTTCCCGGCTTACGACTCCCACAATTCGTCGAGCGTACGCGTTCAGTGCCTCGACAGATCGAACTCCCTCGTGCCCATTTCGATCGGGAAGCCCGGTGGCGGTGCGCGGCGAACGACGCCTATCCCATGGAACGGGTGGAGGAGTGCGAGCCCACGAGCTTCTGTAACCTTATGGAGGTCTCCTCCGTGCGCGCCTCCAGCCGCGCCTCGCGGTGGTGCGAGGGGGGGACCGCGATGGTAGATCGCGCTCGGCCCGGACCGCCGGACGAGACGACTTCCGACATCGAGGGTCTTGCGCGCCTGAGGGACGGAACCGAGGTCCTGGTGCGACGCTGGGCGCTGTCGGACCGGGCGCTCCTCGCAGGGTTCGTCGCGAATCTCGCCGACACTTCACTCTCGATCCGCTTCTTCGTACCCGTGCCGCGAAGGACCGCACTCCTTGCGCTCCTCGAGGGCCTCGACTCCCCCGATCACTCCGCCCGGCTTCTGCTCCTCGGGAGCGGAGACGACTCCAGGGTCATCGCGCATGCCGAGTACTCCCGTGACGGCCCGATCGCCCCGGGAGCGGAGGTGGCGTTCCTGGTCGCCGACGCCTACCACGGGCACCTCTGCGCGACGCTGTTGCTGCACCGACTCGCCCAAGCGGCGCGTCGGGTGAACACCCGGGAGTTCCACGCCGCGGTGCGCTTGGAGAACGACGAGATGCTCGAGGCTTTCCGAGAAAGTGGCTACCCTCTCGAGGAGTGGTGGAGATCGGACGCGGTCCAAGTGACGCTCCCGATCCGCACGCCGCTCCCCCTGCGGGACAACCCGGCGCCTCGAGCATTGCCTCCGACTCGTCCGGTCGAGCGCCCTCTTTCCTTGCCACCAGTTGGGGAGGGCGGCGCCAGCGCACGGTTATCTGACTGTTTCAGTCTGGGGGAAACCGGGATCTATGCCGAAAGTCGAAATCGTCTCCAGTGAGAACGGCCCGAACCTCGTGATGGTAGACGGCAAGGTCTCGATGGCCTTGTGCCGTTGTGGCCAGTCGTCCAAGAAGCCGATGTGCGACGGGTCGCACCACCGGGTCGGTTTCAAGGCGCCGGGCGCGAAGCTCGTCGTGCTCGACTGAGTTCCACCCGAGCCGGGCCCGGGGCGCCGGCGCCGCGAATGGGCCACCGGCCGACAGGCTCCCGACGCCGTCGGTCCCCTCGGGGTGGCGACGCGGGAGCCCCCACTCCCTTGCGAATCCCAAGGTAGAGCCCCCGTTGGGTCGAGAACCCGCTCTTGACCCGTGGGACCGCGAACCCCGCAGTGCGGAACGCCTGTCGTATCGTCTGGGCGTTGAAGAGCGCCATGTCGTGCCGCTCGACCCAACGGCGCACCCGGCCGTCGGTGGCCGCGAGGTGGTGCATGTCCAAGTGCGAGCGCCGGCCCCTCCACCGAGAGGCGTGGAGGCGGACGATAGGTGATCCCGGAGCCTCGGAGTCCCACATGCCCGACACGGAAGTCCGTCGGGGTGAGCCAGGGTTCGACGATCGCCACTCCTCCGGGTCGGGGAGGACGGGCGAAGTTCCTAAGGTCCGAACCAGTTCTGCCTCGTCCCGGACGTGGCCGATGGCCGAGAAGAGGCAGGTGATGACATCGAATCGTCCGGGGCGACGGAACGTCTGCATGCGCCACCGCACGAGCCGGGCCTCGGGGAGCTCCCGGCGGGCGATGGCAAGCAACCGCGGGCTCGTGTCCAAACCCGTCGCTCGGAACCACCGGGAGAGGTGCACCAGGTGGCCCCCTGTGCCGTACCCGACGTCGAGCCGGGTGCGGGCGGGCTGGGACCGAACCGGCGAACGAGCCGTCGGACCCGTCGCGCCTCCCGGCCGTAGTCCTTGGAAGCGTAGAGGCGGTCCTACACGTCGGCCGAGGGCCCGGAACCCTCGAGGGGAGGGGAGAGCGGCTTGGCATCGGTCGCGCCGGACCCTGCGGAGCGACCGGACCTTATCGAGGGGGGTAGCGCGACGTGCGGGTCCGGTTCACAGCTTGCCGATTCTCGCGGCCCAGCGCGCCAGGTTCCGGAAACGGGGCGGAATCGGGTGACCCACCGTCAGCCACGGAGAGATCCCCCCATAGATCCCAAAATCGGCCACCGTGGGGCGACCGAGGATCCAGTCGTGGCCCTCCAACATCTGGTCGACCATTCCGAAGTATGGCTGGAGCTCTTCGACGAACTCGGGTCGGCGGGCCTCGAGGACGTGCCGTGGGCCCCGGGCCCGGGTCTGCATTTCCTCGAAGACCCACCGTTCTCGCGCATCGTGCAGTACGGGGGGGACCTCGGTGACTACAGCGCGCCATACACGCTCCTCGACGACCTGGTGACCCCAGTTCTCGAGGGCTCGGGCGAGTCCCGCTGATTCGGCCGGGAGGAGCGGAGGCTCGGGCCGGACGCGGTCGAGGAAGTCGGGAATCCCTCCCCAGGTTACCGACTTTCCGCCCCACACGAGCGCGGGAACGTAGTCCTGGCCGGTCGCACGGAGCAGTTCCTGCCGGTCGTGGTAGGGAGCGTAGATCCGCTCGAACGGGATCCCCTTGTAGGCGAGCATCCGTTCGGCAGATACGCAGTAGTGGCTGATCCCGAGCGTGAAGAGGCGGACGCGTCGCGGCACGGACCCCCCCGAGAGCCGCCGACGGGAATAGTCTTTCCGGGCCGACCCGGACGGCGGAGGAGGACGGACGTGAAGGGGAGCGAGCCGCCCGCTCAGAGGACGATGACCGTCTTTCCGGAGGAGCGACCCGCGCGCATCTCGGCAAGCGCCTCGGGCGCGCGCTCCAAGGGGATCGTCCGTTCGACCGCCACCTCGAGATGGTGACGGGCAAGTTCGGCGGTGACGCGCTCCAAGAGCTCGACCGAGGGCTGGAGGTCGATCGTGACCGCGGTCACTCCCGGGGGTGTTCGAGCGGGGTCGGCCGCGTAGACGGTGGTGGCCCCTCGGCCTCCGGGATGCAGGAGGGTGAGGGCCCGGGCGAACCCGGCCCGGTCGCTCATGAGGTCGAGCAATGCGTCGATCCCGTCCGGGTGTTCACCCCGCACGGCCTCGACCCATCCCGGCGAAGCGACGTCCTGGAGCTCGTGGGCCCCCAGGGTCCGGAGCCGGCGCCCGGCGCCCACCCGCGCGACCCCGATCACGCGGGCGCCGCGCGCCGACGCGAGCGGGACCGCGAACGACCCGATCCCCCCGGAGGCCCCAACGATTGCGAGAGTGCTCCGGGAGCCGACAGCGAGTCGTTCGAGCGCGTCGTAGGCGGTCATTCCCGCCGTAGGTATCGCCGCAGCTTGGATGTCCGAGAGCCCGTCGGGGATGCGGGCCACTCCGACGTTTTCTGGGACCGTCGTGTACTCGGCATACGTCCCCCGTCCTACGGGAGTGTGCAGGAACTGACCGTAGATCCGGTCGCCCGGCCGAAACCGCTCCACTCCTGGGCCGACCGCGTCGACCACCCCCGCGGCGTCCACTCCCGCCACGAGCGGAAACTTGTGGGGCCGCTCCTTCAGAATCCCCTCCAGGACTTTCGCATCGAACGGATTCATTCCGGCGGCCGTGATCGCCACCAGGAGCTCGCCCGGTCCCGCGATCGGCCGGGGTAGGTTCATCAGCCGAGGAGCCTCCCGAAATGCCGTGACCGCGACCGCGCGCATCGAGGCGGAGACGGAGACCGCCGTATGAAAAGGCGTCGGCAATCCGCACCGGCCGAGGAGCGGACCTAATAGGGGATCCCGTCTCCCCGGCCGGAGCCGACTGCAATGGTGCTCGACCGGGACTACCCACCCACCCGCCGTGACCTCGTGATCCTCGCGGTGGGCCTCTCCATCATGGGAATCATCGGCATCCTCCTTTTCGGGGGCTTCCTCCCCGGTCTCCACCCGAGCTTCGCGCAGAACAGTATCGAAACCATTGATGGCCACCAGTACTATGTACTCCAGAGTGCGCTGCTCACGCCCTTCCTCGCGAACTCCTCGGGACCGTGGAACGTCACGTTCCACAACGTCACGTTCCGGCTCTGGATCACTAACTGGTACGCCTTCACGGGCGGCATCGTCCACGGCGTCGGAACCGAGCCGAACGGCTCGGCTTACCCGTTCGCACTCGGCACAACCAACCCGAACGGGAGCCGGACGACTCTCTACCTCTCCCCCGACCGCGGGTTCGGAGCGTACTGGACTGGAGGCCCGTTCGGCGGCCCCGAGATACAGCTCCTGGTCAAGGTCTGAGAGTGTCCGAGAGCCCGGGAAGGCGGCTCCCCCGGGGGTGGATGCCCGGGGAGCACGGTTCGAGAGCTCATGGGTTCCGACGAACGTCAAGTTCTAACGGTCGAAGGACGTATACCGGTCTGGGAGTGGGTCCGGTGCCCGACACTCCGGGAGGCACCGGAAGCCGCTGCCAGTATCGAGTCGAGAACCTTCGCTGCATCTTCGTCGACGGGCATCCGGGGGCGCACGTTTGCATCGGGGCCCACCGCTCTCGGGTGGCGGTTCGCGGAGCCAACGGGATCCCCGAGACCACGTATCTCGCGCACCCGAGCGCACGCCAATTGACGTCGGTCCGGGGGCCCCCGGTCGTCCGCGCGGAGGGCGTCTGGGGAGAGTGGACGGAACCGCTGATCCGACGCCTGCTCGAAGAGATGTACGACGCGGGAGTCTCTCCTCCGCGCGACTGGACGACCAACTTCGCCCGGTTGAAGTCGTCGACCACGCGAGGCTGATCCGACCGTGCCTACGGCCCGCGCGGCCAAGAGCGCTCGCGAGGTTACCGACACGCCTTTCTGTTCGACCGCCCGTTCGCAGACATCGGATCATGCAAGCGATCGGGACCTGGAAAGGGGGCTACGAGACTTCGCTCGAGGACGACCACGCGCACGTCGTCACCGTCGACCTCCCGATCGACGAGGGCGGAAAGAGCGCCGGCCCGTCGGCGCTCGACTTGGCGCTGCTCTCCCTCGCCGGATGCATTAGCACGATCTTCACGGTCGTGGCGGAGAAGCGTCGCGTCACGTTCACCGGCCTGAACGTCGCGCTCGAAGCCGAGCGACCCAAGGGGGCGCGGACGATCACGCGGGTCCGTGGGACGCTCCGGGTCCGGACCAAGGCAACGCTGGCCGACGTGGAGACCGCTCTTCGCCTGACCCTGAAGACCTGTCCGGTCGGAGTGATCTTCGAGCAGGCACGCATCCCGGTCGAGGTCACTCCGATCGTGATGCCGGCGGTCCCTCCTCCCGGATCCGCCGCGGCGGTTCGCTAGAAGAAAAACCTCCGCAGTCCCCCCTTCGACGGTGTGGGCGGTCGACCGCGGGGATTTCGCCCCCGAGCGGTTTCCCCGTCCGACGACCAGGGGGTACGCCGGGGCCCCTCGAGGCGAGGGATCTTCTTCGACCCCGCTCGCCTCGGTCTCGCCCGACAGCCATACGCCCGTGGGGGGGGTCATGGCCGGCCCCCCGCGGGCCGCGCACGTGGGGCGGTCATTGGGGCCGCATTCCGGACGCATCGGGAGGGCCGCGCGCCCGCTCGAGCAGGTGCTCGACCTCCGCGTCGCTCACCTGGTCGAACCGTGCGTACCATTCGCCGACCGCAAAGAACTCCTGAGGGACGTGCAGGGCGACGACCTCGTCGGCCTCGAGGCCGAGCTGGTGGAAGGTGTCGCGGGGCGCCACTCCGAGCGCCACGATGATGCGGCGGGGCGCTCGGGCGCGAACCGAACGGATCGCCGCACGCAAGGTTCCTCCCGTCGCGACTCCGTCGTCGACCAAGACCACGAACCGGTCCCTCAGCTCGGGCAGCGACCGTCCTCCGCGGTAGGCGAGTGCACGTCGCCGGATCTCCCCGAGCTCCGCCTGGATGGTCGGTTCGAGGTCGTCCAGAGTGTAGCCGGCCTCGCGGACCCTCGGCTCGTCGAGGAACCGGGTCCCGTCCTCGACCAGCGCTCCGAGGCCGTACTCGGGGTTGCTCGGGGCGCCCACCTTCCGCACGATGAGGATTTCGAGAGGGACCGCGAGGCGTCGCGCGATCTCGAAACCCACGGGTACTCCGCCTCGCGGAAGGGCGAGGATCACCGGGCGGAGCGGCTTGAGGTGAGCGAGTCGTTCCGCGAGCTGCTCACCCGCGTCCTGCCGGTCCCGAAAGAGCCCCCGGCGAGAGGGACGCTCGAACATCGTAGAGCCCAGTTGGTCATTCGGCCGCAGCACGTTAACCCCGCGGTAGGCCGGGCTTGACGCGGGCTCGCGCGGGCGCTTCGGGCCCGCGGGAGGGCACCGGCTCACGGGGCCCGCGCTTCGCCCCCGAGCCCGCCGGCACCGCTAGATCGATTCCAGGGCGACCTCACGTCGCAGAAAGCTCCGCATGTTCTCCTCCTCGTTGGGGGAGCGCGGAACGACGCCTCCGAGGTTCTCCCCGTCGAGCGCGACGATCCGGTCGTGGAGCCACTCGAACTCATGGTATACGAGCGGGTCGGCGAGGTTCGTACGGAGCTGGGCGATCAGGTCGAGTGGGTGCCGCAAGGCCCAGTAGTAGGCCTCGATCCAGGTCCCGAACGCCTCCCAGACGAGATCGTCGTCGAGGACCTTGCGGTGCGTCAGGGTCCCGACGAGCTCGAAGAACGTCACCACCTCGACGCTCGCGATGTCCTGGTGGGCCTGGCGCAGCAGCCGGTCAGCGAGATGCCGGCGGGCCGCACGCATCCGTGACGAGTCGAACCGTTCGCGCAGGTTCATCACCGCGTTCGCAGAGTTGAGACGCTGGTTCTCGCGCGTCTGCCAGTACATCAGGAGGATCGTGCCGACCACGAGGGCCCAGGTCCCGACCAGCGACCACACTGCAAGGCTGAACCAGTCGACCATCCGTCCTCCCCTCCCCCGGTCCAGTTCGGTCGGGAGCGGGGTGCCTTCCCCCGGCCCCGGCGACGGGAATGGGATGAGACAATCGCCGCTTTTAGCTAGTCGCCCGATGGTCGCCGCGCGCGAGCGACCTCTCGGACACGGACACCCAACGCGGCTCGTGGTTTCGGGCGACGTCCGGTTCCCCTCGCTTGGTCCCCGCGGGGGGAAGGTGCGCCGGAAACCCCCCCCGAGCGCATTTGCCCGGGTCACGCTCGTCCCCGAGCGCTCCGGGGAAGTTCGCGGTCGGTCCCCCTCAGAGCGGGGCCCGCCGGGCCAGCTCAGCGAGGTCCGCCGGCACCCAGAGCCCCTCTCGCATCGCGAGGGCGACCAGGTGCTTACAGGGCAGACGGAGCGCCCGCCGTCCGGCGAGGGGAGCGCGTCCCCAACGAGCGGTCCACGCCGGGCAGTCGCAGTGCATCGGGTCGAGCCGCACGCAGTAGCGGCCGTTCGCGACCCACCCCGTCGGGGCCCGCTCCAGCACGACGCCCTTCGCCCGCTCGATCGTTCGCTCCATGACCAAGACCCGGTGCTCCTCGCGCTCGGCGACCGCGTGGAGCCCCGCGTCCAAGGCCTCTCCGACGGCATGCCAGAGCTCGGGGTGGGGCGGGTGTCCGGAATCGATCGTGACCGACGCGAATCCCGCCAGCCGGGGCCGCAGCCAGGCGGCCTCTGCCTCGGCTCGCCGCAGCCGAGCGTGGGGGGCGCCGCGGAGAAGCGATGCCACGAGCGGGTCCGGAACGTACACGACCAGACGTTGGCACCCTCGCCGGCGCGCTTCCTCGAGCCCGTCACGTACCGCCACGAGTTGGGAGTGCACGCGGCTCCGGCCGTAGCGGAGGGTTTCGGCACGGATCGTGTCGGTGCCGTCCGGGGTTGACAGCCGCCAGCCGATCCCCGAGACGTGCGTCCTCTCCTCGAGCAGCGCGGCGACCTCGAGCCTCCCGCTCGCGTCGCCGCCGGGCGGAGGCGCCCCTCCCACGAGAACAGACTGACGGCGCGACATCGCACCCCCTACGCCGGGGGAGCGAATAGCGTGGCGAACCCGTCCCGACTCCGCTGCGCCACGAATTCGAGCGCGCGGGGCTCTTCGAACAGATAATGCATCGCTCCCGGCACGATCTCGAGCCCGGTCCGCCCGCCCATCTCCCGCCGTGTCTCCTCGCTCAGGGTTGGGAATCCCGGGTCGCCCTCCCCGACCAGGAACAAGGTCGGAGCGCGGACGCGATGGACGGAGGGGTCCGAGCTCGGCGGGTCCGCGCTAGGCGTCGGTGTCCGGCGGCTCCCGGGACGGATGCTCTCCCCGCGCGAAGGACGCCTCGGCCTCGGCCCGTCGTGCGGCCATCTCGGAGCGGGACATCTTGACGCGCATGGAGAGCGACCAGTGGTGTCCGAACGGGTCGACCAAGTGGCCGTACCGTTCCCCCCAGTACTGGTTCTCGAGCGGACGGGTTACCTTCGCCCCGGCCGCCACGGCCCGATCCCAGAGGCCGTCGACGTCCTTCGAGTACAGGTGGAGCGCGACGGTCGTCGTCCCGACACTCGAGGGCGACGCGACATCCGCGCCGGGAAAAACGTCCGAAACCATCAGAATCGAGTCGCCGATCCGTAAGCGGCCGTGGATGAGCTTCCCGTCGGGAGTCACCTGCCGCGAGAGCTCCTTCGCGCCGAACGCTTTCTGGTAGAACTCGAGGGCCGCCACGCCTCCCTGAACCGGGAGGTACGGGACCACGGTCGGGTATCCCGGCGGGATCGGGGAAGTGGTGGGGCGGTGCGGTCTCGCTCGCGGGCGAGCGGTTCTCGAGCGCGGCATCGAGAGGGGCTCCGGCTGGTCATCGGTCGAGGCCTCTTAAGCGCAAGCGCCCCGCCCCGACCTCGGCCCCTGCCCCCGGAGCTTCAACCCGTGTGGGACCTTGCGTTGTGCTCCCTCAAAGCGGTCGCGGAGCGGAATCTCTTCTGACAGAGCGAACACCGGACGAATGCGGTTGGGGCGGGCTCGCCCTCCTGAGCCGCATGGGCCTCCGCGCGGTGGGCCGCGAGCGCTTCTTCCGACCGGAAGACGCGACCGCAATCCGCGCAGATGGCCTCGACCTCGTCGTACTCGACGTACGGCATCCCGGGGACCCGCGCGGGTATCGCCTACCTACCAAAAAGGGAGGAGGCGAGGGCCGAACCGGGCGGGGGCCGGCCGTACGCGCCTACTCGAGGAGCTTGACCGTCTCTTCGAGCGTGGTCGCGGGCTTGATCTCGCTGGTGTTGAAGCTCCACCACTTCAGCAGGCTCGGCTCCATGGAGAACTTGAGGACCGTGTCGAGGTTGACCGCATCGAAGACGTGGAGCGTGAGGTGCTCGGGAGTGACCGACCAGCTTCCTACCACCGTGATGCCGTACTTCTTCGCCGCCTCGGGGAGGGCGTGGATGGCATCCATGGCGATCTGGCGAGTCTTTCCGTTGTTCAGTGGGCAGCTTTCGGCCGTGTGGCGCGAGATCATCACGAAGTGGCTCATGGGACCCTCGAAAGGGAAGGGGACGAGCGGAAGAGAAAGCCGCGGCGTGAAGCGGAATTCACGCCGTTAGGGAGAGGGTCCCCGGAGCGCTTGTCCCGACGTCCCTCGCTCCCATGCGTTCATCGCCCGGGACGGCATCCGCCCCCGGGCCATGACTCCGTCGTGGAGCGACCCGGTCGACCTGGAACCGGGCGAGAGAACGCTTCGCCACTGGCCGGCGGAGACTGCCCGGGCCGACGGCAGTAGCGACCGCGCGGGGTGGCTCATTCTCACGAACCATCGGGTGCTCTTCTTTCGCCGGTCGGGTCTTTTCGCCGGCGGTCGTGCCGAGCGCCCGCCGGCGATCTTCCGTCGACTCGAGGAGATCCGGGCGGTCGCCGCGCGACGGTTCTGGATGTCGATCGGATATGGGGACCGGGTCGAGGTCCCCGGGCTCGCGATCGACGCGCAGACATTCCGGCTGAACCGCGAGAGCTCGGCCGAGGAAGTGCGAGCGGCCGTCGAAGCGGCCCGCGTCGCTCGGATCTCGGAGCTGCGCGCGGCCGCCGAGAGATGACGGGAGCGGCGGCGCATTCCGCGGGACCTCCCGTACTCGCCGCCCCGCGGACTGACCCGACCAGTCTCGTCTTCTTCGGCACCCTCGGAGTCATGCGGGGAGCGACGTTCCCCATTCGCGTGGCTCGGCATCGACTCCCGGGCGAATCCCCTCGCCCTCGTCACGGTCGACCTGGTGCATGCCTCGGCCACGGCGGCCGTCACCGCGGGCCGCCGACGCGGTCCCCGGCCGAGTGTTCCGGCGGGATCCGCGGCTCGGTCTGGATCGGGGCACTCCCCATCGGCGGGATCAACCTCCCGCTCTTCTAGGCCGGGCAGTTCTCGACCGGCGGGGGGACCGCGATCGTCGACGCCACCTCGCCCCTCGTCAGCATCGGCGCGGCCGCGGCGATCGTTAGCGGAACTCGACTCGGCCCGGTCCAGCGGGGCGCGCTCGCGCTGGGACTTTTCGGCGAGGTCGTGCTCACGCTCGCCTCGTTCGACACGAGCGTGCTCCCGGACCCCTGGACGGTCGGAGCGTTCGCGCGCCGGGCGCTCTGCTAGGCCACCTACACGATCCTCCTCGCGAGCGCGAAGCCCGGAGGGGAGGGCCGCAGGGGCCTCACTTTCGAGTTCGTCGGCGGACTCGGCGCCGCGGGGATCACCCAACCGTTCCGGGTCCCTTCGGATCAGCCACCGCTGACAATCCCGGTAGTGTTCTCGATCCTGTTCATCGGGTTCGGAACGCTGATCGTGGGATACCTCCTGCTCTCTGGCTTGGTCCGCAGTTCGGGGCCGGCTCGGGCGCACGTCGTGACGTTCGCCAATCCCATTGTGGCGCTTGGCGTGGGAGTGCTCGCCTCCCGGGAGTCGTTCCGGCCGTTCGAGTTCGGGGGGCTGGCTATCGGGGTGCTCGCGCTCGGGCTGATCGAGCGACCATCGAGCGCGACGGTCGAAACGCGTTGGCAGCGCAAACGTGCTCCCCGAACGACCACGGAAGCTCCGTGCCCGCGACGTGCCGCCGGGTCCGCGGCGGGCGGCGTCGTCGACGACCGAAGCGCGCCCCGGCTCGTTCGAGGGCGAGGCGTCCCTCGACACTCAGAGGAACGGTCGTATCGAGGACCTCGCCATCCTTCCGAAGCGGGTTCAGCGCCGAAGCGTGCTTCGCGAGGATCCGGGGTCGGTTCCGCCCGCCCGTAGGTCGAGCTCGAGGTAGACGGCCCCCGCTATCGGATTGTAGCGGTATGGGGGTATCTCCCGGAACCCCAACCACCGGTAGAGACCGAGGGCGGCGGTCATGGACGGCACGGTGTCGAGCCGCATCTTCCGATATCCGAGCTCTTGGGCCCGGAGCACCGCCCCGCGAGCGAGGACCGCGCCGACTCCCCGGCCGCGGAACTCGGGGCGGACAAAAAGCCGTTTCATCTCGCACGTCTCCCCATTGAGGTCCCGAAGGGCGACGCAGCCGGCGACGCGCTCACCCACCTGCGCGAGGAGGAGCGCGCCGCGCGGTGGGGCGTACTCTCCCGGCAGCGTCTCGAGTTCGCGAGCGAAGTCCTGGAAATCGAGGGGAAAGTCGAGGCCCCTCGCATACTCCTCGAAGAGCTCGCGAGCGACCGCGATGCCCTTCGGGTCGATCACGGACCCGAGAACGACTTCCTCCGTGCCCGGCATCGCGCGGACCAGGGTTCGTCCTCTCATGTCGCTTTACCCCTTGCAACATCGGGCTCCGAACCGGCCCCGCTTCCCCGGAACTCGGTCGACCAAGAACCCATAAGCGGCCGGAGTGTCAGCGCCTGCGTGCCCTCGCGCCGGGTGCTCGACTGGCTGCTCGACGAACGCGAGCCTGCGGCACGCTACCTCGCCCTACGCGACCTCCTTGGAACGCCGGCGGACGACTCCGAGGTCCGGTCCACCCGCGCGCAGATCCCGAGGCGAGGCTGGGTCGCGGCGATCCTCGCGGCCCGGCGGCCCGACGGCTCCTGGGTCGACCCCGAGCGCCTGTACACCCCGAAGTACCGATCGACGAACTGGATGATGCTGGTGCTCTCGGACCTCGGGCTTTCGAAGAGCGTGCCGTGGGTTCGGGAGTCGTGCGAGTTCTGGATGGCACGCTCGACGGCCACGGATGGCGGGTTTTCGATCAGTGGCGCTGGAAAGAGTCATCATTGCTACGTCGGCAACATGACTCGCGCCTTGATTCGGTTCGGCTACGACGACGACCCCCGGGTCCGGAGCGCCCTCGACTGGCTCGTCCGCACCGCCCATCCTCGGGGAGGGTGGTCCTGCTTCGGTGGGGGACGGAACCTCGATTCGTGGGAGGGGTTGAGCGCGTTCGCGGCGTATCCCCGGGCGAAGTGGACCGCCTCGATGACCGACTGCATCGACCGCGCGGCCGAGTTCTTCCTCGAGCGGGAGCTCCACCGGCAGGGGTCGCCGTACGCCCCCTGGTCGCGATTCCACTATCCGGTCCACTACTACTACGACCTTCTGGTCGGTCTCGACCTACTTACCGCGCTCGGTCACGCGGGAGACCCGAGATTGCGGTTCGCGCTCTCCGTCCTCCATCGCCGGCGACGGCCGGACGGCCGCTGGAACCTCGACGCGCTGCACCCGGATGTCGAGGGTTCCCTCGAGGAGTGGTTCCGCGCCCACCCGGGCCGTCGGCCCGAGCCGTTCGGGCTCGAAACAGTCGGTCGTCCCAGCAAGCTCCTGACCCTCGCGGCCGAGCGGGTGCTCGCCCGGGTCGAAGGTACGGCCTGAGGTCGAAGGAGATTCGATCCGTTAGCTCCCCCCTACCCGATCGAGGTCGACCGGAGCCCGGTCCACTACGCGATCGGTCCGGACCGCTCCCCGGAGAGCCTTCGCCCGAAGAGAACCTCGCCTCGAACGACCCACATCCGGCTGCGGAGGCCCTCGGCTCCAAGACCTCCGTCACGATAGTTGAGCTCGGAGCGCTCGATGAGGCGGAACCCTCGAGTTTCGAAGACCCTCCGGGAGGGGAGATTTTCGGCTTCGACCGCACCGTAGACGATACGGATCCCCTCGCTCGCGAAGCGGGTCAGAGCGTCGTCGAGGAGACGACCGCCGACTCCCCGACGTCGCGCTGCGCGGGCGACCGCAAGGTAGTAGACGTATCCAACCCCGGGCACGAGAGGCTCGAGCATCGCGACTCCCACCACGTCGCCGTGCGCTACCGCGGCCCGTACCCAGGATACCGAGCGCAGCGTGCGCTTCGCATGCCAACGATAGACCCCCACGAACCCCTCCTCGAGGACGGGGATCGCCCGGGCGCGCTCCTCCGGTGCAAGGTCGACCAGCTCGACCCCGTCGCTTTCGCCAGTCTCCACGAGCGCTCCCGTCCTCCCGGCGACGGAGCGGAGCGGGGTGGGTCCTCGGACCGGACCTTCCGGGGACCGGACGACGCCTCGATGACTCTTAGCGCGGCCGTACGGCGTACCGGCGCCGACGACAATCGCTTCGGCAGCCCGGCCGCTCCAAGATGGCCACCACAGGTCCGTGCCGAGCCCGTCGCATGACTTCGAGTCGCGCCTCCGACTCCACCCGGCCCCCGAGGTCGAGCTCGAGGGACCGACCGGATCGCTTCGCCCACCGGGCCGACCCACGGGGGGGCGATTCCCCTCCCGGTGAACCGACCGCGCGTCCCCCCCGGCGGTGGGCGTGAGGCGTAAGTAGCTCCGAACGCTGACGGGGCACGGAGTGGCTCCCATGTTCTGCGCCCAGTGCGGGAAGGAACTAGCGGCGAACGCGAAAGTGTGCCCAGCTTGCGGGTTCGCCTCTACCGGCGTCCCGCCCGCCGCCGCCACGCCTTCCGGGGACCCGGTTGACCAGATCCTCCACGAGACCAAGCGCGCCGCGCGCGACCTCGCCGAAGCGTCGGCCCGCCTTTCGAAGCGCCTAGTGGCGAAGGCCCAGACGGCGGCGAAGGACCCCTCCGGCTCCGCGAAGAGGGCCGCGAGCCGTGTCGCCAAGGAACTCGATGCGGCGGCGCATGAGATCGACCGCATCCTGAAGGAACTGTAGCGGGTCGCCCTGGGCCGTCCCTCTTCTGGCGACGCCCCTGAAAGGAACGCCCCGCGACCCACTCCCGAAGACAGTGCGGCACAGAGGGGCTCCTGAGTGCGGTCCGATCGGGATCGGGCCGCGAGGGAGCCGAGTAACCAGGGGAGGGCCGAGACGATTTGGGCTCCTCCCTCCCGCCGGTCGGCGAACTCGCTCGCCTCCCGAAGACAAGTGCGGACGCCGACATCGCCGCTGAACTGGCGGCCCCGCACCCGGTCAGTCAGCTCGAAGGGCAAATCTTGGACCTCGAGGCACGGCGAGGTGGCTCCATTCCGGAACCGCATCGGCACACGGCGGCGCCCGAGACCGCTCGTTCGACGATCCGAGGCCGAAGTCGGCACGGGAACGGTCCTCCCGGGACGTTCGGAGCGCATCTTCCTGGAGGGAGGCGGCGGTGCCCCGCTACATGAACGCGGGGTCACGGTCGCGGGAGCCGGCGCGCCCCGTTGCGAGCGAAGGAAGGACCGCCAGCACAAGTTCGGGCCCGAGGCGACCGCCCCGGACGGGCGAAACCAACATACTGTCTACGGTAGGTGACCTCTCGTGGACGCGCTCACCGAAACCGTTGCGGCCATCCTCGCCGGCCTATCGATCGTGCTCGCGGCGATCGGGGGAGCGGCGGCCGCGCGCTACCGCGACTCCCGGCTCGCCTTCGTCACCGCGGGCCTCGCGGTGATCGCCACGGTCGGTGCCCTGAGCGTCCTTCACGAAGTCTCTCCGCGGTACGGCGGACCGTTCGAGGTTGGTACGGTCCCGCTGCTCCTTCTGGTCGGCGCGGTCGGGCTCCTTTACTTGGCCCTCGTCCGCGGGGCGCCCCGAAGGCCGGCCCCCTAGCATGGACGACCTCCTGGCCCAGCCGACCCGCCGCCGGATCTTCGAGGTCCTCGAGGGCCACCCCGGGATCAGCGCCCGGGAGGTCCAGCGGCTCGCTGGGCTCGGTTGGGGGGAGACCGCCTATCACCTCGAACAGCTCACGAGCGCGGGGATCCTTCGCCGCGAGCGCGGCCCCCGCCGGGATTACTACTTCCCCGCCGCGATCACCTGGGAGGACCGCCGCCTCCTCCAGGCGCTTCGGAGCCCAACCCAGCGAGCCCTGTTGCTCCTCTTGAGCGGTACGCCCGGGCTCTCCTTGGCGGAGCTTAAGGACCGTTCGGGCCTCAGCCTCTCCACGACCTCGTTTCACTTGCGTCAGCTACTCGACCGGACGGTCGTGGAGCTCTACCGGGACGGTAACGTCCGGCGCTACCGGGTCCTCCGACCGGAGCGGGTCGTGGAGCTAGTGAGAGGATATCGCGCGTCGTTCCAAGACCGTCTGGCCGACCGGTTCGTGGAGACCTGGAGCGGCCTCCTCGGGGGCTAAGAGCGGTGAACGAGGTCCCTCGACCCGCGGCCTGCACCAACGAGTTCGGGTATTGCGCCAAAAGGGAGGTATCCCGCGACGTCTGGGTACCTAGACCGATGCGAGCCGGGGGGCATCGTCGAAGGAAGCCATCGTGGCCTGTGCTGGGGCGGCTCTTAGCGGTCGGAGTGCTCCTCGTGGCATCGACCCTCGTAGCGATGCCGACCGGTGCTCCTCCCGCGAGGACCCCCATCTCTGTGACCGTGTCCAGTGCGGCCGGGCTCTCGTGGACGAACGGACTTCTCCGACTCGGCTTTGCGAACAATAGTCCGGCCTACACCCTCGAGAGCGCCACGAACGCATCGGTCACGGTGCGCCAGACCCTCATCGGCCTCGCGGAAGTGAGCGCGGAGGGCCAGATCGAGTCGTTCGCGTCGTTCTTCCAGGCGGGGGTGAACTGGAGCCTGACTCCCACCGTCGGACCCACGGCCACCTCCATCGTGCTCGCGGCGACGGTTCCGGTCTCCGCGTCGGGGGGCGCATGGGAATCCGGCGACGACAGCAACAGCTCATCGACCGTGATCGGGAACGTTTCGACCCAGGTACGCTTCGCATTCAACGACTCCGGGGGGTCCGCTCCTGGGACGCTGGCCTACTCGCTCAATATCACGGGCTGGCCTTGGCTCGACTCCACCGACTCTCTCGGAGTCGAGGTCCGCTCGAACGTCAGTTCCACCCTCGGCTACTGGCAGGCGACGGGGAGCGACGCGGTCACGGAGATCTCTCGCACGACCCAAGCACCGGTCGCGTCGTTCGTCTGGGGCGCGACCGCCGTGGCTCAGTACCCGCGGGGTGGAGCCGAGTCGGACAGCTCGGTGAGCGCTTACCGCAACTTCTCGAGGAACGACTCGAACTCGCTGGTGCGGCTGAGCTTCGGGTCGGTGCCGGGGAACTATTCGTCGCTCTCCTACGACCCGTGGCTCGAGATCCTGGCCCCGGGGAAGGTCGGAAGCGCCGTCGCCGCGATCATCCTCAACCCGCTTTCGGTCTCTGCGATTGCGGTCGGCACCGCGGTCTCCCTCGGGCTCGCCTACGTGGCCCGCCGTCGACGCACCCCGCCCGAGGCCGGACTCTGATCCGGGACCCCGGGAAAGGGGACCGGTAGCGATCCTCGGTCCCCCACGCCGCCGGTCGGGGCAGGCTGGCGAAACCGTCCGGACCCGATTCCCGGTGGGCCGACGAAGGGGCTACCATGTCGCCCCACCCGCGACCGATCTCCGCACGAGCCGCTCCTTGGCGTCCGGTACCCCCGAACGCCCGTCACCGGTCGACGCACTCGCGCGGACACGCGGCTCGACCGAGGAGAACCCGGTCGTGGTCCGAGGTCGGGAAGTGAAGAGCGACCGGGTCGTCGATGTCACGCGGTGGGACGGTCGACCGTGCGTGCTCGCCCCCACGTCGACTCCTCAGAGCCCGGACAACGGACCTCGAACGAAAAGGGAGAAGCGGAGGAATGGGTTGGCCGCGGTGGAGCCCCCCGTCAGACCGACGGGGCCTTCGCGGTCGCCGGGCGCGCGGGAGTCGCCGGGACGGAACGGCCGAACTCTGCGATCCGAGCCCATCCCGGGAACCGCCGCTCGATCAGATGGTCGACGCTCCAACGGCTCGGTCCGTACGTCGCGTTGATCACGATCAGACCGAGGAACGCGATCGCGTAGATCACGCCCGTGCCGACATCCGTGCCGCCCGACCCTCCCGTGTACGGCCCGCCGAACCCTTCGGGGACCGCCCAGATCAGTAGGCTCAGGACCACTCCACCGGCGTAGGCGATCTTCCGCATGAAGCCAAAGATCAGCGCCAGTCCGAGGACGACCTCGAGGACGCCGACCGTGTAGACGATCAGCGTCGAGTTCGACGTGGCCTGGGCGGCCCAGAACGAGTACCACCCCGAGAGCCAGCCCGGGGCATTCGCCTGCGCGCTCTGCACGTTCCCGAGAAAGCTATCGACGTAGCCGGAGGTGAATTTCAGTACCCCATTGACCAGCCATACAAAACCGAGGAGCAGTCGAAACGTTGTCTTGAGCGCCTTCGCGTTCCGGGCCCACCACGGTTTAGCATCCTCGACCGTCGCTTTCATCGCACTCGACCCCCGAGGGAGTTGCGGCTCCACCCATCGGTGGCTATTTCCCTCGTCCGTGGAATCCGGTTCACTCGCCCGCGGAGAGGCCGACACTCCGCTCCGCATCGAGGAGCTTGCTCGCGCCGCCCCTGCAGAGTTCTGGTCGGGGGTCCTCGGAGGGTACGTCAACGCCGGTCGACGTGCCCCAGACGAATCGCGTATACGCCTCGTTGGGCGAGGAGCCGATGACCGTTACTGGACTGCCGGGCGCGCCGACCCCACTCCCGCCGGACCGCTTCCC
>DAIDCO010000028.1 GCA_027309555.1 bacterium
GGGACGGCCCCGGGGGGAGGCACACGGACGTGCGGCGGTCGCTGGAGCCAGGAGGGCGGCGGTGAGACAGCGGGGCCGCCGAAGGAAGGGACCGCGGGCGCGGGTTCGATGCTGGCGCGGGCCGGGGCAGCGGAGGGATGGGCCTGGAGATACTCGTTCGCCCGCTTCGCCGCCTCCCCGCTCATGGGGATCGACCGGCCCTTCGGGCGGCTCAGGAGCATCGCGGCCGTCTCCATCGCCGTCCCGATCCGCCACATCTCCTTGCGCCGGTCCCGGCCTCCCTGCCGTTCGGGATCGTGGAGCTGGGTGCGGGTTCGAGGATCTTCGACCAGGTCCACCCGACGGGTCACCTCGCCGAGCTTCGACTCGAGCTGGTCGCGAGCGTACTGGAGCACGAGAGGGAGGTTCCCGCGTTCCCGGGCGAGCGGGGGGCGGGTCAGGTCCCGAAGGGCGACCGGTGCGGCCTGCCAGCTCTCGAGCCGCTTCGCGTGGCGTTCGCCCTGCGCCTCCCCCTTCGGGACGCGCATGATCGCCAGGGCGAGGGGAGTCTGCTCGGTGAACTCGTGGAGGTTGACCTTCGCCTCGGGCAGGAAGTAGGGGAAGACGAGGAACGCCCCGAGAGCGACCTGAGAGCCCGGGAGCTGACGGACGAGCTCGAGCAGGACCCGGCTGGCCGCCTCCCACTGGTCGGCCGCGACGATGACGACCGGGTCGGTCGTTCCGCGGTGGAACAGGAAACCCTCCCCGACCGCCTGGTAAACGAACGGGTCCGGTTCGAGACCGGGGCGGGCGGGGGCCGCCGACCGGCCCATCGTCGCGTGCGCCCGGAGGACCGCCGCGCCGAACTCCCCGCCGGCGAGGAGCTCGGCCGTCGAGAAGACGAGGGTCTTCATGCCGAGGCGCGGGCGGTCCTCGGTGGACAGGAACATGCGTCCGACGCACGTGTACCGTCCGTTCGCCGCCGGGTAGAGGAACAGGTTGGGGTAGAACGAGAGCGGTTGGGCGGGGTCGGGGTCCCAGTAGTCGTGGGTGTCGGCGATGTTGATCGTGAGGTTGCCGACGATCCGGATTGCCTCGAGGGTCTCCCGCCGCCCGGGGAACTCCTCGGGGATCGTCGTGTACCCCGGGCTCTCCGCCTCGTTGTCGACCTGGCGGCACCAGACGACCGCGATCGGCGCGAGCCCTGCGGAACTGCCGTCGCCCTCCGTCGTCATCACGCCCCCTTCGTCTGTCGGCGCTCGAGTACCCGCTCGCAGGCCCGGGCGAGGGGCAGCGTGGTGTTCACCATGACCGGCACGCCCATGGTCGGGGTGCCCACGTTGGGCGCCTCCTCTCCGCTCTCCCCCACGAAGAGCGGATGGCCCTCCCCGGTCGAGACCGCGCTCGAGACGAGGAACACGTCCTCGCGAACGGAGACCCCGCGTCCTTCCTGGGCGACGAGGATCGTTCCCATGCCGGCGCCGTCCCGCCGCAGGAGGTAATCCACCGGATCAAAGCCGCTGCGGTAGGACCGCTCTCGGACCGACTGCTCCACCTCGGAGTAGAACTCCTTCAGCTTGTCGGCCTTCGAGATCGCGATCACGAGCGGAAGGTTGTGGGTGCGAACGTAGCGGAAGACCCCCCGGGCGAGATTCACTTGCTGGGCCTGATCGCGCAGGGACGGTAGGGCCGGCGAGAGTAGGAGGATCACCGCGTCGGCCCCGTGCACGAACCGCCCGAGCAGCGTCAGCCCTCGGCGCCAAAGGTCGCGACGGTCCGGCCGCCAGGAATCGAAGTGCGGGATCACCTTGCACGACTTCTCCGTGACCTCGGCGTCCTCGGAATCGATCCAGAGCCGGTCGTAGGTGAAGTAGTCGGCGATGATCCCGCCGGCCTCGTCGATCGTGTGGAGCTCCATCGGGCGCGACGCCGCCTCGCCGTTCGGCCCGCCGTAGCGGAACCGCAGTTTCATCTCGACGAACTGGTTGAACTTGGTCGGGAGGGGGTACTTCGTGAGGATCCCCTGGTCCTCCCGGCCGGCCGATAGCTCCACCCAGAGCTTGCGGCGGTCCTCCATCGGACGGTTGACGTAGTAGCGGGTCGTCGTTTCGAGGCTCCCCTCCGGGTCGGTCGGGTCCGTGGTCTCGTAGGTCGTCTCCTCGAGCGCCACGTCGTTCTCGAGGTCCCCGTACAGCGGTAGGCTCGCCCCCTCGGTGCGGGCCGGGATGTACAGGATCGGCAGGTTGAGCCCGAAGTGGCCCGAGAGGAACCGGAAATAGGTGGTCTTCCCCGAGGCCGGGATCCCGATGACCGCGATGCGAGCCGCGTCGATCGACGGTTTCGCCTCGCGTTTGGCGCCGGCGGCGCGTCGAGTGCGGGTCGTGACCTTGACCTCGGGCATCGCCTTTGCCTTTACCGCATCTCCGCGAGGCATATTTCAATGAAGTCGAGCGCCCCTTCCACCGCCGGGCCCGTGCTCGAGAGGTCCAATCGAGCGTCCTGGAGGCGTCCGAAGACCTCTTCGACCGCGGCCTCGTGCTTCAGCGCCGCGTCCTGAAGGTCGCCCTCCGCGGCTAGCCGCGTCAACTGGTACGTCCCCCGGAGCTCGAGGAGGCGCGAGAAGAGGTCCATGAGGCGCTCGCGGGTCTCGGGGTTTCCCGTCGCGACGCTGTGCTCGGTCGCATCGATGAACTTCACGAGCGTCTCGGTCTCCTTGTCGTTTTGCATCCGGGCCTGTAGCATCGCGAGCCGACGGAGGATCTGCGCTTGGGCGGCCGGGGGCAAACGCTCGGCCTCGGTCCACGCCTGGAGGAGCGCGCGCGCGGCTTCCACCACGGCCCTCCGCGCGAACTGGACGCGGGCCTCCCAGTACAACCGGGTAACGGGCGGCAGGATCGCTTGAGATCGGGCCAACAGCTCGAGGGCGGTGTCGAACTGGCCTTGGAGGTACGCCTCGACGATCTCGCCGAGGGGGCCGTACCGCTCCCGGAGGTACGCCGGAGGGCCGCCGGCGTGCGCGAGGACGTCGATCTCGAGTTCGGGAACCTCGCGGTAGGCTTCCGTGCCGTTCGGCCGCGAGGCGATCTGGGCGCTCTTGATGCGGGCCACGGTCGCGTGCTGCTGGGGCTCCTTTAGCGCGCGGGCTGCGCTCGCCGCGTGACGCGCGAGCTCTTCCGGATGGAGGTCCTCGATCGAGAGGTCGCCCTCGAAACCAACGTCGACGAACGCATGGACCATCTGGGCGAAGAGCGCGGAGCCGGTCGTGACTTCCTGGAAACTGAACGCCGCCGGGAGTCCGAGTTGTTGCGCCCGCCCCGTGAGCTCGCGCAGGAACTCGCCCATGCGACCCGCGTCCACCCCCTTGTCGCGTTCCTTCCCGCTCCCGATCCCGATCAGCCGGAGGGTGAGGCGAGACCCGGAGGGCAAGAGGTAGGGGACCAGGTCGACCTTTCCCTCGGGCATCGGTCGCCCCGGCGCGGGCGGGACATCGAACCGGGCCGAGGCGTTGTCCCAGCCATCCGTCACCAGGACCAGGTTTCCCCTCACTCCGTCGGTCCCCATGCGGAGAAGGTCCGCTCCGACGGCGATCGCGTCCCAGATCGCCGACCGGCCCCCCGGGGTGAGGAGCGAGATCAGGCTCTCGATGTACGGAAGGTTCTCCCGGTGAATCTCTCCGAGCGGGACCGCCACGCGAACCGTCTCGGTGAACGTCACGAGACCGAACAAGGAACCGGACGTCGCGGCATCCTGCAGGATGCGGAAGACCGCCGTGCGCGCGACCTCGATCTTCTGGCGCTCGCCGTGGCCCCCCTGCGGCTCGGGCAGTGGGGCGAGCATGCTTTTCGAGAGATCGAGGAGGAGGACGTTCCGCTCGCGCGGGGTCGCCGGCGCGGCCGCATCGGTCACCATGAGCCGCCGATTGCTGCCCCGCCGGGTCCGTTCCGAGCGCTCGCCCCGGAGCCCTCCCGGTCGGCTCCGCCCCGTAGCACAATCGAGTTTACCTCGGGCATGGTATTTGTGGCTTCCGCCGGTCGGATAACCTCGACGGGGACGTCCGACGGCCGCCGCGCGCGGCGCCCGGACAAGGTTATAACCACCCCCCGAGGTGGCCCCGCCCGCATGGGCAATATCCGGCAGACTTACATTAAGCGGGTCGCGATCGAGCTGATCCGCCACTATCCCGATCAATTCTCCGGCGACTTTGCGAACAACAAGCAGAAAGTGCTCGAGCTCACCGACCTCGGCGTCGTGGTCGAGGGGAAGTACCAGGTGACGCACAAGAAGCTCGCCAACCGGATCGCGGGGTACGCGACCCGGTACGTGAAGCGAAAGCGCGGCACGTAGACCGTGCTGCGCGGCGGGCGGCCGCCCGCGCGCTAGTCGTACGTGTCGAGCCCTTCCTGCAGGTGGACGATCTCGACCGGGGTCGTGGGGCGGCCGACGACGAAGCCCCGAGAGTTCGCGACCAGGCAGGCGCCGACGATCGGGACGCCGAAGTTCGCGGTCGACCGGTGGACCGGCACGCCGAGCGTATCGGCGAGAAGATGGGCTTCGCGCTCCGTCGCCTTCGGATGGACCACGACTCCGCGATTCGTGGCGACGCCCGCCATGCCGACGGTGCCGAGGCCCGCGATCGTGCCCTGTTCGGCCGGCACGCCGAGGGCCCCGGAGATCTCCCGGACCGCTTCCGGCGAGAACTCCGGGTGGACGAGCGCGCCCCGATCGTTCGCCAGGATGTTGTTTCCCATCGCGTTGTGGCGTTGGCGCACCACGGTCACCGGCGCCGTTGCCTCGAGGACCCGTCGCTCGGCCGGGTCGATCTCCGCTCCGAGCACGATCCCGTTCGAGTTCGCCGCGACCATCGCCCCGACGACCTCGCAGTCATATACGGTGCTGCGAACGACGCGCACGCCGAGGAGCCGCTCGAGGTCCCGTTCGAACGCTCGCGGCACGCTAGGAGGGCCGATCGCCACCGACTCCCCGACCCGGAGGTACACTCCGAGGTAGGGGCTGCCACCGAAGAGAGTACGTCCGACCGGCACGCGCGAGGTCTCCCGCGCCGACGCTATTCCTCTTCGAGGAGGTCGACCTCGATCAGGCCGTCCTCGAATCGGATGGCCTTGACGCGGACCTGCGGCGGGATGTGCTGAATCCCGCGCTCCCAGATGCGCTCGTTGAGCCGAGGATCGATCCAGACATCCTCGGGCTGGCCCTTCATGTGCCGGACGACGAACCGACGGACGGTCTCGAGCGCGTGCCCGGCGCGGCGACGACGAGACGGTTGATGCTGGCTCGCGCGCAGCGGGATGACGTACTCACGTTCGAGCTCTTCGGCGCGTCGACCCGGGGTCTTCGGTGGCATGCTCGTTCTCCTCGCTCGTTACTTGTGCAGGTGGCCCCGCTTCCAAGTGTGACGTTTCGGGTGGCGCGTGACCCGACGGCTCGTCCGCTGCATGACCCAAGCCGGCACCCGCCGGTTCGACTTGACGATCCGGATGAGACGGATCTTGCGGGCCAAGCTCTTCCTACGGTTCGCCATCGTCCTCCGCTCCTAGCGCCGCGTGATCGAGATCTCCCGACGGTCGGGGGCGATCCGCTCGAGCAGCGCGCGCAAGGTCGCGTCGTCGACCTGGCGCTGGAGTCGCCCGCTCGCAGCGAGGGAGATGAGCTGCTGCTCGACCGAAGCCGCGACGTCCGGCTTCGCGAGGCGGATCCGGCCCAGGCGTTCCCGGGCTTCGGGGGTGAGGATGCGTCGTAATACTTCGGCGCGCTCGGATTCGCGACGCTGCGCCTCGGCATCCTGGGCTGCGAACGCCTGCGTGTTCACCGACTCGGCGCCCTGCATCTCCTCGATCTGGCGAAGACGCCGCCGACGGAGCTCGGCGAGCTCGGGGTCCTCTCCGTACGCCATCGACCACTCCTCCTCGCCTTCCGTACGAGCGCTAGAGGTACTTGGCGAGTTCGGGTCGCTCCGCCGCAAGCTTCTGGAGGATCACTTTCGATACGGCGGTGAGCAACTTCTCGCCCTCGGGACTCACCCGACGGCCTCGGGTCTTGTACGGCTGGACGAGACCGGATTTCTCGAGCTGCTGGACGATCTCCCGAAGGATGGCGCGAGAGCCTGTCCGGGCGTGGTACGGCGCGCTCCCGCGGTCGCGCTTACCCCCGTACTCGGCGCTGAGGCGGGCGACCCCGACGTAGCCCTGCACGTAGATCTTGCGCAGCACCGATGCGCTCCGCAGGTACCACCAGTCCGTCTGGACCGGGGCGCGCTGCTTGTGGACCCCGGTCTTGACGAACGTGGCCCAGGGAGGGGGCTGGACCGCCTGTCGGTTGCGCAGTTCCGTCGCCAACTGGGGAAGGAGCAGGGACGGCGGCACGTCGTTCGGATGGGTCATGGAGCGGCGCGGCCACCCGGTCGGTGTATTTAAATTCGAACCCCGGCGGTCGAGGGTGCTGCGTCCGGCCACGCCGGGGAGCGTTCGCGAGCGCCCGGGGAACCCCCACCTCCCGGGGCATCGACTTAACTAACCGACGAACGTACTTGCGCCCGGCGCGGGGGCGCCGGGTGGACGATCCATGACCAGCGCCGCGCTCATTCTGGCGGCCGGCGAGTCCCGGCGCTTCGGTGGATTCCCGAAGGCCCTCCTCAAGGTGGGAGAACGGACCGCGGTCCGTCGTCTCGCCGAGACCTGCCTACGGGAGCGGTACGACCCGGTTGCCCTCGTCGTGGGCGCCCATCGCGCGGCGATCGTGCACGAGATGCGGGGCCTCCCCGTTGAACTCGTCGACGCCGAGAACTGGTATGAGGGTCGCACGGCCTCTGTGCAGGCAGGGCTCTCCGCCTTACCGCGCGAGCTCGACGTGATGCTCTGGCCCGTCGACCATCCGTTCGTCTCGGCGAGCACGCTCCTCGCGCTCGAGAGCATGCGCGCGCATGACCTCCTCGGCTCCTGGTTCATCCCCACGTTCGAGGGAAGGGGGGGTCACCCGGTCCTGTGGCGTTCCGAAGTGCGACCCCGGATCCTGGAGCTCCGCACCGATGCGCCCCTCCGTTCGCTCCTCCCCGAGTTCGGACCTCAGGTCCGCCGGGTCGCGGTCGATGACCCGGCGGTCGTGGCGAACGTGGACACCCCCGAGGAGTATCGGCTCGCGCTCGACGCGTGGAGCGACCGCCGGGAGGACTAGTCCGTGGACCGCCGGGAGGCCCGAGAAGCCTTGAGGCGACTCGAAGCGCACGAGCCGTTCGTTCGGGCGGTGGTGGTCCGATCGGTGGGCTCGGTGCCGGGGAAGGTCGGGTCGTCGATGCTGGTCGGAGGCGACGGGTCGACCGTCGGCACGGTCGGCGGCGCCGCCCTCGAGGAAGAGGTGAAACGGCTGGCGCGACGCGCGTTCGACGAGCATTCGGGCGGCCTTCACCATTTCGACCTCGCCGCCTGGCGACCCGGCGGGCTCCCCAGCCTGTGCGGCGGGGCGGTCGACGTCGCGATCGAGTACGTGCCGGCGCGCCCGAACCTTCTGCTCTGGGGCGGGGGGCACGTTGCCCAGGCCCTCGCTGCCCTGCTTCCCACTCTCGAGTACGATTACAGCGTCGCGGACGACCGCTCCGAATGGGTCGCCGTCGACCGGTTCCCGACCGCAGCGCGCCGCGAAGTCGTCGCGCCGGAGCGCGTCTGGGAGATCTTCGAGCCGGCGACCATCACGCACCTCTATCTGCTCGGCTACGACGCCGCGAAGGACCTCGAACTGCTCGCGAGCTCGCTCGACCGGTTCCCCAACACGATCGGACTCATCGCGAGCGCGGCGAAACGCGAGCACATGTATGCCGCGCTCCGGGCGCGGGGCGTTTCTCGGGAGGCGCTCGCCCGGGTCCGCTCGCCGGTCGGCCTCGCGATCGGCGCGGAGAGCCCCGCGGAGATCGCGGTGAGCATCGTCGGCGAGCTCGTGGCCGGAATGCATCCGACCAGCTTAGGTACTCGAACGATTGATAGCCGCCCGTCCCTTCGTGAGAACGATGCCGTCCCGCGACCGCCTTAGGTTTCGCCTGAACGGTCAACCGGTCGACGTCTTCTGCCCGGATCCCCGGATCCTCCTCGACCTGCTGCGCGAGGACTTGCGTCTCACGGGAACGAAGCGCGGCTGCGACCTCGGGACGTGCGGCTGCTGCACGGTCCTTCTCGACGGTCGGCCGGCCCTGAGCTGCCTCACCCTCGCCCGCCTCGTCGAGAGTCGGGAGGTCACCACGATCGAAGGAGTGACGCCTCCGCAAGGCCTCTCGCCCGTTCAGCGGGCGTTCGTCGAGCACGGCGCGACGCAGTGCGGCTTCTGCACGCCCGGGTTCGTCGTGACCGCGACCGCGCTCCTCCGCGCGAACCCGCACCCGAGCCGGGAGGAGATCGAACGGGCCATCGCGGGCAACCTCTGCCGGTGCACCGGCTACACGAAGATCATCGAGGCGATCGCGGCCGTGGGAGGTCGGTAATGGCGTCCGCGCCGACGCCACCGACGAACCCGTACCGCCTTCTCGGAGGCCGCATCCCGTACGTCGAGGGGCCGCTCAAGGTCACCGGACGGGCGGAATACACCGACGACATCCAACGCCCGGGCCTGCTCGTCGGACGGCTCCTGCGGAGCCCCTGGCCCCACGCCCGCCTCCGGTCCATCGATGTGGCCGCGGCTCGCGCCCTGCCGGGCGTGTACGCGGTCCTCACCGGCGACCGCTACCCGATACCGTTCGGCGTCCTTCCGATCACCCACGACGAGACCGCGATCGCGGTCGACGCCTCCCGGTACATCGGGGACATCATCGCCGCTGTCGCGGCGCGCGACGAACCGACGGCCGAAGCAGCGCTCGCGCTCATTCGGGTCGACGCCGAGCCGCTCGCCGAGCACGCCGATCCCCGCATGGGGACGTCGAAGGTCACCGACCCGATCCACGCGAAGGGGCTCGCCGGAACCAACATCCAGAAAGAGGTCGTCCAGCACTTTGGGGATGTCGACGCGGCGTTCGCCCGCGCGCGCTTCACGGCCCGGGTGCGCGGAACATTCGCCGGGGTCACCCACGCCTTCACCGAGCCGATGGCGACGATCGCCGAAGCCACACCGGACGGCCGGCTCACGGTCTGGAGTGCGACCCAGGTACCCCACTACCTGCACCGCACGCTCTCCGAGGTACTCGGGATCCCGATGCACCGGATCCGGGTGATCAAGCCGGAGGTGGGCGGCGGCTTCGGGGGGAAATCGGACCCGCTCCCCCACGAGATCGTCTGTGCGGCCCTCGCGATCGAAACCGGCCGCCCGGTCAAGATCCTCTTCGACCGCGAAGAGGTGTTTTACACGAACCACGGGCGCCACCCGACCCAGAACGAGGTACGCGTAGCGGCCGACGCCGAGGGAAACCTGCTCGCCTACGACATCGAGGCGTTGATCGACGGTGGGGCGTGGAGCTCGTTCGGAACCGTCACGACGTACTACAACGGCGTCCTCGCGATGGGTCCGTACCGGGTCCCGAACTTCCGCTACAAAGGTCGCCGGGTCTACACGACGAAACCCCCCTCGGGCGCGATGCGCGCTCACGGGGGGACGAACATCCGCTACTCCATCGAGGTCGCCCTCGACCGGATCGCGGAGGAGAGCGGGATCGACCCGTTCGACCTGCGCGAACGGAACGCGTTGGCGCCGAACTCGACCACGGTGAACCGGTTCGAGATCACCTCGACCTCGTTCCTCGAGTGCTTGAGCGCGGTCCGGAAGGCGAGCGACTGGGACCGGAAGTTTCGCCAGCTGCCGTACGGACGGGGGATCGGACTCGGATGCGGCTTTTACATCTCGGGCTCGAACAGCCCGATCCACTTCACGCCCAAGATGCCCCAATCGACGGTCCACCTCAAGGTCGATATGGACGGCGGGATCGCCGTCCACTCGATGCAGGCCGACATCGGCCAAGGGTCGAACACCCTGCTGGCGGCGATCGTTGCGGAGGTCCTCGGGGTCGACCTCGAGCGCGTCCACGTCCAGCGGGTGGACTCGGACGTAAGCCCGGTCGACCTCGGTTCGTATTCGAGCCGGGTGACGTTCATGATGGGGAACGCGGCGCGCTCGGCCGCCGAGCAGCTCAAGGGCGAGCTCATCACCGCGGCGGCCGGGCTCCTCGGAACCCCGCCCGAAGAGGTGATGGTCGGTCACGAGTGCTTTGAGACCCGCGGCCCGCCCCCGGCCTCGGTACCGTTCCTCGAAGTTCTTCACCGGGCGATGGAGGCGAAAGGGGCGCTCACCGCGAGCGGATCCTACCAGACCCGTCCCAAGGGAGGCACGTTCAAGGGCGCCAAGGCCGGAACGGCCCCGGCCTACTCGTTCGCCGCGTATGTCGCTGAGGTGTCGGTCGACGTCGAAACAGGCGAGTACCGCGTTCGGAAGGTCTGGGCGGGATTCGACTGCGGGCGTCCCCTGAACCGGCTCGCGGTCGAGGGCCAGATCGAGGGCTCGATCCACATGGGCCTCGGCCAGGTGATGGGCGAGTCGATGAACTATCGCGGGTCGCGTCTCTTCAACCCCTCGCTGCTCGAGTACAAGATCCCGATGCCCCAACAGATGCCCGAGGTGGAGATCCTGCTCGTCGGGAAGGACGACCCGGAGGGCCCGTTCGGCGCGAAGGAGGCGGGCGAGGGCCCGCTCATCGCGACCCTGCCCGCCGTGGGGAACGCGCTGTACGACGCGGTCGGAGTCCGATTCACCGACCTTCCCATTACGCCGGACAAGGTGCTGCGCGGCATCGACCGGCGGGTCGCGGAACGCCGGGCGTGGAAGGGCGCCTGAACCGGGGGTCGTCGATGCATCTCGACCCGTTCGAGCTCCACCGGCCGCGGTCGGTCGAGGAGGCGGTCCGGCTCGCGTCCGAGCTCTCGGGCCAGTGCGACTACCTCGCCGGCGGGACCGACCTGCTGCCGAACTACAAGATGCACCTCAATCTGCGCCCGCATCTGATCGCGCTCGAGGACATCCCCGAGCTGCGCGGACACTCCTTCGAGCGCCTCGGAGCGATGGAGCGTCTGGCCGACCTCGAGGGGGACCCCGCGTTCCGCGCCGCCTATCCCGGGATCCAGGACGCCGTCGGGGAGGTCGCGACGCCGCTCGTACGCGCGAGCGGAACGGTCGGAGGGAACCTCCTGGTCGAGACGCGGTGCTTCTTCTTCAATCAGAGCTTCTTCTGGCGCGCGAGCCTCGGCTTCTGCCTGAAGGCGGACGGCGACCGCTGCCACGTCGTACCGCAGAAGGAACGCTGCTACGCCACCTTCTCGGGCGACCTCGCGCCCTCGCTCCTAGTGCTGGACGCGGACGTCGAGGTCGCGGGCCCCTCGGGACGTCGTCGGCTGCCGCTCTCGGGTCTGTACGACGCCGCGGGCGACGGGATCCGCCGGACGCGCCTCGCTCCCGGCGAGCTCTTGGTCGCGGTCCACCTGCCGCCGTCGGCGAGGGGCCAGCGGGCGGGGTACAAGAAGCTGCGCGTGCGCCCCTCCTTCGACTTCCCCGAGCTCGGGGTCGCGGTCGCCGGGCGCTGGGACGGGACCCGGGTCGAGTCGCTCCGGATCGCGGTCGGGGGGGTCGAGACCTATCCCCGTCGGTTCGACGCGCTCACCGACCCCCTCGCCGGTGCTCCGCTCTCCGAGGAGGCGCTCGGCCGCGTCGCGAGCGAGGTGATGCGCGGCGTCCGTCCCGTCCACAACACGTTCCTGCTCCCCGACTACCGGCGCCGGGTGGTCGAGGTCTACGTGCGCCGAGCGGTCCGCGAAGCGCGGGAGGGGAGCGCCGCATGACCGATCGGCCGGAGTTCGCGCTCCTTCCCCTCGACCGGCTACGGGCGCACGAGCGGGTGGAGGAGGAGAACGTGAGAGTCCTCGTGGAGGAGATCCGGGCGACGGGCGTTTTCTCCGACCCGATCTGGGTCGCCCGTGGCACATACGTCATCCTGAACGGCCACCACCGGGTGGAGGCCGCGCGTCGCCTCGGCGCTGTCCGCATTCCCGCGTGGGTCGTCGACTACGAGGGCGACCTCGTCTCGCTCGAGCCGTGGCAGCCCGGGTTACCGATCACGAAGGCCGAGGTCATCCGCCGCGCCCGGGAAGGGGACCTCTTCCCGCCGAAAACGACGCGCCACCGCCTCCGAACCGACCTCGCGACCCGGCCCACTCCGCTCTCCGAGCTCGTCGCGACGGCTAGCTCGACCGAGCCCTCGGCGCCGCCTCAACCCCCGTCGCCGCGTCGCCGCCCCCGCCCGTCCGGCTCGGGGGCGAAGCGCGACGGGTAAGGGAGCGGCAGCTCTCCGACCGCGAACCGACGGATCGTTTCAACGAGCAGCCGCACCTCGACCGGGTGCAGGCGGAGGCGCAGGGACGCGGGAGTGTCGTCCGGCTGCACCCGAAGCCGATCCTGCGCGACCGGGGGACCGCCGTCGACATCGCGCGTGACCAGGTGAACCGTGACCCCCGTCTCGGGCTCCTTCGCCGCGAGCACCGCCGCGTGGACCCGTTCCCCGTACATGCCAGGGCCCCCGTACCGGGGGAGGAGCGACGGATGCAGATTGACCGCGCGGCCCTGCCAATGCGTCACCCAGGACCCGGGAAGGATCTTGAGAAAGCCCGCGAGGATCACGAGCTCGACCCCCCGAGCGGTGAGCTCGGCGCTCAGCCGCTCCCCCCAGACCTCCGGGTCCACCCCCCGCCCGGGGAGGAGGAGCGTCGGCAGCCCGTGCCGTCGGGCCGTTTCCAGCGCTGGCGCGGTCGGCCGGTCGGAGACGACGAGCCGGATCGCCGCCGGCAGCCGCCCCGCCTCGACCTCGGAGGCGAGGGCGTCGAGCGTCGTTCCCTCCCCCGAGACGAGGAGTGCGATCGGGAGCGGACGCACCACCTCGGCCCGAACGAGCTCGGTTAGAAGAGGGTGGCGGGGGCCCCGGTCAAGGGAATCCACGGTGGCCGGCGGCTCTCGGGCGGAGGTCGATCCCTCGCTCGAGGAGCGGCTCGGGCCGCCGGGCGCCGCGGTCGAAAGCCAGTCGACGCGGGCGCTCGGTCCGGCCGGTCCGCCCGACCGTCAGAGCATGACGCGCAGATTGAGCTTCTCGGTGAGCTCCTTGTAGCGGTTGCGGATCGTCACTTCGGTGACACCCGCGACTTCGGCGACCTCGCGCTGGGTGCGCCGCTCGCCCGACTGGACGCTCGCGATGTAGATCGCCGCGGCGGCGACGCCCGTCGGCCCCCGGCCGCTCGTCAACTCGCGCTCGGTCGCCTCTTTCAGGATCTCGTTCGCCCGCGTCTGGATCTCGCCTTTCAGCTTGAGCTCCGAGCAGAAGCGCTGGATGTAGTCCTGCGGGCGGGTCGGCATGAGCTTCAGGTGGAGCTCGCGGGTCATGAACCGGTACGTCCGCCCGATCTCCTTGCGGCCGATACGGGACTTTGAGGCGATCTCGTCGAGCGTCCGGGGGACGTTGCACTGCCGGCAGCTCCCGTAGAGCGACGCCGCGACGACCCCTTCGATCGACCGACCGCGGATCAGGTTGCGGTTGACGGCCTTGCGGTAGATCATCGCGGCCGTTTCGCGCACGTTCCGCGGGAGCGCCATTCCCGACGCGATCCGGTCGAGCTCGGCGAGCGCGAACGCGAGGTTCCGCTCCGTCGCGTTCGAGACCCGGATGCGGCGCTGCCACTTTCGGAGTCGGTAGAGCTGGGCGCGATTGCGCGTGGGGATCGACTTGCCGTACGGGTCCCGATTCTTCCAGCCGATCTCCGTCGAGAGGCCCTTGTCGTGGATCGTGAGGGTTGTCGGGGCACCGGTGCGCGCCCGCTTCTCTCCCTGCTCGGCGTCGAACGCGCGCCAGTCGGGGCCCTGGTCGATCATCGACTCTTCGAGAACGAGCCCGCACTCGTCGCAAACGAGCTCGCCCCGCTCGTAGTCGCGGGTGAGGTGCGTTGAACCGCAGCTGGTGCAGCGGGTCGGCACCGCCAGATCTTCCGGTCGAGCCGCGGGCTTTTCGGCGTTCGGTGGCGCCTCCCCGTTCTGCATGCTCGGTTTCCTCCGCTACTCGCGCACGAGAGACGCGCCGAGAAGGGCGAGGCCCTCCGCGGGCGTCGGAGTCCGTCGCGGTCGGACGCTCAAGTACGGCCGGGCCACCGGGCCGAAGACCCGAACGACCTTGCCGCGGACGACGCCGCGCGCGTCGCGCACGGCCGCTCCCTCGGGAACGAACTCGTCGGAGAAGGCGCGAACGGTCAGACGACCGGTCGGCGTCACGGAGAGAATCGTGCCGGCCTCGCGCGTTGCCGGTCGAGCACCGCCTCGCGACAAGTGGTATAAACCACTTGCGATATCTACTTAACTCTTACGGTCGGGGACGCGAACGCGACCGGGGGCGCCCCGCCGGCGGGCCGTCGGCCGTGGTCTCGCTATCGGCACCCGAGAAATCCGGGGGCACGTAGGGCACGTAGAGCGACTGCCGGAGCGCTCGGGCCTCGGGCCCCTCCTCCCCGGTCGCCTCGTCCATCCCCTCCGGGAGCTCCCCGGGCTCCGGCGGGTCGTACAGCGGCGGCTCTCGCTCGATCGACGGGCCGAGCTCCGCCTCCTCGGCGGGGAGCGCCGGGAGGAGCGGGGGGCCCTCGTTCGCCCGCTTCTTCTCCTGCGTCAGCCGATCGACCTCGGCCCAGAGGGACTCGATCTCCTCTTCGGGGGTTCCGTAGCGCCGCTCTTCGCTGATCGCCGCGCGGACCTGGGCCATCAGGCGCGCCGCGCTCTGCGCGTTCTGGGCCTTGCCCTTGATCCGTTGGAGCCGCCGTGCGAGGTTGCGCGCCTCGGTGAGGATCTCCTCCTCCTCCCCCGGCGCGAGCGAGGGGACCGCGGGGGCGGAAGGAATGTGGGTGACGGCCTTGCGGGTCTCGAGCAGCCGTTGCGCAGCCGTGGGAATGTTCTGGTCCTGGATCGCCTGCAAGAGGCGCGAAAACGCTCGGGCCGCCTCGTTGACCTCCTCGCCGCGGTCTCGGGCCCGCCGGATCGACGGTCCGAGCTGCTGCGCCTCTTGGAGGCAGAACTTCGGGATCGTATCGTTCAGGACCGCCAACGCCAGCGAGGCGCTCGCCGCCGCCTTCTCGAGGGATCCCGAGCTGAGCGGCTCGGACAGGAGTCGTTCCCGAGGGTTTCCGACCCGACTGTCGAGGTGGGCGACGTCGACCCCGATCATCTCGGCGACCGCGCGCAGCTCGTCGGCCCGTCGCAAGAGCTCGCGGACCCAGTTCCAGTCCGTCGCGACGCGGGCGAGCAGCGCTTCGCCGCGCTTCACCACCGTCGTGGCCTGGGGGAGCCGGCCCTCCCGGACCGACGCCTCGAAGGCCTCGCGGAGCTGCGCGGTCGGGAACGGGAGCCCTTCGTTCTCGAGGGCGGCCGCGCGGACGGATAGGGACTCGAGCCGCTGGCGCCACGTTGCGAGGGACCCAGCCTCGGTAGGCATTGCCTACGTCCTCGGAGGCGGCGACTCGCTCGCGAGCATCCGCATGAGTTTCGTCAGGGTAGCGTCGGCCTCCTTAAGGTGCCGGGCCCGCAGCAGATCCGTCGCTTCCCGGATCTGCACCGCGGCCTCGTGCGACGTGTCGGACTCGGGCGGCAGGGTGCGGACGCGCCCGGCAAGGCTGCGGGCCTTCTTCAAGAGCCGGTCGAGCATCTCGTCCTCGCTCTCGCCGATCGTCGATGGACCCGCCCGCTCGCGCATCGGGGGCCGCGCAGGGGACCGCTCGAGTTCGCTGAGCACGCGGCGGAGCTCGCGCACTCGCTGGATTGCTTCGGTGAGCCGCCCCTTCTTGAGATTCCGGCCGGCGTCGAGATGGAGCCGACGGGCGACGGCCGCCGGCGGGTGATCGTCGGGAAAGCGTTCGAGCGCGGTCATCGTCCGCTCGAGCTCGGCTTCGAGCGAAGCGGGGATCGCATCGTGGAGGAGCATCAGGATCTGGGCCGACTCCTGGGCGAAGGTGTCGAGGACATCCTCGGTCACTTCGGTCCCTCTGAGCCGTTCTCGAAGGCCGTCGAGCTCGCTCGAGATCTCTCCGAGCGGGAAGCCCAGTTCGGTCGCCTCGTTCCGCAGCCCCTGGATCTGGGCGAGGAGACCCTGCAGCCCTCTCCAGTCCGACTCGAACTGGCCGGCGCGGCGCTCCGCCTCGACCAGCCAACCGACCGCTTCGGCCCGATCGCCGGACTCCAGGGCGCTCCGCAGCCGCTCGATGTCGGTGCCGAGCGCGAAGTGGACGCCCGTCGCCTGGAGTGCGCGCCGTCGATCCTCGAGCAGCCGCAGGCGGTGGTCCAGCAGCTGCTCGGTCTCCGTGTCGAGCCGGCCCTGGGCGGAACGGAGGATGTCAAGCGCCTCGGCGACCCGTCCCTCGGCTTGGATCAACGCCGCTTGGCACAATTCGCTCGTCACGTCCGGACCGCGCCCGAGGTCTCCGAGGAGCTCCATCTTTCCGCGAAGGTCTCGGCTGATGGTCGCGGCCATCTCCTCCTCGGGGGAGGCGGCGGTCGGGTGCACCGGTCCGCTTCGGACACCGAGCGGGCCGGCGGCGGGGCTCCGAGCTTCCTCGGTCGCCGTCGAGGGATGCGCGTCGAGCGACCGTAGACCCTCGATCGCCAGCGACGTCGGGAATCCGCAGATTGCGCAGTGGGCGGCGGTAGATGCGATCGGCTGCTCGCAGATGGGACAACTCGATGGCACGGAACAGTTCCTGCGGGATAGTGAGACGGTCGCCCGGTCTTTAATCCCTTCCTGCGTCCCCTCGGCGCCGCTAGCCGAGCGAGACTAGCCGCCCGAGAACGTACGAACGACGGTGAAGGTCGTCGGTCGGTCGATCGGTGTGTCGAGCGGGATCGACCGATCCTCGAGCAGAACCGCGCTCCCCTCGGCGGGCGCTCCGATCGCGCGAAGGGCGACGCGCACGGACGCACCGCGCGGGACCGAGATCCGGTGGCACTCGATCGTTCCGGCCCGAGTCATTTCGAGCACCACTTCGACTTCGGCGGCCGGGGAGGCGCTGAGGGGGAGACTCCCCGCCGCCGGGGGGGAACCCGCGGCGTCCTTTGAACTCCCGCGATGCATACGCACCACCAGATCTCGAATCTGGCGCCTTGGCCGAGCTAGGCTACCTCAGCACCCGGTCGGGGGGAGTTCCCCGCCCCTTTAGCGCTTTGCCGGTCGGGGTCGCGTCGGCCGTGCGGCCGCGCCCCCCACCGGACCGCGCCGCGATGGCGTGGGCGGGCTCCCGATCGCGGACTTTAGCCGCACGATCGCGTCAACGGGGAGCGGGTCGACCTTGCGCCGGTCGGCGAGGAAAAGGCTCGCATGGTCGCCGAGGGAGATGCCGTCGAGCAGGGCCTCGAGTCGGTCCTCCTCGGAGAGGGGAACCTTGACGACGCTCGCCCCCTTCTGACGCAAGAGATGCTCGAGGTAGCGGAAGCTCTTGCGGACCAGGGGCGCCTCCCCGGACCACTCGAGCAGCAGGACGGCGTGCTCGGCCGCGGTACGACGAGGCGTCGCGTCCCAACCGACGATCGCGTTGTGGAACAGCTCGGGCACCTCGTCAAAGACCGCGAGGCGTTTTGCGTTCTCTTCGAACTGCGTTTTCCAGCGCCGGGCGAGCGCGAGGAACGCGCTCTCGGCGTACACGAACGGGAGCCGTGCGCCCACCTTCTCGGCGATCTGGGCGGCCGGGCCCCGCGGACGAGCGTAGAGCGCGACCCGCCGCCGGACCTGCTCGGCGGCGCGCTCCATCCGGGCCTCGTTCGATTCGGGGAACCAGGGGTCGAGCAGCCCCAGGATGCCGCCGAGCAGATCCCCGACCGCGGACCGAGGCGGTAGCCCGGGGGGGACCGCGAGCACGGGTACTCCCTCGGAACGGGCGCGCTCGGTGAGCACGCCTCCCGAGGAGACGACCGTGCGCGGCGCGCGGGCGCGGCCCGCCGCCGCGAACGCCTGCAGCGTCTCCCAGGTGTTCCCGGAGTAGCTCACGAGGAGCACGTGGCTCCTCGGGCCGACGCCCCGAGGCAGCGTTGGGGAGCGCACGACGTCGAGGGCGAGCGGGGTCTCCGACTCGACAATACCGCGGGCGAGGTCGGCCGCGATCGCCGAGCCCCCCATGCCGACCGCCACGACCCGGCCGGTCTTCTCGTTGGCCGCCGGCGCGATCTCCGCGCCGGCGTGAAACCCCGTAAGGAGAGCGCCGGGAAGGCCCGCGGCCAGCGCGCGCATTCGCGCGGGTCCAGCGCTCCGGGGCCGCGACATGGTCCCCGGGGGGGCGCGGTGGGAGATATTCCTTGCGGGACGTCGTCCAGCGCCGGGGAAACTACAAGAAGCCAGGGGACCCATGCGGAGGGGCGCAGCGCGGACCTCGAGCCGCCTGTACGCGGGGAACCCACCGTGACCGTGGAGCACGCGCCCGACCCGTCGGCGGACGGCCGCGTCTCGACCGGAACTCCCGGCTTGGATGCGATGCTCGAGGGCGGACTGGTCTCGCGCCGTCCGTACCTCATCGTCGGACCGTCCGGCACGGGCAAGACGACGCTCGCGCTTCGATTCCTCTGCGAAGGGGTTCGCCACGGAGAACACGTTCTGTTCGTCACCATGGAGGAACCTCCGAACGAGGTCCGCGTCAACCATCGCGGGCTCGGAGAAGATCTCCTCGGGGTGGACGTCTTCGACGCCATCCCGGACATCATGCGCTACGAGCGGGTGCCGTTCAAGGACATCGCTGCGGTCCGGCACGCCGCGCCGTTCGCCGAGATCCCGCTCGAGATCCGGCGATCTCCCGAGCTCGCCGCGGTCGAGGTCACGATGACGGGGCTCGAACAGATGCTCCGGACCGAGGTGGTGCGACGGAACTACTCGCGGGTCGTGATCGATTCGCTGACCGCCTTCCAGTACTTCTGCATGAAAGGATTCGACCCGGTCGCGGGCGCCCAGGCGTTCCTGCGCTTCCTCTCCGACCTCAAGGTCACCACGTTGCTGACGGTCGAGTCGCCGCTCGAGGACGCGGACACTCCCGAGCGAACGCTCGCCCGGGGCGAGATCCGTCTGTTCCGCTGGGAGCTCGAGGGACGGACCGTGCGCGCGATCGGCGTCGAGAAGTTCCGCGGGAGCTCGCACGACGTTCGACTTCACCCCTACCGTATCGGAGGCCCGGGGCTCCAGGTGAATCTCAACGTCACGATCTCGCGCGACACTCGGCAGATCATCGAAGAGCCGCGACTGCCCGAAGTCGCCCCGACGATTCCCGCGTCGGCGGGGATCGAGTCGTCGGCCTCGCCGTTCGATTCGCTCGCCGAAGAGGTACGGGACCTGGTCCTGATCGGTGCGGAAGTCGGGGCGGTGCGAACGGAGATCGAGGCGGCCCTCGGTGCGGCCGCCGCCGGCGAGATCGACCGCTCGCGAGGCCACATCTCCCGCGCGCAGGCGCTCGCGCTCGACCTTTCGGACGCCCTCCGCCGTCGCATGGAGGAATCTCCACCGGTGGCTCCCGGGGTCGCCGAGGCCTACCAGCGGATCGTCGAGCGGAGCGAGGCGGCTCGGGCGGGGATCCCCCCCACGAGACTTCCTCCAACGCAGGCGCTCCAGATCCAACTCGAATGGGTCCTCTCTACGATCCCGCGGGCCCCCGCGGCCGTCGGAACACCGATGGTCGAAGTGCCGGCGGGATCGTCCGCTCGAGCGGTGGTGGAGGGCACCGCGGCGCCCTCCCTTGCCTTCGAGGACCGGGAAGCGGAGGTGCCCCCTCCCCCGGCGCTCTCCGCGGCACCCGCCGGGACGCCGCACGGTCCCACCGGGATTCCTTCGACCGCGGAGCCCGAGGCCCCGTTCCCCGCGGTCGAGGGCAAGCCCTCGGAACCGGTCGAGACGCTTTCCGAACCTCCCGAGAGCACCACCCCGACGCCCTCTCTCCCGACCTTGTCCCCCGAGGCCTTGCCTCAGCCCGCGAACGCCCCGGCCGCGGCTGCCGAGCCGTTCCGGGGAACACCGGGCGAGCCGGGCGAAAGCGGGAGTCCGGCTCTCCCCGTGCCGCTCCTCGAGGCACCGTCTACGAACGCCTGGGCTCCGCCGACCGAGCGCCTTCCTCCCCCACCGAACGAGGCAGAACCCGAGCGCGCACTTCCGCCTCAGGGCTGGAGCGCCCCGACGCTGCCGGGAGGACCGCTCCCGACGCCGCGTCGGAAGACACGGCTTCCTGACGAGCCGGCCCCCCCAGCTCCCGGCCCGGCTTCTCGACCCTTACCCTCGGCCGAGCGAGACCGGCGACCTCCCCTGCCTTTCCGCGGAGCGGAACCCGAGCCGCCTCTTTCGCAACTTCCTGCCCGTTCCGCGAGCCCGGATCGGCCGAGGACGACCTACGCACCGGTCCCAGCTCCCGCCGCGCCGCCTCCTCTTCGGGAGCAAGCGGCCGCTTCCCGATCGGCAGGATCCGGAGCCGTTCAGCCTCCCCCGTCCCGGGATCTCGCGTCCGGGCCTCTGGCGGTCCGCCAGGTCGAACCGAGAAAAGCCGAAGGGACGGCCCCCCGCCCTCCGGGGACGGGATCCCCGGTGGTCGTGGCGGCTCCCCCACCGACGTTCGTACCCCCGCTCGTCGCGCCCGCGTCGAGTGCGTCGACTCCGCCGTCTACGGAGCCCGCCTCCGCGTTGGGGAGAGAGTCTCCGACCGGAATGGGCTCGGCACCCTCGGCCCCTCCTAAGCGCAAGCGCCGGGCGTCGCCCTCGCCGCGCAAGAAGGCCGCCGCGGCGGTCCCGACCGGCACCACTCCCCTCGTCCCTGCGCCTCCCTCAGACACCGCGGCTGCGGCAGCGGCTTCGCCGAGACCCGCCGCGATGAGCGTCGGAACGGCCCCAGAGGTAACGACGGACGGCGGTGCGGCCATCGCCGCACCGAAGCCGAAACGCCGTGCGCCCCGCAAACGCACCGCGCCGACCGTGGTACGGGCCCGTGCGGGCGCTATCCCCTCGGCCGAGCCGCCGCCCAAGGCCGAGGCTCCCGGCGCCACGCCCGCCCCGTCCGAGAGCGGCCCACCGAACGAGGAACCGTGAACGCGGCGGATCCCCTCGCCGAGCGTCGCGTGGGTACGGGGATCCCGGGGCTCGACCGGATGTTGGGCGGAGGTCTCGTGGCCGGGCGTCCGTTCCTCGTCACGGGCGGCACCGGCAGCGGCAAGTCGCTCCTCGGTCTCCAGTTCCTGCTCGAGGGACTCCGCCACCACGAGGAGGTGCTGCTCGTGGCGGTGGACGAGCCTCCGAGCGAGATCATGGAGAACGTGCGCTCCTTCGGCTGGGATCTCTCCCAGGTGAAGACGCTCGACGCGAACCCGGGCACTCGCGCGATCAAGCGGAACATGGCGGTCCAGGAGATCCGCACGATGACCGATCTCAAGTCGATGCGGGACCTCTCCCAGGACACCAAGCGGGGCAGCGACGCCGAGGAGATCTCGATCCAATCAATCCAGCTCAAACTGCGCCAACAGATGGCCGACAAGCCGTTCCGCCGGGTCGTCGTCGATTCGATCACCTCGGTCCGCCGGTTCACGATCAAGGCCTCTGCCGACCCCCAGGCCGAGCGCACGGAGATCCAGTCGCTCCTGCGGTTCCTCTCGGAATCCGGCGTGACCGCCCTCATCACGGCGACCCCCAGCGACCCGGGGGTGCTCACGCCCGAGGAGATCCTGACCCGCGGCGAGATCCTCCTGACCCGCAAGTGGGTCGGAGATCGATCGATCCGCCAGCTCAAGATCGTCCGCATGCGCGGCGCGGCCCACGACCCGGAGCGTCGGCCGTTCGTCATCACGAACCAAGGGATCGTCCTCGGCTGAGCCCCACACCGCGCTCGCGGCCCGCGCGCACTTCGAGCCGCGCCCGCACCGCCGAGATAATGGCTTTGTGCTGCCACGGGGTACCGTACTTCGGGAAACCGCCCGGTCTCGAACGCACCGCCATGGTCGACCACAAGGAGGCTGCCGGCCCGATCCTGTCCTTCGTCGGGGGATTCCTCGTCTTCGTCTACGCGGTCGTGGAGCTCTGGCTCGCCTACACCGTGACCGGGCTCTTCTCCTGGAACGGTCTTCCGGGGACCGACACCGCCGGACTGGTCGCCGGCGGCGTCGCCGGGATCGTCCTCGGTATCCTCGTGATGCTCCTCGGGGTCCTGCTGGGCCTCTACCCTGAATTTCACCCGGGGCTCGGCATCTTGGTGATCGTGTTCTCCGTACTGAGCCTCGTCAGCATGGGCGGAGGCGGAGGGATCGGACTACTGCTCGGGGTCTTGGGAGGGACGTGCGGCATCGTCTTCGGACCCGATCCCCCGCCCTTCCGACGAC
>DAIDCO010000029.1 GCA_027309555.1 bacterium
AACGTTGGGTCGCCCTCTTGACGACGGGCGGCACGATCGCTTCGCGGGTCGACTACGAGACCGGCGGTGTGCGGCCCGTCAAGGAGGAGCGGGAGATCCTGACGTTCTACCCGGAACTCGAGCGGACGGGCCGGGTGCGGATTGTCCCGGTCTTCGACCGCCTGAGCGAGGACCTCTCGCCCGACGACTGGGCGGTCCTTGCGGAGCGGGTCGTCGAGGCGTTCCGCGACGGTGCCGAGGGCGTGGTGGTCCCGCACGGCACCGACACGCTCGCCTTCACCGCCTCGGCCCTCAGCTTCCTCCTCTCCGAGCTCCCCGGCCCGGTCGTGCTCGTCGGGGCCCAGCGCTCGCCGGACCGACCTTCCTCGGACGGCGCGCCGAACCTCGCGGCCGCGGTTCGGGTCGCCCGCGACCGGCGCCTCGGCGAGGTCGTCGTCGTGATGCAGGCGGGGCTCTCGGACACGCACTGGGCGATCCACCGAGGCACCTGGGTTCGAAAGATGCATTCGAGCCGCCGCGACGCCTTCGAAAGCCGGAACGGCCCGCCCCTCGGCGAGGTCGTCGAAGGCGAGGTGCGCCTTACCCCCCGAGCTCGCGCCCCGTCGCCGGGACCCGCCCGCGCCGACCTGCCGATCGACGCGCGGGCCGCGCTCCTTTGGTTCCATCCCGGGCTCGACCCGCACCGGGCCGAAGAGTCGATCCGAGGCTTGCGCGGCGTGATCCTCGCCGGCACCGGGCTCGGCCACGTCGCCTCGCGCCATCTCGGCTGGATCCGCGCCGCCACGTCCCGCGGCGTCGTGGTCGCGATGACGACCCAGTGCCTCGGCGGGGTGGCCGACCCGTACGTCTACTCGACGGGGCGCGACCTGTTGCGGGCCGGCGTGCTCTATCTCGGCGACCTCCTCCCCGAGACGGCGTACGCCAAGCTCGTCTGGGCGCTCGGTCGCTCCGACGACCCAGTGGGGGTCGCCCGACTCCTCACTACGGACCGCGCCGGCGAGTTCTGCGAGCGCCACGAGGCCCGAGGCACGGAGTGAACGAATGAAGGCCGGTCTCGAGGTCCACCAGCAGCTTGCCACAGGGAAGCTGTTCTGCGCGTGCCCGTCCGAGTTCTCCGAGGAGGTCCGCGGCGCCTTCTCCCGCCGGCTACGCCCGGCGGGCGGCGAGGACCGAGCCGTGGATACCGCAGCTGCGTTCCAGGCCGCGCGTGGCTTGCGGTACCGCTACGAGATCGTGCCGTCGAGCTGCCTCGTGGAGATGGACGAGGAGCCCCCGCACCCCCTCAACGAGGCCGCGCTCGACACGGCGCTCCAGCTGGCCCTCCTCCTCCGCGCCCGACCGGTCGATGAGATCCAGGTGATGCGCAAGATCGTCGTCGACGGTTCGAACACTGCGGGCTTTCAGCGGACCGCGCTCGTCGCGACAGGCGGTACGCTCGAGGTCGGCGATCGACAGGTGTCGATCCTGTCGATCTGCCTCGAGGAGGATGCGGCGCGCAAGATCGGCAGCTCCGACGGAGAGGTCGTCTACCGTCTCGACCGGCTCGGCATCCCGCTCATCGAGGTCGCTACGGGGCCCGACATCTCCTCGGGGAGCGAGGCCCGCGAGGTCGCCGAGGAGCTTGGGGCCCTGCTCCGGGCGACCCGGCGCGTCCGCCGAGGGATCGGGACCATCCGCGAGGACCTCAACGTCTCGACGGACGGCGGCCACCGGATCGAGATCAAAGGGGTCCAGGAGCTCGGCCGGATCCAGGAGTACGTGAACGGCGAGGTCGCCCGCCAGAAGCTTCTCCTCTCCGTCCGGGACGAGCTGGTCCGTCGCAAGGCCGAGGTGGCCGAGCGCGATCCTACGGACGTCACGGCCCTCCTCGAGGGGGTGGGCCCGGGACCGCTCGCGGAGGCCGTCGGAGGGCGAGGGGCGGTCTTCGCGCTCGGCCTCGCCGGTTTCGCGGGGCTCCTCCGTTCCCCTCCGGGTTCGGTCGAACGGCTCGGTCGCGAGCTCGCCGACCAGGCCCGCTCGGTCGGCCTGCGGGGACTCCTCCACTCGGACGAGCTACCCGCGTACGGTCTGACCGACCGGCACGTGGCGGCGATCCGTTCCCGCCTGGGGCTCGGCGCGAACGATGCGTTCGTTCTCGTCACGGACCGTTCGCACGAGCGTGCGCGCACGGCGCTCCACCGGGTCGCGGCACGCGCCCGGGCCGCGATCGAGGGGGTTCCGGGCGAGACACGGGACCCGCTGCCCGACGGACGCACCCGCTATTCACGCCCGCTGCCCGGCCGGGACCGAATGTACCCCGAGACGGACATCCCTCCGATCTTAGTACCGGCCGGAAGGCTCGCCCACCTGGCCGAGACGCTCCCTGAGCGGCCGACGGAGCGGCGGTCCCGGCTCGAGCGAGAGCACGGGCTCGCCGCGGAGGTCGTTCGTCAGCTCGTCTACAGCGCCGACGAGGAGGCGTTCGAGGCGCTCACGCGCCGCGGTCATGGGGCGGCGCTGGTCGTCCGACTGCTCCTCCAGGACCTTCCGGCCGTCGCCGCGGCGCTCCCGGGGGCCGCCCCGTTCGAACCGGACCTTGCGGTGCTGGACTCCCTTCTTCAGGGAGTCGAGGACGGCCGGTTCGCGAAGGAAGGGATCCCTGCGGTCCTGGCCCAGCTGGCCTCGGGCGCGCCCGACCTCGATACCGCTGTGGAGCGGGCCGGGCTCGCCGGGTTCCGCGCCGCTGACCTCGGCGAGCTGGTCGATCGGGTCGTACGGTCGAACCGCGAGCTCGTGCTGCGCCGGAAGGAGGACTCCTTCTCTGCGCTCATGGGGGACGTCATGAAGGAGGTTCGGGGCCGCCGCGACGGAAAGGAGGTCGCGGAGGCGTTGCGGGGCGCGATCGCCCGAGTCCTGGCCGAGGGGGAATGCTGACGTCGCGTCCGGCGGTCCGGCGAAGGGCCCGCCCGACCGGTGCGCGCCCGGTACTTCGGAAGGGACCGCGGACCTCCCCGTATCGTGCGGTGGTCACGGACGTCGACGGTACGCTCACCGACGAGAGCCGACGCCTCGACCCGGTCGCGCTCCGCTACGTCCGGCGGCTCGGAGACGCGGGGATCCCCGTCGTGCTCGCGACCGGGAACGTGCTCCCGATCGCGCTCGCGCTTCATCGCTCGCTCGGCCTTTCCGGCCCCATCGTCGCCGAGAATGGCGGGATGCTCTTTCACGCGAGCGCCTCGGACGACCTCGCGGTGGATCGGCTGGCCGATCCCGGTGTCGCCCGTCGGGCCTACCGCGCGCTCGTCGCGGCGGGGTTGCCCGTCCGTCGCCTTTTCACGGACCGGTGGAGGGAGAGCGAGGTGGCCCTCGAACCGACCGTCTCGGTCGCCCGCATCCGCCGGGTCCTCGCGGGGCAGCCCGTGCACGTAGAGTCGACGGGGTACGCGATCCATCTGATGGCGCGCGGGGCCGGTAAACTGCCGGCCCTCGAGCGCGCCCTCGGCTACCTCGGGCTCCGACCCGAGGACTGCGTGATCCTGGGCGACGGGGACAACGACGCCGGCATGCTCCGCGCAGCGGGCTTCGGTGTCAGCTTCTCCTCCGGAAGCCCGGCCGCCCGCCGCGCCGCCCGGTACGTGGCGCGCGCGCCCTACTCGGCCGGATTCGTAGAAGGACTTAAGGCCAGTCGGATTCTCGACTGATCGGTTCCTCGGGAGGGGCCGAACGTGCTCGTCGGGCAGTGCACTCGCTGCGGGATTCCTGCGGCGCTCTCGTGTACCATCTGCGGACGGACCTACTGTCGGAACTGTCTCGACGAGGACGAGCGGACCTGCTCGGACTGCGCGCAGGTCCAGCGGAACCCGAAGAGCACGGTCGAGTCGCGCGTCCCGCCCTCTCGGCGGGTCCACCGGGCGCCGCCCCGCCCGGGGCGAGTTCAATAATCGTAGCCGGGCAGCACGAGGGGCGCCTTGGGGGCTCCCCTTCCGAGCGCGAGCAGCACGACCCCGACCGTCCCCGTGAACAGGCCGAAGGCGAGCGTCGCCCAAGCGTAGGCGCCCCAGGCCGACGTGATGCGGACCCACCCGACGGTCATTCCTCCGCTACCGGCCGCGGCGTGGAGGAGTACGTTCGCCACGACCGCGAGTGCCCATCCGAGGAAGACGAGGAGGCCGCCCGCGAGGTAGTAGCCGAGCCGCTCATCGCCGCCGGGGTCCATGGGGGGGACCGCCGGGCTCTCGTGGAGATCGACCACGAATCGCGCCACTCGGCTTCCAATTATAGTCGTTGCGCCCCGAGCCCCCCCGGGCGCGGTCCGGGCGCCGCCGCGGTCCCGGGGACTCCTCGACGGAGCGATGCCCGCTCGGGTTTCATCAACTTTGTCAACCCCGTTGTTCATAAACCCGGTGCCGTCTAGCGCCCCTATGGTTTCCAGTATGGAGACCGACCCCCCCGCCCCGGGCTTTTCTTCCGCGAAGCGGTCGGTCCTGCTCTTGCTCAAGCGTACTTCGGTCGTGAGCGTGGCGGCCGTCGCCCGCGCGCTCGGAATCTCGAGGGCGGCGGCGTGGAAGCATCTCGCCTCGCTCGAGGCGGCCGGTTGGGTCGAGCGCGAGTATCGCCGGGGTCCGCGGGGACGGCCCGCCGCCGCGTTCCGCCTCGCCGCACGCTCCCGCCCCCTGTTCCCGCAGGCGTACACCGAGATGTCGCTCGGGGCCCTCGCGTTCCTCGAGCGCCGGGACGGACGAATCGCCGTGCGGGAGATGCTCGAGGAACGGGGCGCGGCCCTCGGGGCGAAGCACGCGCCCCGACTCGACCGTCCCGACCTCTTCGAGAGGGTCCGCGAGCTCGCGAAGATCCGGGACGAGGAGGGGTACATGGCATCGGCGAGCCGCGCCGGCAGGTCCGGCTTCGAACTCCTCGAGCACAACTGCCCGATCCTCGCGGTCGCCGAACGCTACGGCGAGGCCTGCGAGGTCGAGCGTCGTCTCTTCCAGCGCCTCTTGCGGGCCGAGGTCGCCGTCAGCCATCGCGTGGTCGCCGGCGACCCGGTCTGCCGGTTCCGGATCGGGCGACCCCCCTCGGCGGCCCCGCCGTGAGCGAGCGCCCCGGTCCCGATCCTCCGTCGCTGCCCCCGCGTTTCCCCCCGTCGCCGCCGGACGGCGGAGCGATCGGGCCTCTCGAGGACGGCCGTGGGGGTTGGAAGGCGCTCCTCCGCAATCGTCGTTTCCTGCTCCTCGAGGCGTCGGGAACGCTCGCGGGGGCCGGCTACGCAGTCTACTCCGTCTCCGTGCTCTTCCTCGCGTACGGACTCTCGGGAAACCTCCTCGTCGCCGGCACCGTACTGTTCATCGAATACGGGGTCTACGCCGCGACGTTCCTCATCGCCCCGATCGTCGACCGAGTGCGCGACAAACGCTCGATCCTCCTCGCCTGCTTCCCCGTCCAGGCCGGTGCGGCGGGTCTCCTCGCCTTCGAACTTCGGTCGGGAGGGCTCACCGAACCGGTGCTGCTCGGCATCGTCCTCGTCCTCGCCCTCCTCTGGGACTTCGTCTGGGCGGTGTTCATGATCGCCCCGCGGATCGTCCTCGAGAAGCGTCAGCTGTTCCTCGGCGAGGGGTTCTCGAGCGCGCTCTCGGTCGGGACCCAGATCGGCGGCTACTCGGGCGGGGGGGCGCTCCTGTACTTCGTGGGACCGTTCGGCGGGGCGAGCGTCTACGCGATCCTGCTCCTCGCGGCGACGCTCGCGGCCCTCCCGCTCGCCCTCCCCGTCGACCGGGCCCCCCAGACCCGGTTCTGGGAGACGTTCCGGCGCGGCTGGGACGCCTTTCGGGGCCGCGCCGGTCGCTCGCTGCGCGCCTTCTCCGGCCTCGAGGTGTTCCTCGGGTTCTTCGCCAGCGTACCCGCGTTGCTCCTACCGGCGATCGCCTACCAGCACTTTGCCTCGCCGGCTTCGGTCTACGGAGCCCTGGTCACCGCCTTCGCGCTGGGAGGGTCGTTCGCCGGCATCGGGATCGGGCACCTGAACCCTCGCCGGCGGGTCGGGACCTTGCTCGTCCTCACGCCGCTACTCGCGGGGGGCTGCGTGCTCCTCCTCGACCCCCTCTCCGTCTCCGCGGTCGCCCTCGTCCTCCTCCTCGCCGGGGTCGGCGGCGCGTTCTCCGTCCGCTACTCGGCGAAGTACTCCTGGGTCCAGGGCACCTACCCGGCCGAGGAGCTCGGGCGTCTCACCTCGAACCTCTACCTGTTCACGGGGATCTCGGGCACGGCCTCGGTGCTCGTCGTGGGGGTGCTCTCCACCCGCGTACCGCTCGGGACGCTCGAGCTGGGGGATGGGCTCGGCCTCGTCGCGGGCGGCCTACTCGCCCTCGCGATCCCGTTCGTCCGCCGCATGGCGTTCTGAGCGGGCGACCGGGTCACCGAGGGCTCGCAGTCCGGGGAGTGCCGCGTTAGCCTCGGAAAGGGCCCGCGCCGTATAGTGGTCGAGCGCGTCGGCCTGCCGCGGTGACAGGACGAGCGCGGCGTGGCCCCAGTGGAGGGCCACCGCGTCCCCGGGCCGGACGCCGGGGAGGATCCGCGGGTCGTAGGCAAGCTCCTCCCGCTGGGGCGCGCCGAGCCGGAGGTGGCCGTCCGCAAGGTGGAGGTGGGGCCGCTCGACCGCCAGTCGACCCATGGCCACCGCGACCACTCTCGCGCGGGCCGGTCGGCACGCCTCCATGTTCGCGACCGTGGTCTCTACGTGGCCCGTCACTTCTCCGACGCCGACAAAGCTCACGTGGAAGGCGTGGTGGGGGATCGGTCGGGCGGGAAGGTGGGCGACCAGCCGTTCGGCGGTCGCGCGCGGAAGGCCCCGTCGCCGCAATCCCTCGAGCAGGGAGAGGAAGTCCGCCCGATCGAACGCGTCCAAGAGGTCGTTCCCGATCCAGTAGGCCTCGACGACCCGGGCGTCGAACGGGTCGAGCCCGTGCCGCCGCCCGATCGCCTCCAGGTACGGATAGAGCGCCTCGAACCGGGAAAGCGCCTCCCGCGCCCGGTCTAGGTCCACGTTCTCGATGATCGCCCGGTAGAGCGTCCCTTCGGCGTCTGCGGGCCCACAATACTGGAGGCGGTTCGTCGCAAGGCTGAACCGGGCGCAGAGCGCGGCGCCGTCCGTGCGCGTCATCCCGGCGGGGCGGCGCTCGAGCGGAGGAGCTGAGCGAGATAGGCCCCCGTCGCCCGGAGCTGCGCGAGTCCCACGACCACCGCCGCTCCGCCGACCACGAGCAGGGTGCCGAATGCTGCCGCGAGACCGATCGGGTGGCCTTCGAGGAGCACTCCGAGCGCCCAGCTCACGGGGAAACCGAGCACGAGTACCGAGGCCGCCACCGAAAGGTCCACGCGCTTGAGGGCGGTGTAGAAGCTCGCGACGAAGGCGGCGAGGAGCGTCGCGCTGATCCCGACCCATGACCAGTCGGCCCCGGAGAAGGTCGCGACGCTCGCCCACTGGGCGGTGAGCGCGAGGTAGCCCGCGAGGAACAAGGCGCCGAAGCCCATGCGGCCGAGGGCGACCGTCGCGGAGGGGAGGTCCGCGAGCGCGCGCTTCGAGATCGTGTACTCGACCGCCCAGAGCCCCGTGGCGGCGAGCACGTAGCCGGTGCCGTCGGTCCAGATCGGGGCACTGAGGGAGAGGAGGAGGGCGTTCCCGAGGAGCAGGCCCGTCGCGCCGAGGAGCAATCGGCCATGGAGCCGTTCGCCGAGGAACACGAGAGCGAGCACCGACGCCATGAGGAAGAGGGTGCGGTAGCCGAAGGAGGCCGTCGCGGCACCTCCGGCCGCAGCCGCGAGCGCGAGGCCGTGGAAGAAGAGCAGGAACGGCACGGCGCCGCCGAGGAGCCCGATGAGGACGAGGCGCGCCCAATCGAGCCTCCGGAGCGCGGGGGCCCGCAGATGCCGTGTCGCTACGAGGGCCACTGGGAGGAACGCCCCGGCGACCACGAGGTTGCGGACGGTCACGAACGCGTCCGAGTTCGTGCCCGCCACGGCAAAAGCGTTCACGAACGTCGAGACGCCGCTCACGAGGGCCGTGAGAAGGACCAGGAGGAGGCCGGGCCCGACCCAGCTCGAGCGAACCGTCATCCGGGCCTCACGCACGGCCGGTCGGGGGCGCGACGACGTTCGGCCCGGAGCCCGAGGTCATCGAGTCCCGGCGAGCGAGCTCGGCGAGCTCGCGGTGGTACGCAAGGGCCTCCTCGGCCTCGGCCGGCGTCAGTCTACGGGTCGCGAAGCCGGCTTGGACGATCACGAAGTCCCCGACGACCGCATCGGGCGTGAACAACAGGCTCGCGGTCCGAACGGCGACCCCGAAGTCGACGCGGGCCCGCCGGGCCTCGGAGTCCTCCGCTTCGAGCGCCACGATCCGTCCGGGAACCGTCAAGCACATGCCGCGTACCTCTCGGTCGGAGCGTCCCGCGCCGACGGGCGCCCGGACGCGCTGACCCCTCTTAAACTCCGAGTGAAGCCGACCCGATGAACGCGGGCGAGGGGGCCGCTCACGGCTCCCCTGCGGGGCCGACGGTGTCGATGCTCTCCAGCACCGCCCGGTTGGCGCGGGGATCGCCCGGGTCGCCCGAGAACGTGACATCGAGCTGCGAGCCCTCGGCGATGCTGCCGACGGTGGACATCGCCCAACGCTCCGCGAGGTGGGCCTCGGCGAGGTGGGAGAGGGCACCGACCCAAAGTCGGACGCGCGTGACCCGGAGGGCCTCGTTCTCCCGAGCGACCTCGTCGATCTTGCGCAGGAGGTCCCGCAGGAGCGCCTCTTCGTGCATCGGTCCGCCCTCCTCAGTCTCCCGGCGCACCGGGCACCGCGACCCCGATCTCCTCGAGGAGGATCGCCCGCACCCGACCGACCGCGTCCGCGACCGGGCCCGTCAGGCCCTCGCGCGGGCCGAGGTCGGCCACCTCGATCCCGAGGACGGTGACCCGGCGGGGAAGTCGCCCGAGGGAGCGCGCGAGCTCGATCGCGTCCGCGAGCGAGAGGCCGTGCGTCGACGTCGCGCCGAGACGGCTCGGGAGCCCGTTCGGGCCGGCGTCGAGCCGATGGACCGTGCCGGGGAGGGAACCCGAGCGCACCGCATCGACCACGATGACCCGGTCCGATCCGGACCAGAGCTCGAGGAGCGCGGTCGCTTCGCCCGGACCCTCGACCACTCGGACGCCCTCCGGGAGCCCGCCCGGTAAGCTCCGCACGACGTCGAGGCCGCACCGGTCATCGCCCCGGTGTTCCGTCCCAAGGCCGATGACCAGGAGGTCGCGACCGCTCGTGCTCGGACCCGACGGAACGGACACCGGCTCAGCTCCGCGTGATGTCGAGCGATAGGAAGTGGGTCGAACAGGAGATGCAGGGGTCGTGGTTGCGGATCGCCCGCTCGCAGGCGTCGGTGAGGCTCGCGTCGTCGAGCGCGAGGGAACGCTCCACCAGGTGGCGAAGGTCGTCCTCGATCCGCTTCTGGTTCTGCGAGGTGGGGGCCACGATCTTCGCCGCTTCGATGAGCCCACCGTCGTTCAAGCGATAGCGATGGTAGAGCATGCCGCGCGGCGCTTCGGTGATCGCCGATCCCTCGGTCGCTCGGAAGGTCGGGGGGGGCTCCACGAACGGTGCCGCCGGCGGCCGGTAGTGGTCGAGGAGACGGAGCGCCTCCTCACAGGCGAAGACGACCTCGACCGCGCGGACGACGATGCTGCGGTACGGGTTGCGCACGGTACCGCCTAGCCCGGCCTCGTTCGCCGCGCTGCGCGCGCGCGGTGGGAGCCGGTCGTGGTTGAGCGCGTAGCGGGCGAGCGGCCCTACGAGGTAGGAGCCGGCGCCGCGGCGGACCGAGTGGAGGGCGGTCGAGTGGGCCACGTGCACCTCCTCGAAGACGTCCTCGAACTGGTGCATCGGGACCCGGAGCCCGCGGTTCGAGGCGACTTCGCCCTCGTTCATGGGGTACTCTCGCTCGTTCCGCAACGCGACGAACTCGTAGTCCTCCTCGATGTCGGGGAAGTCGAGCGCGGCGGCGAAGCGGACCGTCTCCTCCGCGAGCGCGAGCGCCCGCTCGAGCTCGGGCCGCAGCGCCCCCAGCTCATCGACCGTCGGGCAGCGGTAGAAGCCCCCGATGCGCACGTTCACGGGATGGATCTCGCGGCCCCCGACGACCTGCATCAGGTGGTTCCCCGCCTTCTTGAGCTCGAGGCCGTGCCGCACGGCCTCGGGGTGGTCCTTCGCGAGATGGACCGCGTCCGGGTAGCCGAGGAAGTCGGGCGCGTGCAGGAGATAGATATGGAGCGCGTGGCTCTCGATCCACTCCCCGCAGTAGAGCAGGCGGCGCAGCTCCCGGATCGGGCCGCCGACCTCCATCCCGAGGGCCCGCTCCAGGGCGTGACAAGAGCTCATCTGGTAGGCGACCGGGCAGATCCCGCAGATCCGAGCGGTGATATCCGGCGCTTCGAGGTAGGAGCGGCCCCGCAGGAACGCCTCGAAAAAGCGGGGCGGCTCAAAGATCCGCAGCTGCACGTCGTCCACTTCCTGACCGCGGATCCGCACCGTGAGCGCCCCCTCGCCTTCGACCCGGGCCAGATAGTCGACCGAGATCGTCCGTTCGGTCATCGTTCCTCCGCGCCGGCCCGGTCACCCGCGGTCCGGAACGCCGGCGCGAGCGAATTGAACGTGCGGAACACCCGCCGTACCTCGGGCCCGGACATCCCCCGGGCGGCGAGGTGCTCGAGGATCGAAGGGATGTTGGGACTCCCCTGGGGCCCGAAACACCCGTAGCAGCCCCGATGGAACGCGGGGCAGATCGCCCCGCATCCGGCCTGCGTCACCGGGCCGAGGCACGGCGTTCCCTTCGCCACGACGACGCAGACGTTGCCCCGGCGCTTGCACTCGATGCAGACGCTCTCGTTCGGCGTGTTCGGCGTCCGGTCCTGAAGGAAGGCTGCGATCACCTCGAGCAGCTGGGCCTTCGAGATCGGACAGCCCCTCAGCTCGAAGTCGACCGGCACGTGGTCGGCGATCGGGGTCGAGGTCGCGAGGATCTCGATGTACTCGGGCCGGGCGTACACGATACGACGGAACTCGTCGACGTTCGCGAAGTTTCGGAGCGACTGGATCCCGCCGGCGGTCGCGCACGCTCCGATCGTCACGAGGACGCGGGACTCCGCCCGCACCTCCTTGATCCGGCGGGCGTCCTCGGCGGTCGTGATCGAGCCCTCGACGAGCGAGAGGTCGTACGGCCCGTCGAGCACGGCGCTTGACGCCTCTCGGAAGTTCGCGATCTCGACCCGGTCGGCGAGCGCGAGGAGCTCGTCCTCGCAGTCGAGGACCGAGAGCTGGCAGCCGTCGCACGAGGCGAACTTCCAGACGGCGAGACGGGGGCGCCGGGGCGCGGGCATGGGACCTCAGACCTCCCGGAGGCGGAGCAGCGGCGCCACCCGGTCGTACCGGAGGACCGGACCGTCGCGACAGACGAACGAAGGGCCGAACTGGCAGTGGCCGCAGAAACCGACCGCGCACTTCATGTTCCGTTCCATGGAGATCCAGACGCCGTCCGGTGCGACGCCGCGACCGACGAGCGCCTGGGCGGTGAGCCGCATCATGATCTCGGGGCCGCAGACGAAGGCCGTCGTCCGGCCCGCGTCGAAGCGCGCGTCCGGTAGGCGGGTCGTCACGACGCCCACGTCACCGTACCAGTCGCGGCCCGCGGCATCGACCGTCACCTGGAGTCGGAGGTCGTTCCGACGCCGCCAGCTCTGCACTTCGTCGTAGTAGACGAGGTCCTTCGGGGTGCGGGCCCCGTAGATGATCTCCACTCGCCCGTAGGACTCCCGGTGCGCGAAGAGCTGGTAGATCACCGGGCGCAGCGGTGGGAGGCCGAGCCCGCCCGCGACGATCACGAGGTCCCGGCCGGTCGCCTCCGCGATCGGCCAGCCGTGCCCGTACGGTCCCCGGACCCCGACCGTATCTCCCGGGGTGAGATGGCTCAACGCGTTCGTCACCTTGCCCACGTTGCGAACGGTGTGGACGAGCTGGCCGTCCGAGTTCCCGCCGGCGACTCCGATCGGAGACTCCCCGACCCCGAACGCGTACAGCATGACGAACTGGCCCGGGGTCGGCCGCCCGATGCGGCGGGACCCGACCGGCTCGAGGACGAGGGTCGTCGTGTCCGGGGTCTCGGTGGCGACGGCGCGGACCGAGTACGGTACGGGAGCGAGCGGGTGCGGTGCTCCCGAGGCGCCGGGGTCGGTCTCAGCGAGCATGGATATCGAGGAGCTGGATGCGCGTGTTCTCGAGCCGCTCCGCAAGCACCGGCATGAATCGGACGAGGAACTGGTAGCCCCACGCGGGGTGGCCCGCGAGCGTGCGGCGGAGCACCTCCGCGTGGAGCGCCGTGGCGCGAGTCGGTTTGAGCGCGCGCGCGTCAAAGCGCCACCGATGCGGGGGCACCAGCCAGGACCAGCCGAGCACCTCACCCGGCCCGACCGTCTGGACGGTCAGATGGGGGTTATCGGCGGCTCCGATCTCGAGCGCGACCTTTCCCTCGAGGACCACGTAGAAGACTTCGGCGACCGACCCCTCCTTCGCGAGGAGGTCCTCGGCGGCGAAGTGGCGTTCGACCGCCTGGCGGCAGATCGCGTGGACGAACTCGGGGTCGAACCCATGGAAGAACGGGTGCTCTCGGACGGCCTCGACGACGTTCGGGTCGGTTTCGTCGGTCATGTCTTCCCTCCGGCTTTCGGTGCGATGGCGCCCGGGCTCGCGCGGATAGCGGCGACCTCCTCGGTGAGGTCGATCCCCACCGGACACCACGTGATGCAGCGGCCGCAGCCGACGCAGCCCGACGTGCCGAACTGGTCGTGCCAGGTACCGAGCTTGTGGGTCATCCACTGGCGGTAGCGGGAGAGCCCGCTCTTGCGCACGCTCGCTCCATGGAGCTCCGTGAAGGCGAGATTGAAGCAGGAGTCCCAGCGACGCCAGCGCTCGACCTTCTCTCCGTCGAGCTCGGGCACCTCCTCCTGCGCGCTGCAAAAGCACGTCGGGCAGACCATCGTGCAATTGGTGCACGAAAGGCACCGTGCGGCCACGATCTCCCAGCGCGGATGTTCGAGGTTGTCCCGAAGGAGCTCGCGGATCCCGTGGGTCTCCATCCGGCGCCCCATCGAATTCGCAGTAGCTTCGACGATCTCCTCCGCTCGGGCACGCTCCTCCGACCCGGCCGCGACGGACGGACCGGGCAGCCGATCGACGACGTCCGCGCCGGCCTCGGAGCCGACCTCGAGGAGGAATCGATGGGGACCCGGCGAGAGGATCTCCGTCAGCACCAGGTCTGCGCCGCCGCGGACCGCCGGGCCCGTGCCCATCGAGACGCAAAAGCAGGTACCCCCGGCTTGGCCGCACTGCACGGCGATGCGGAACACCCGGGAGCGCCGGCCGGAATAGCCCGGGTCGGCCACCGGGCCTCCTGCGAAGACGCGATCCGTCACCACGAGGCCGGCGAGCTCGCACGCGCGTAGGCCGAAGAACGCCACCGGAGGCCCGTTCGTCGGCTCGGTCTCGACGGTGAACGAGCCTTCCTTCCGCACGGCGGTCCAGAGGCGCTCGCGCGAGGGGAAGAGGAACTTCTTCCAGGTGAATGGACCGACGTTGTAGCCGAAGAGCGCGCGATCGTTCCGACGCTCGAGCCGGTACGTGCCGGCCTCTTGCCGGTCGGTCCAGCCGATCGGGAGCTCCTCGACCGATCGGAGTCGGTCGTAGACGATCGCGCCGTCGCGGACGGTGGGACCGACCACCTCGTACCCCGATTCGACCAGCGCGCGGAACAGCTCGGGGAACGTGTCGCGGGTGAGGACTCGCCGGCTGCCTACCTTCGCCTCGCCCACTTCGGATCTCCCGGGACGCCGATCCTACGCGCTCGGCCCCAGTAGCTCCCGCGCAGTATGGTTCTGTCGGTGAGCCGACCCGGAGTCGGAACGAGAGGGGTTATGGTCCACGTGAGGCGGGTTTGACGAGACAAGGAACCGGCTCGATGGGAGCTTCCCGCTACCGCTGTCGGAGCGCCGGTTCGAATCCAACCGATCCGCCCGGAGCGGGCCGCCCTCGAGCGGGCGTAGCCCCGGGGCGGGCCGTGGACCCGGGCGCGGGTCCTCTCGTCGGGAATCGAACCGATCGGTGGGGGGTCCCCGGAACCCCGACACTCTACCTGCCGAGACGGGCGATTCGCCCGATGATCCTGCCCGCCGAGGTGTTGGCCGCGTACCGCCGAGAGATGCGGCAGGACCCCGTTCCCGGCGACGGCTCGTGAGTGGTACGGCGGGTACGGTCGTGCGAGTGGTAGGAGAGAGCAACCTCGTGCGGTACGCGGATCTCACGGAAGGCAATGCCGAGCCGGTCGTTGCCGAGCCGTTGGCGACATTCCGGGAGGCGGGGACCGGATCTGTGAAGAAGGTGTTCGGGCACGACCGATCGGTCGATCGGGACTATCCTCCGTTCTGCGAACTCATTCGCCCGCGGACGGGTACCTACCCCGACGACGCAGGAATCGATCGAGCCCTCCATGCCCTCGACACGGTGACATTATATAGTAGTGCAAACATATCGAACACGGAAACACTGAGGTGGAACATGACGCAAGAGCTCCAGCAGCGCGACCAGCGCGGGGACCCATGGACCGACCTGGACCGACGGTTCGACGAGATGCGCGAGCGATTCTTCGGTTCGGCCGGATTCCTCCCGTTCGGGAGCCTTTTCGTCCCGAACGAGGCGACGAGCGGAGCGCTCCGCCGCGCTGCGCTCACCGACGTGAGCGACACCGGGGGCAGCTACCGGCTCACGCTCGAGATTCCCGGGATCCCGAAGGAGAAGCTCGACATCCGGGTGCGCGGCGCTTCGGTCGAGATCCAGGGCGAGTCAGCTACCGAGACCCCGGAGAAGGACGCCGAGTTCCTCTACCGCGAACGCCGGTACTCGGGGTTCTACCGAAGCCTCGAATTGCCGGCGCCGGTCGTGGCGACCGAAGCGACGGCGAAGGTAGAGAACGGCCTGCTCGTGCTCGAGCTACCGAAGCAGCATCCGAGCCCGGCCACGGGCGAGGTCAAGATCGCCGTACAGTAGGTCGGCGCGCGGCCGACCGACCCCCGGGGCCGAGGGCTCCGGGGCCCCCCTTTCCGATCGAGATCTCGGGCGCGCCTAGCCGAAGCCCGGGATCGCCTTACCGTCCGTCTTGCCCCCCGGACGCAGGGGCGCCTTTCGGAGCTCTTTCGGGCATTCGACGAGCCGCACGAGCGGCGCCGACTGCACGATGTACGCGGGGAGGCCCGTGTTCGGATCGTTCCCGGCCCGCAAGATGTTCATGATCTCGAGGCGGATCTCGACGATCGATCCGTCCTTGAGCTTCAAGCGCACGCGGCCATCGCCCTCGATCACCTGGTAATCGACGATCTCGGCGTTCGAGAGGTCGGGCGTGGGGCCGCCCGGGGGACCCATCATGCGGCGCCCCGAGCGGCGGTGCGCTGCTTCAGCACGGCGCGCGGGTCCTCCCCGCCGACCGTGATCCCAAGGGAGACGCAGGTGCCGATCACCTGATTCATCTGCTCCTCGATCGAATGGCCGTACATGTCCTCCCCCTTCGCGGTCGCGATCCGCTTCACCGCGTCGAGCGAGACGTCGCCGATGACCTCGGTCTTCGGCTTGCCCGAGCCCTTCTCCTTGCCGACCTCCTTCAGGAGGAGCGCGGCGACCGGCGGACGACCGACCTCGAGCGTGAACGACTTCGTGTTCGGATCGACCTTGATGAGGACCGGGACCCGCATCCCGAGGAACTGCTTCGTCTCCTCGTTGATCTTCTGGACGACCTGTCCGACGTTGACGCCGAGGGGACCCAGCGCCGAACCGAGGGTGGCGCCCGCCGCCGCCTTGCCGCCTTCTACGAGGATGCTCACTTCAATTGCCACTCTTCCCGCCTCCCTTCTCCAGCATGCGGACGTGGTCGCCGCGCACCGTCACCGGGATCGGGACGACCGCTTCGATCAGTTCGACCGTGATCTCTTCCTTGGCCTGGTCGATCTTCTTGACCCGGGCCTTCTCGCCCTTGAACGGCCCCGAGATGAGCTCGACGATCGCGCCCTCGACGAACCCTTCGACCGTGACCTTCGGCACGAGGAGCGGCTCGACCTCCTTCAGGGTCGTCTCGCCCTCGACGAGGCCGCGGGCCTTGCGGATCCCCTTCAGCATCTCGCGGACGCCCTCGAGGCTCATCCCTTCGGCGAAGACGTAACCCCGCAGGGACGACGGCACGAGCAGGGAGAACACGACGTCCGGCTTCTCCTCGGCGCGGGCGAGCAGCGTGTCGGCGACCTCGCGCTCGTAGCCGCGGGAGGTCTTGATCGCGAGCACGGCCTGGCGCGCGACGCAGGCGAGCGTCAGTCGGACGGGAAGCCCCGACCCGCTCGGGCCCGAGGCGGAGAGACGCACTTCGACCCGGTCCCCGTAGCGCACCCCGACCGGCGCGGTGATGGAGAACGAGAGCGGAACGCCGACGTTCGGCGCGAGCGGGATCGCGTGGGTCTCCTTGCGGGGAAAAAGCTCGACCGACCCGCGCTTCCCGGGAGGGACCCAGGAGACAGGCCACTCCGCGCCCTCGCCCGGATAGGTCGACGTGTAACCGACTTCCAACGACAGCGTGGCGACCGCCGGCTCCGCGGCGCGGCTGGTCAACACCGCGCTCAGCGTCGTGACCATGCCCGCGGTCACCTCTCGCGTGGTGTCGTCGGCCGCCTTGAGCGAGAGGAGGCCGGTGAGGTCGACCTTCGGCGGCGACGGGGGGGCCGCGGGAGCGACCGGGACGGCCACCGGGGCCGGGACGCCGGATTTCTTCTCGGGCGCGGGGGCCCCCGACAGGAGACCGATGCCTTCGTCATCGTGCGAGCTGTTCGTCATGCGCATCCTCCGGCCCCGGGCCCTACAGGCCCGAGAGGTAGTTCGACCAGAGCCACGGACCGGCTTGGGTGAAGAAGATGTAGATCGCGAACCCCGTGAAGCCGATCAGGACGGCGCCGATCCAGGTGACCTGGAGGACCTTGACGTACTCCTCGGAGGTCGGGCGGCGCGCCATGCGCAGGATGCGCCCGTACTTGCCATGCCCGACGGACCGGAGCCGGCCGTCGAACTGGTCCTGTACCCGCCGCGCGCGGTCGAGGAATGCCATGGTGGTTACCTAACGGACGACGTCGAGCTCGGGGCCTGCCCGCCGGGCCGGCCCCGCGCCGGTCACCGCTCCCCCGAAAATCTGGGGGGATTTAACTCCGGTCACTACGAGCATGACGCGGATCGTGCTCTGCATGGTGGGGTCGACGGCCGCTCCCCAGATGATCCGGGCCGTCGGGCTGACGGCCTTCTGGACGACCTCGGCGGCCTTCTGCGCCTCGCTTACCGTCATATCCGGGCCGCCCGTGACATTGATGAGGGCCCCGGTCGCCCCCGCGATGTCGACATGGAGGAGCGGGGAGTTGATCGCCTCGAGGACGGCGTCCTCGGCCCGGTTGTCGCTCTCCGACTCCCCGATGCCGATGAGTGCGACCCCGCCGCCCTTCATGATCGTCCGGAGGTCATTGAAGTCGAGGTTGACGAGCCCGGGCCGGGTGATGATCTCCGTGATCCCGCGGATCGCGCGGGCGAGGACGGAATCGGCGACCTTGAACGCTGTCTGGATCGGGAGTCGCGGCACGAGCTCGAGGAGCCGGTCGTTCGGGATCGTGATGACCGTGTCGATCGTCGAGCGCAGTCGCTCGAGGCCCCACATCGCGTTCTCCTGGCGAACGAGACCTTCCGAGGCGAACGGCAGCGTGCAGACCGCGATCGTGAGGGGATTGCCTCCGCTCGCGTCCTTCGCGAGCTGGGCGACGACCGGTGCCGAGCCGGTCCCCGTGCCTCCGCCGAGCCCGAGCGTGATGAAGACCATGTCGGAGTTCGCGAGCGCCTTCTTGAGCTCGTCCTCGGCCTCGTGGGCGGCCTGCTCGCCGACCTGCGGGAGCGCCCCCGCTCCGAGCCCCCGCGTCAGCCGGCGGCCGAGGAGGATCTTGCGCGGCGCGTGGATCGTGAGGAGGTGCTGCGCGTCCGTGTTGCACGCGACCATCTCGGCGCCCGAGAGCCCTTCCTCGGCGAGCCGGTTGATCGTGTTGCAGCCGCCGCCCCCGCATCCGACGACCTTGATGTTCGTCTTCAGCGAGGCGAGCACTGCCTCGAGCTCGGCGTCATCGCTCGACGGCGGCGGGGCCTCGGGGGTCCGTCGGGACTCTCCGGGCAGGTGTGCTAGAATCTCCTGTGCGAGCGGTCGCATCACAGCGCGTCTCCTCTCGGGCGGAGCATCGGCTTCATTATAAAGGGTTATGCGGCTCTCGAGGGCCGCTGTGGAGTACCGCGCCTGGGCGCCCTACTACGAGCGCCTCCGGTCGGAGTTCGGGTTCCCGTTCGACCGGGAGGAGGTCTCGGCGGCGGTGCTCGAGTCGCTGCTCCCCGAGCGCGCGCGCGCCGCCCCCCTGCCGCGCATCGCGCACCTCCTCCGGGACCGGGACGCGGTCGTCGTGGGGCTCGCTCCCTCGGCGGGCCCTCCTCCGATATGGCGACTCCCGGCGACCGGCCGCCCGACCGCCCTCCTCGCCGCGGACGGCGCGACACGGACGTGCCTCGCGGCCGGGCTCGTCCCGAGCGTGATCGTGACCGACCTCGACGGCCCGGTCGCTTCGGAAGTCGCCGCGAACCGGCGGGGGAGCCTGGTCCTCGTGCACGCCCACGGCGACAATCGCCCCGCCCTCGAAGAGTGGGTACCGCAGTTTCCCGGGGAGCTCGCGGGCTCGTGGGCCGGGCCGCCTCGCGGGCCGCTCCTCAACGTCGGCGGATTCACGGACGGGGATCGGGCCGCGTTTCTCGCCGCGCACGTCGGAGCGGCCCAGATCTACCTCTGGGGATTCGACTTTGACCGCGTCGCCGATCCCGCCGGCCCGGGGCGGGAACGCAAGCTCGCGAAGCTCCTCTGGGCTCGACGACTCCTCGATCTGCTCGCCGCGACGACTCCGGTCCCGCTCCTCCGCTGGCACCCGGACGGGTCGATCGAACCCTATGCCGGCGGAAGCGCCGACGCGTCCACGAGGTAGACGACGTTCGGCCCGTTCTCGTACAGCAGGACGAACGGAAGAGCCCCGAACCAGTGAACGGCGGCCGGGCTGAGGGGCGTCGCGAGCTGCGACGGGTCGAGCGCCACTCCCCCGTACATCACCGAGTCGACCACGACGAGGTCGATCGGATGGACGTGGTCGGAGTTGGGGACCCAGGCGGACCGAAGCTCGGCGACCACCGTGGGCCAGTCCGAGTTCTGCCCGACGAACAGCGCCGGGGTCGTCACCCAAGTCGCTGGGTTCCCGTCGAATCCGAAGACCATCGAGCTCAACCGGTGGTCGGAGGCCACGGCCCAGCTCGGAGGCGCCGCGATTCCGACCCAAAGCCAGAGCGCGGCATCCTGGGGCGTCAAGCCCTCCTGGAATCCCCCGAAGTCCGAGGGGGGAGGATACACGATCGCCGCGTTCGCCGCGAGCAGGAGCACGGCGCCGACCGTCACGGCGAAGAACGCTCGGCGGCCGCCCCGGTCCCGAGCGCGGGCGATGAGGCGGGCGAGGCCGACCGCGACGAGAAGCCCGGCGGGGATCAGAAGGTACTCGATGTGGCGGGCGGGCGAGATATCGCTCGAGAGATTGGCGAGATCCGTGGAGTGCGCGGCGCTCCCGACCCCCGATAGGACGACCATCGCCGCCGCGGAGAGCCCGATGGCGCCCGTCCAGGTGAGCGCGAGCGGCCCGAGCCGGGCGAACGTGAGCGCGCGACGGCTGCCCGCGCAGAGGATCCCGAGCCCGAGGACCGGCGCGAACCACAGGATCGCGAGCGGGCTCGTTGTCTGGCCCGTCCCGGGGACCGGGACGACGAGAATGATCGCGATCGCGCCGAAGATGATCACCGCAAGGGCCCCCGCATCGCGGGCCAAGCTACGGTCGGAGGGGAGCCTTACCCAACGGCGGCGGGAACGGAATCGCGAACGGCGAGCCCGCACGATGAAACCGACCGCGGCGACCGCGCAGAGCGCGAGGGCCTCGAACGCAGCGAATCCGACATAGGTCCGGTTCCCGAGGGAGGGGGTCAGAACGTTCTGGACGAACGTCGGGGCCCCGTAGAACCAGTAGGCGAACGTCGCGGTAAGGAATGCCGCGACGAACCCGAGCTCCCGCGTCGGGAACCGTCGACTCCAGAGTCCCGGTCGCCAGAGCTCCAGCAATAGGATCCCCCCGAGCGCGCTCACGGCGAAGAAGTACGAGGAGAGATGGTGCGTGACGATGAGGGCTCCCGAGGTGAGGGCGAGCGGAAGGAACCAGCGGTTGTCGCGCCGGGTCTCGAGGAGGAGCCAGAGGGCGGCGACCGCGAGGAAGTCCCCGAGGGCGAGCGGTGCCGGGTGGGCGATCGAGAACATCCGCGGCATCGCGACCGAGGCGAACCCCGCGCCGAGGAGGGCGACCAGGTCGTTCGGATAGAGCCGGCGGAACAAGAGGAAAAGGGGGAGGACCGAGAGGACGGAGACGACGGGGATGATTACCGTCAGCGCGGAGAACGCGTCGACCCCCAGGGCGCCGGCGCCCGCTCCCGCGAGCAGATAGATTCCCGGGAAGTCGGGATAGGCGGTCCCCCAACCGGTGTAGGCGGCACCGGTCGGCAACGTGCCGCTGGTCACGAGGTCAGAGGTCAAGCGGTAGTACTCGCCCGAGTCGGAGCCAAAGACCGCGAACGATAGATACGGCTCCAGGGCGACGAAGACGAGCAAGAGGCAGAGTCCCGCGAGGAGGAGCGCCACCTCGGCTCGCAGCGGGGGGATCCCACGGACCTCGCGCCGCGCTTCGGTGCCGGTCGGCTCCGTCGGCATCGCGGCGGGGGAAGGGGGTCCGCCCGCTATAGCCGTGCGCCCGAAGAGGTCCCGGCCCCGGACCCGCCGCTCTGCGGAACCCAACCCATAAATAGGAGGGGCTGGTGCGCCCGACTCGAGGACCGCCTCGAATGCCCTCTGCTCACCGTCAGAAGAAGTCCGTCCGGCCGAGCGCGAAGCCCGCCGCGGCGAGGCGGCGTTCGACGCCGAAGGCGGCCGTTCGCCGGCCGCCCACTCCGGCGGCCCAGCCTTCGAAGTCCGCGAAGCCCGCGAAGGCCCCCGCGGCGAAACCCTCCCGAGCGCCCGCGGTCCCGAGCCCGTCGCTCGAGATCCCGCTCCCCGGCGGGCGGCGGCACGTCCTCTCGCTCTCGTTCGTGCGCGACGGCGACGAGTTCCTCGCTCGCCTCGAGACCGACTCCGGGCACATCATCGAGCTCAAGAACCGCTCGCTCGACCAACTGCTGACCCTCGTGGCGAGCGAGCTCGAAGATCTCCTCGAGTGATCCGGGCCGACCCGCCGGACCTACGGGTCTCGCGGTTCCCCGAAGAGCCCGGCGGCGACGAGGTAGGTTCTGCGCCGGCCAGCGAGGGCGAGCTCGACCGATTCGACCGGCCCGCTCGAGAGGACGCCGGCCGGATACCTTCGCACCACCCGCACCTGGATCGAGGCGCGCGGAGACCACTCCCGGCGGCGCCCCCATCGCTCGACGACGACGATCGACCCCGGTCGAAGTTAGACCGACCGGGGAGCGGGGC
>DAIDCO010000002.1:0-39168 GCA_027309555.1 bacterium
GATTCTCGGGGGTGGGGGTCTCGGAGCCGATGGCCGAGAGCCATCGGAGCCGGTCGAGGTGGTACTCGGCCGGTGCACCGAGGATCCGTTGCCGCTCGGCGAGCGGGTCGACCGTGTCAAGGACCTCCTTCGCGGGGCCGTCGAAGAGGAGATGGAGATCGTAGAACCGAGGCCCGGCCACGTTCGAGTGATTGCCCTTGTAGAGGAAGTACGGCTGCACCGAGTTCGCTTGGTCCCTCGAAGATGCTCCCCCACCGGATCCGGCGCGTGCGACTCCTTCGCGGATCCCCTCGCGGCTCGATCGCGCCCCCCCTCCTGGTCGATTCGATGGAGCGGGATGGACCCCGGAGCGGGGTCGTCCATCCGGGAAGCGAAGATCGAACCTACTACAGGCTGTAGTAGATACCTCGGGGTTCGCGCGTCCCGGTTCCGAGCAGCCGGACCCGGGGGCCGCGGGCGGACTACGCGACGCTCACGGAGACCACGTCGGAGTGCCGGAGGAGGATCGCCCGCGCGACCTTGAGGTTCTTTCCCGCCTTGCCGATCGCCCGGGCCTTCCAGGCGGGGTCGACCGTCACGGTCGCGTGCCGTCCCTTTCCCTTCGGACCGAAGTCGACCCGCTTCGGGGAGTACCAGTAGAAGATGTTCTTGACGAGCGATTCCGGGTCCTCCGACCACTCCACGACTTGGATCTCCTTCTTGAGCATCCCTTTCAGCCGGTCCACGAGGACGCCCCCCGGGCCGACCGCCTTGTGGACCTCCCCGGGCTGGACGAGGATGACGAGCTTTTCCTCGGTCTCGAAGCAATCCTTGACCCGCGCGCCGGTGCGCTCTTCGAAGAGGCGGATGTAGCCGAGGGTGGTCGTGTCGAACGCGATCTCGGGCATCGGAAAGGGTTCGACCCGACCGCCTCAGGTCTCGAGCGTCAGGATCGCGCTCGACCCGGGCTCGAGGATCGCCATCGCGCTGATCGGGTAGGGGCGGCCGCACGCCTGGCCGAGATCGACCGCCGTACCGTCGTAATGGTAGACCGGGGCCTTCCCGAGCTGGCGCTCCGCGCGGAGCTTCGGGTCCGGACAGGTCCGGGAGACGATGATGAGCCGCGCCTTGTTCGCCTTCGCCGCGGCGAGGGTCTCCGTCAGGCCGACGCGGACCTTACCGGTCTCGAGCGCGACCTTGAGCGCGTGGGCCAGGTCCATCTTACGCCGCCTCCTTGACCGGTTCGTCCTTCGGCGTGGCGACGATCGCCGGCCGGGGGGCGAGCGGCTGGTAGATGAGGTTCACGGCGCCCGTCCCGAGCGTGATCGGCTGGCCCACGATGATGTTCTCCGCGACCCCCTTGAGCTCGTCGACCTCGCCCGTGATCGCCGCGCGGAGGAGGTGCGCCGCCGTGATCTCGAACGCCGCGCGCGCGAGCACGCTCGTCTTCTTGCCGGAGATCCCGTGGCGGCCGATCGCCCGGATGTCCCCTTCGTTCGTCATGACGTCGGCGACGAGCATGAGGTGGCGGATGTCGACCCCGAGCCCCTGCTCGGCGAGCGTGCGGTTCGCCTCGTGGATGAGGGCGGCGCGGGCGGCTTCGACCCCGTAGACCCGATAGATCTCGAAGACCGAGTTGGTCGTCGTCCGCACGGCGTCGACCCCGGGGATCTCGATGACCCCCTCGAGGTTCGAGCCCTCGGTGTAGATCACGTACTCCTCCTTCTCGCGCCGGATGAGCGCGCGGCGGATCCCGGTCACGCCCTTGATCTGGATCCCCTTCGCCTCCTCGCTCGCGATGAGGAGCTTCTTGAACGGCATCTCCTCGACCATCTCCTCCTTGCGGGACTTGGTCGCGCCGGCGGCCGACTCCTTCAGGTGGACTTCGAACGACCGGGTCTCTCCGCTCCCCGAACCGGGCTTGAGCTCGAACAGACGAGAGTCGAGCCCGTCGAGGAGGGAGCTCTCGAGCTCCGCCCGACGCACCCCGCGGGCCTCGAGCAGCGCTGCCTGGGGAGAGACAACGACCTTGAGGTCCTCGACGAGCGCGCTGATCGACGCCACGTCGGGCACCGTCGTCACCTCGATCTGGAGCGCGATCTTCTGGACCGTCTGGCGGTCGGCCTTGAGCTTCTTCTCGACGTGGACCGTCATCATCGGGGTCGAGGGGACCCGACGCGCGTCCACGAGCTCGATGAGACGCGGCAGCCCGAGCGTCACATTCATCTCGGCGACGCCGGCGTAGTGGAACGTCCGCAGGGTCATCTGCGTTCCGGGCTCGCCGATCGACTGGGCGGCGACGATGCCGACGGACTCGTGGGCGTCGACCTCGGCTCGGCGGAAGCGGCGGGCGACCTCGCGTACGACCTTGGTCGCGTCGGAGGGCGAAAGCCGCAGGCTCTGGAGCTTGGCCTTGATCCCCTCCGCGAGCGACGGCGACAGGGGGAGGCCGGTTTCGCGGGTGGCGATCTCCTGGATCCGCACGAGCATGTCGCGCGGAGGGGCCTTCTTCTCTTCCGCCATCGGAACTACTCCCCTCCGAACTCGGGGCCTTCCTCGGGGGCGCCGAACTCCTCGGCCTCCTCCTCCTCGGCATCTTCCTCGAGCTGCGCCTCGGCCTGGAGGTCCATCTCCTCCTCAGTCACCGGCGGCGCCCCCGGGGCGCTCTCAAGTCGCTGCTCCGACGAGCGGACCCGCCGGCCGAGAACTTGGGAGACGACGTCGTCGAGCGACACCGGAGCGCCCTGGTAGGAGCGCGTCGGGTCGATCCCGTCCTCGCCGTACTTGTACTCGATAATGGTGCCGGCGGTGTTCCGCACCGTCCCATCCTCGGCGACCTTGAGGTCCTCGAGGGCGTTGATGAGCCGCCGCTGCATGTAGCCCGACCGGCTCGTCCGGACCGCCGTGTCGACGAGCGACTCTCGCCCGCCCATCGAATGAAAGAAGTACTCGGTCGGCGAAAGCCCGCGCTTATAGCTCGAGCTCACGAAACCGCGGGCGTCGGCGCCGAGGTCTCCCCGCGCGAAGTGCGGGAGCGTGCGCTTGACGTACCCCCGCATGAGCCGCTCGCCCCGGACCGACTGCTGGCCGACCGCGCCGGCCATCTGGGTCAGGTTGAGCATCGAACCCCGCGCCCCGGACTTCGCCAGGATCACGGCGGGGTTCTCGAGCCCCAGGTAACGTCCGGCGACCTCGCCCGCGGTATCGCGGGCCTGACCGAGCTCCCGCCGAACCATCACCTCGAGCGTCTCCTCGAGCGAGCGGCCCGGCATCTGCTCGAGCTCGCCCTTTCGGTACTGCTCGACGAGCTCGTTGACCTTCGTACGGGCGGCCACGAGCGCACCGAGGATCTCCTTCTGGGCGCCCTCGGGAACGTCCTCGTCGTCGATCCCCGTCGAAAGACCCTTGAGGGAGATTGCGGTGATCGCGAGCCGGCTCATCTCGTCCAGGAACTGGCGGGCACGCGGCATCCCGTCGTTGCGCGCGATCGCGTCGAGGACGGCGCCCTTCTCGTAGGCGATCGCCTTCTTGTCGATCGTCCCGGCCTTCAGCACGCCGTTCTCGATCACGACCCAGGCGTCGTGCTTGCAGTGGAGGGGAGTGCAGTCGCACCGCGCCCAGATGTTCGAGCGGAACTCGAGGGTGAGGTCATTCGGCAACGTGAGCGAGAAGAGCTGCTTGCCCGTCCAGTACGCCTCGCCGTCCTTGTCCTTGCCGGCGGGCGGCGGGATCGGATAGTTCAGCTTCGAGAGCAGGTAGGTGACCTCGGGGCGGGAGAACGTCGGGTTCTGGTATGTCAGGAGGAACGCCGCAGTGATGTGGTCGTGCAGCATCCCGATGATCGGTCCGCCGTACCGCGGGGAGAGGATGTGCTCCTCGACCTTCATCAGGACTCGGGCCTCGGCGCGGGCCTCCTGGCTTTGGAGGACGTGAAGGTTCATCTCGTCGCCATCAAAGTCGGCGTTGTACGGCGGGCAATCGCAGAGATTGAACCGGAACGTCTTGTGCGGGAGGATGCGCACGAAGTGGGCCATCATGCTCATCCGGTGCAGGCTCGGCTGCCGGTTGAACAGGACGATATCGCCGTCGAGCAGTTGGCGCTCGACGATCGAGCCCGGCATCACGAGCTCGGCGCACGCTTCGGCGTTCTTCTCCATCACCTTGATCCGCTGGCCGTCCTCGCGGACGAGGTAGTTGACCCCGCAACGGTAGCGGTTCGTCTCGTCCAGCGGCGGGCTCGGGCCCCGGCGAACGAGCTCCTTCGCGACCTCCTGGTTGTGCACGGTCACCTCGAGCGGGACCGTGAGCCCCCGGGCGATCTCGATCGGGACGCCGACCTCGTTGATGGAGAGGAGGGGGTCCGGGCTGATGACCGTGCGCGCGGAGAAGTTCACGCGCTTGCCCGACAGGTTCGAGCGGAATCGACCGTCCTTGCCTTTGAGTCGCTGCGCGAGCGTCTTCAGCGGACGGCCGGACCGGTGCCGGGCCGGCGGAATCCCGCTCGTTTGGTTATCGAAGTACGTCGTGACGTGATACTGGAGCAGCTCCCAGAGGTCCTCCACCACGAGCTGAGGGGCGCCCATATCCCGGTTCTCCCGCAGTCGCTGGTTGATCCGCAGGACGTCCACGAGCTTGTGCGTGAGGTCGTCCTCGCTCCGTTCCCCGCTCTCGAGAGTGATCGAGGGCCGCACCTGGACGGGGGGTACGGGAAGGACCGTGAGGACCATCCACTCCGGCCGGCCGAACTTCGGGTTGAGGCCGAGGGCTCGGACGTCGTCGTCGGGGATCCGTTCGAGGCGGGCGCGGACCTCCTTCGGAGTGATCTTGTGGCTATTCTCACGGAACGTCGTCGGCTTGTCGAGGATGATCCGCTGCTGGATCTCGTGGCAGTGGGGGCAGGACCGCTCCTCCTTCGGCTCCCGGGTGCGGGGGGCGGGGGTCCCGTCCTCGGAGTCCGCGTACGCCTCCGCGCGAGGGTTGGGGGCATCGGGGAGCAGCCGACCGCAGGCGCGGCACGTCGACTGAAGCAGCCGCTTGATCTCCTTCGCGTAGCCGACGTGGATCACGGGCATGGCGAGCTCGATGATCCCGAAGTGGCCCGGGCACTCGTTCACCCGACCCCCGCAGGTGCGGCAGCGCAGGTTCGGTTCGATGACCCCGAGGTGAAGGTCCATGAGCCCCATCTCGATGGGGTACCCGTCGTCGTCGTAGGTGTCGGCGGTGATGATCTTCACCCCGCTCATCCGACGGATCTCGTCCGGCGAGAGGAAGGCGAACTGCAGGCTCTTGATCTTCTTCGAAAGTCCCTGCGCCATCGACGTTCCTCCTACCGCATCTCCTCGAGCTGGAGCCGCATGATCACGCCGAGGCTGATCAGCTCCTCGAGCAGGAGCTTGAACGAGTAGCTCATCTCGACCGGGTAGATCGACGAGGTGTTCCCGCAGCTGGGACAGCGCAGCGAGCTCGCCCGAGTGTCCGGGATCGCGATGTGGCCGCACTCGGGGTTGCCGCACACGTACTGGATCGTGCCGTCGGACTCGTCCAGGAGGCGGTCCTTGATGACCATCGCAACCCCGTGCCCGATCAGGCAGTCCCGCTCCATCTCTCCGAACCGGAGACCCCCCTGGCGCGAGCGACCTTCCGTCGGCTGGCGGGTCAGGATCTGCACCGGCCCGCGCGAGCGCATGTGCATCTTGCCCGCGACCATGTGATGGAGCTTCTGGTAGTAGATCACACCGATGAAGATCTCCGCCTCGAAGCGGCGGCCCGTCAGCCCGTCGTACAGCGTTTCGCGGCCGGACGGGTGGAGCCCGAGGGCCTTGAGTCCCTCCCGCAATGCCTCTTCGCGAGCGCCCGAGAACGCCGTCCCGTCGATCGTCCGCCCCTCGAGGGCGCCGACCTTGCCGCCGAGCATCTCGAGGACGTGCGCGACCGTCATCCGCGAGGGGATCGCATGCGGATTGATCAGTAGGTCCGGCGTGATGCCGTCCCGGGTGAACGGTAGGTTCTCGGGGGGAACGATCAGCCCGATGACCCCCTTCTGCCCGTGACGGCTCGCGAACTTGTCGCCCAGCTCGGGAACGCGCTGGTTGCGGACCTTCACCTTCACGAGCTTCGAGATGTTCTCGCCCTCGGTGAGGATGACATTGTCGACCCAGCCGGACTCGCCAAAGCGCACGGTGACGCTCGTCTCGCGCCGCTTCTGGGGGGTCAGGAGGTCGGTCTTCTCCTCGAGGAATCTCGGGGGGCTCGTCTTCCCCACGAGGACGTCCCCTTCGGTGACCTCGAGCTCGGGGAAGATGAGGCCATCCTCGCCGAGGTTGCGGTAGGCCGTATCGACGCGGGCGCCCGCGACGTCGGGTCGAGGGATCTCGAACCGGTCCTCCTGGCCGCCCGGATACTTGCGCTCCTCCCCGCGGTAGGTACGGAAGAACGACGAACGCCCGAGGCCCCGGTCGATCGCGCCCTTCGAAAAGACGAGCGCGTCCTGCATGTTGTAGCCCTCGTAGGAGAGGACCGCGACGACGAAGTTCTGTCCGGCCGGCCGTTCGGTGAAGTGGACGTAGCGCATCGTCTGCGTCTGGAGCAGCGGCGCCTGCGGGTAGTGGAGCAGGTGCCCCCGAGTGTCGGGTCGGCGCCGGTAGTTCACCGACTCCACGCCGAGCGCCTGCTTGGCCATGCCCGAGCCCATCGTGTTGCGCGGGGCGGCATTGTGCTCCGGGTACGGGATGAGGCCGGTGCAGACGCCGAGCATGAGGTTCGGGTCGATCTCGAGGTGGGTGTAGCGGTCACTGAGGAGGTTCGCGGTCGGGAACTCCGCGTGGCAGCGTCCGCACTCGACGATCGCCTGGTCGCGCTTGTCGCCCATCGACATCCAGCGAATGTCGCTGCGGCTGAGCGCCCGTTCGCACTTCGAGCAGCGGTCCGGCGGCACGTACGCGTCGACCGCGATGAGGGCGTCCTCCTCCTCCTCCGCGTCGACCCACTCGATCTTTCCCTGGCGGATGAGGTCGCTGAACGAGAGGGTGCCGCGCGCGAGCTCGTCCAGGTCGGAGCGAGAGGTGCGGGGGACCCCGTTCTTGACGACGATGAGAGGGCGGCGGAGCCGGCCTGGGTCACAATGAACGATGACCTCGTTCATTTCCTCGTCGTAGCGGACGTTAATCTCGTAGGTCTTGTCGCCGAGCGTCGGGGAGAGCGTGCCCGTCCGGCGGCGCTCGCGGATCTCCCGGACGAGCTCGAGCGGCTGGGAGTGGAGCCCGACCAGGTCCCCGTTGACATAGACCCGGGCGGCGCGTCGTCCCTTCGGGGCGGCGCCTTCCTGGAACACCTCGGGGCCGATCTCGCGGGTGTTGAGGTCCCGCAGGATCAACGTGACCTCTCCCTCATCGGCGCCCTCCGAAACATCGACCGAAAGGGCGTAGTTCTTCACGAGGCCGCAGTTCTGCCCTTCGGGCGTCTCGTTCGGGCAGAGGCGACCCCACTGAGTGGGATGGAGGTCGCGCGCCTCGAAGTGGGGTTGGGTGCGGGTGAGCGGGCTCGTCACCCGGCGGAGGTGGCTGATCGTGGACATGTGGCTCGTCCGGTCGAGCACTTGGCTCACCCCGGCGCGGCCGCCGACCCAGTTCCCCGTCGCGAGCGCGTGGACGAGCCGCTGGGTGAGCAGGTCGGGCCGAATAGCGCTCGCGATCCGGAGGTCCTTCTTGCGGGCGAACGAGCGCTCGAGCTGGTACTTGAGGTCCTTCAGGAGGAGCGAGAAGGCCACGCGGAAGAGATCCTCCATAAGGTCGCCGGCAAGCTTCAATCGTTTGTTCGCGTAGTGGTCCTTGTCGTCCTCGCCCCGAACCTTAAGGTGGAGCTCGAGGACCGTACGGGCCATTCGCGCGAGGTAGAGCGCCTTCTTCAGGCGGTCCGCCTTCGTGTCGCCGAGGTGCGGGAGGAGCGACCGGTCGAGGATGCCATCGACCTTCCGCTGCCGGTACTCCTTCGCTTGGCCGGTCGCGAACTTCTTTTCCAGGAAGATGAGCGCATCCTCGGTGGTGAGGATCCCCTCGGGGGGGTAGAGCTTCTTCGAGACGCACTCCTCGAGGTTGACGTTGAGCAGGTGCTTCATCGTCTGGACGAAGGGCTCGTCCAGCGGGAGCAGCTCCCCCAGAACCGCCTGGAAGATCTCCTCGTCGTTCTTCATCCCGAGGGCCTTCATGAGGACCACGAGAGGGATCTGTCCGCTCGCCGTCGGAACGCTCACCTGGAGGACGCCGTCCTTCTTCTTCTCGACAACGGTGAGCGACCGATAGCCGCCCCGCTGACTGAAGACCTTCGCACTCTCGATCGGAGTGCCGTACCGCTCGTTGAACTCCGCGAAGATTCGATTCGGGGCGAGGTCCTCGAGGCTGATGATGACGCGCTCGGTCCCGCCGATAATGAAGTAACCGCCCGGGTCCAGCGGGTCCTCGCCGTACTCGACGAGCTTGGCCCGGTACTCGTCGTCCGAGAGCCAGATCTGGTCGTCTTCGCTGATCTTGTAGCGGTTCAGGTTGCACGGCCGGCTCTTGACCATGATGGGGAGGTCCCCGATGTGGACATCCTCCGGCGCCCGCTCGACCCCGTTCTCGACGACGGTGACCTTGAGGTAGATCGGGGCTTGGTAGGTTAGATTGCGGAGCCGCGCCTCCATCGGCGTGAGCGTGGGCTTCGATCCGACCGGCTCCTTGACGAAGGGAGCACCGATGAAGATCGTCGGCTCGGCCGACGGATTGACGTTGCCGCGGGGGTCCCGGCGCCGTCCGACGCGTACGTAGATCGAGCTCTTGGTCTTCTGGACGTCAAGCCGAATCACCCCGCGCTCCGTCGAATCCTCGCTGACCCGCGCATCGTCCACGATGCGCTGCATCCGGGAGTTCGGGTTGTCCTTCGTGGGCAGGAAGTCGTTGAAGCTGGCCAAGTGGTGGTTGACGATCGAACGCTCTCGGAAGAAGCCGTCGACGATTTCGCGCATGGACTTTCAGTCTCCCCCTACGGAGGGAACGATCAGGCGGTAGGCGACCGCTTCCCCGGCGGTCGCGCTCGGACGGCGCACGCGGACGAGGCGACCGACGAGGACCTCGCCGGACTCCCGCATCGCCTCGTAGCGCGGATCGGTCTTGAGGCCCGGATCGCCCAGGAGGATCTTCGGAACCCGCTCGGCCGGCGTGGCGAGGGCCTCGAGCACCTTCTTCGACTCCGCTTCGGACAGGATCTCGTGCAGCGGGGCGAGATGGTGGGCAACGAACGGCCGCTTCGGCACGGCGGCCGCCTCACGGGCTTTCTTGCGGGACCGGCTGCTGGTGCGGGGGCTCATGGGGTACTCCTCGGAACGGGACGGGCCCGGGGGGACGTTCGGAGCAACCCCGCGCGCTCGGCGGGGCGGCTCGTTCGAACCCCCGACCACCTGGTTAAAAGCCAGATGCTCTTTGTAGGGCCGGCGGGGGCGCCGACCGGCCAACCTAACTGAGCTACGGGCCCGATCCCGATCCTGACCGGTGGGACCCGGGCGTCGTATTTCAACCTATGCCTGGCGGGACTCACTGAATGCTCTCCAAGCTCGAGATGATCGACCAGATCGCGGTGCGGCCGTGGGTCGGAAGGTTCGGGTCGTTCGCGAGGTCATCGAGCACGTAGACCGCGCTCGCGATCCGAACGTCGAGCGCGACCCGTGGCTTGGCGAGCGCGTCCTTCGCCGACTGCGCTCCGCGTCGAACGTTGCGCGGGACCGACGAATCCTCGGCCAGCTGGGCCAGGGACTCGACGATGCGGAGGAGCGCGGGCGATACCTCCTCGGCGAGCGACGGGGGAACTGCCACCGCACTACCCGCCACCGGCGCGCTCGATGGAACGGTCATGCCGAGCGGGCCTCCCCGGCCTCCTTGTAGGCGGTCACGACGAGCAGCGTCTTGGTCTCGCGAATCCCCCGGACGACGGGAAGCCGGTGGAGTACGAACTCCTTCAGTTCCTCGTAGTGGGGGAACCGAACTTTGAGGAAGATGTCGGTGTCGCCCGTCACGAGGAACACGTCCTCCACCTCGACAAACTTCGTCACTTCGTTCGCGACCGTGTCGGCCTCCGCCGTCTCGACCTTGAGCGCGATGAGCGCAACCACGTGCTCGTCGCCCCAGACCTTCGTGAACGCGCTCTCGACCGCACGGCTGACCGGCGGCTTGGCCGCGGTTGGTTTCTCCATGTACTTCCTCCGAATCCGGTGTCTTCTCCCCGAAAGCGAATGCCCGACCCCGCCGAACTTACGCCGCCGGGGCGGACTCGAACTCCTCTTGGAGGTCGTTAATGACCTGATCGATCACGGAGCCGGCCGAGGATCCGCGGTACTCCCGGACCCCCCCGGCCTCACTCGAGACGCGTGCGATGAGGTGGGCTGGCCCCCGGAGAAACTCGACACTACAGATGAACTCCTCCATGATGGCCGGCCCCCCACCGTGCCGACCGGCCGAAAAAGGACCGCTATATAGGTTTTATCATGGCCCCGGCTTTGAAAACGGATGGGGTCCGGGAGCCCCCCGGCGGCCATTTTGAAAACGGATCGGGCCGAGTGAAAACAGATGAGTTCGCGATATCATCGGACAGCCATCTCAGGAACGGGTTGCATGGGGTCGCTCCGCATGCAGTTTCGACCGGTCCGCGGGACCAAGTTCAAGAACTAGGTCCCGGTACACTTTCAATCCTCGCCATGGTGGGGGTTATTGCAACGATAGGGCTCACGGTGGCTCAAGCATCTTCCGCCACCGCAGCTTGCGGGAACTACTGGATTGTGCTCGGAGTCGGCGTAGCCTTGCTGATTGGGGGTCTTCTTGCCGGAAAATTCGGTCAGATTTTTGTACTGGTCTTTGTCGGGGCAATCGGCGTGCTGCTGATGGCCATAGGTGGGGCTGGATTATTCGCCAATTCCTGTTCGATCCCAGGCCTGTAGGTCGGGGCTGTTCGGATGGCCCAGACGGCGCCGACCGATATCGACAAGGAGAAAAAGAAGAGGCGTGTCGTGTACATCGCCCTCGCAATATTCGGTGGGGTGGCCTTTGTCAATTACCTCATTTTCCTTGGAGTCGGCGGTTCGACCCTCATTCAGACGCTGGAAGCAGATGGGACGTGGGCAATTGCGGTGCTTGCCCTGCTAGTCGTCGTGTTTGAGTACGAGAGGACGCCCCCAGCTACTCCTCCTCCATCAGTTCCTTGAGCGTCTTGAGGGTGATTTCGAGCCCGTCTTGATTCTTTGCGCGGGCCACCTCCTCATGTGCACCCGCGCCGAAACTCAGGGCGACGATAGTCCCTCTTGACTTCTTGGCGCGGCGGAGCGCGGTCTCGAAGTTGTCCACGACATTGCGGCCCCCTCCATCGGATTGCTTGACCTGTACTGGGGATCCGTCGATTAGCCACCCATCAATGCCCATATCGCCGGACTTCTTCGCCGAAACTCGACCGGTCAGACGACGGAGTATCTCGTTCTGAAACTCGAATGGCTGTAAGGCCTTCAACTGTTCGTACGTCTTGGGCAACCCAATCACGTCGCCAGCAGAGATGGGCAACCCGAGGGAGTGCATCCGTTTTGCCATCAGCTTGCAGGCCGTCGGAGAAACGTCTATCCCGACCCACTTGCGATTCAGTTTGTGCGCTACCGATATGGCGGTTCCACACCCGCAGAACGAATCGAGAACCACATCGCCATCGTTTGAGGATGCTTTGATTATGCGCTCAAGAAGCGCCTCAGGCTTCTGCGTAGGGTAGTCGAGGCGTTCCGGCGACCACGTCTGCAAGGAGTTAATGTCAGACCACCAATCAGGCATGTGCGCCCCCCGGCTTAGAGGGCGCTTCTTGCCGTCGATGCTGGTGCCGCCGCGAGAAGCGACGAGTGCTTGGCTCGCTTCGGAGTAGGGCACGTATTGGGTGTTGAAGGTGATCTTCCGTGGGTCTCCCTTCGCGTAGAACAGAATGGTGTCGTGCTTCCTTGCGAACCCCTTTGATGGGACCCCTCCGCCTCGGTAGCACCATGCAATATCGTTGATGCAGTGGGACTCGCCGAATTCCTTATCCATGAGGATTCGGAGGTGCGCGTTCGCATGGTAATCGCAGTGAAGGTACATTGACCCGGTGGGCTTCAGCACACGGCGAAGCTCCCGGACCTTGGGCTCCATCCAGGCGATGTAGTTCTCGATGCCACCCTTCCATCGATCCTCGAACGCACGCAGTTCGTATCCATCGCCCCAAAGGACCTCATATTGCCGGTCCGAGAAGAACGGCGGGTCGATGTATACCAAATCCACTGAGTCATCAGGAAACTCGACTGTGTTGGCGAGGACGCGCTGACAATCCCCACAATAGATTGCGTTCGTGTGCATCCCTGTCGCCCTTCGAGCGGCGACACCCCTTCCGTGGCTAATACCTTCCGACTTGGGGTCCCGACGAACGGTGAAAAACGGTGAGGGGGAATGACTCGCGGACAAAGTTTCAATAGCGGGGGTCACCATACAGCGCCGCCGGAAGAACCGACCCGCCGTTGAAACGAAAGTTCACTCAGCTACGCCTCGACGACCCTAGGCCGCACTCTCCGGTCTTTTCCGCCGAGGCTTGTTCCAGTACGGCGACTTGCACTTTGGACAGATTGTGGGGTCGCCCTCGGTCTTCGACCGTGGGACCCACTCATGGCCGCACCGTTCGCACCGGAAGCCGGAGAGACGAATCCTTGCCATACGCACCGGGTATAACCTTGTGGGTAGATAAACCCCACTCCGCGGGCGACGGACTTAGGAGGTGTTATATACCTAATAGACTATACCTAATACGTAAGTATATGACGACGACTGGGGTGGAACTAATCGCGCGAACGCCGAGCGAGCGGCGGATGGCCCGGGGTCGGGAAATCGCCTCTCGACCGGAGGAAATCGAGAAGATCGGCGAGTCGGAGTGGTCCGTTCCATCCCAGACCGGGTTCGGCCGGTATCTCGTGTCGAAGATTGACGGGGCGTTCCAGTGCCGATGCAAGGACTTCGCCGGCAGGGGCGGCGAGCCGTGCAAGCACATCTTCGCCGTCATGAACCTCGGTCTCGGCGCGGCGGCGAAACTCCTGTCGGTGCCGGAGCGGAAGGTTCGCAAGCAGTACGCCCAGCACCCCACGTACACGAAGGGTCAGACCGAGGAGATGCGCTTGCTGGACTCCCTTCTCCGGGAACTGGTCGGGGAGGTCTACGACTTCCCGCGGGCTCCCGGGCTGCCGGGACCGGCCCCGACGCCTATCCGAGACGACCTCTACTGTGCGATCCTCAAGGTCTACTCGGGCCTCTCGGGGCGGCGAGCCTGCGGGGTGTACGCGAACGTCGCCGACCGGGGGCTCCTTGGCCGCCCCCCGAGCTTCGCGGTCGCGTCGAACCTCCTCACGCGCCACGAGGTCACGCCGATCCTATACCGCCTGCTGAGCCTGAGCGCCGTACCCCTCGCGGGATTGGAGGACGGCGGCGCGGTGGCCCCGGACTCGACCGGGGTGCAAACGACCTCGTTCGGGGGCTGGCGGGAAGAGAAGCACGGGGAGAAGAGGGAGCGGCGGTGGCTCAAGGTCCACGCGATGGTGGGCACCAAGACCCACGTCATCATCCGGGCTTTCGTGGGCGAGGCGAACTCGGCCGACTCCCCGCAGTTCGAGCCGTTGCTCCGGGGAATATTGGAGGACGGGTTCCATCCTTCGACAGTCTTGGCGGACAAGGGCTACCTCTCGAAGGCCAGCTACCGGCTCACCTCCGACTTGGGGATGCAGGCGTACATCCCGTTCAAGTCCAATTCGAGGAACCGGATCCTCGGGGAGCCGTCCCCGTCGGCATGGCGCAAGGCGTTCTACCTGTTCCAAGCGAACCGGGAGGAGTTCGACCGGAACTACCACAAGCGGTCGAACGTCGAGTCGGTGTTCTCGGCGCTCAAGCGCAAGTTCGGGGAGAACGTCCGATCCCGGACGCCGGTGGCTCAGGTCAACGAGATTCTGTGTAAGCTCATCGCCTACAACCTGACGGTGGTGGTCCACGAGATGTTCGAGAACGGGATTGCGCCTTCATTCGTGAAACCGGATGGGCGGGAGTGAAAACAAATCGGTCAAAAGGGGCTATCCGTTTTCAAAGCCCATGGCCCCGAGCGCGGGGTCCCTACCACGCCCGACGCATATCGACGCTCCGCGTAGCCCAGAACCTCGGGGGCCTTGGGGCCGATCGGTCCGAGACCCGCGGAGGTCCGGACCGCAGGCCCAGGCTACGCTCCCCTCACGCTTCAGAAAGAGTCGGACACGCTTCGCGGACCCGCGGTTGCGGAAGGGGCGATCGATTCGCTTACCCGCCGCGGGACGGTTCACTCCGGAGTTCTTCGCCTCGCTCGAGCCGTGGGAATCGGGCGAGAGCGAGAGTGGCATCCCAGCCGCAAGATGGCCCCCGCGGGCGGTCCATTCGAAGCCACGGAGCGGCCCACCGTGAAGGGACTCCCGGCGTTCGGACGAAGTCCCGGGGCAGGGAGGGTCGCGCTCTCCCCAGGAGGTCGGAGCGATCCGGGATGTCGAGCTCGCTATGGGCGTGGGGCTCGTCGACGATGGGGGCTCGCTCCGGGGCCGGGGGTTTCGGATCGTGGCGAAAAGCTCAGAGCCGGGGTGCGAACCGAGGGGACCCAAGGAGGGGCTCTGGGGTGGATCGGCCCAAGGACTGGGCGCCACGGTCCACCTCACCTCCGGCACCTTCTTTCGCCCCGACCTCACTGCCGGTGCGGCGAGTGAAATCGATCGCAGGTCCCCTCGAGTGAGGGCGCGTACGCCCACTCCTACGCCCTCCAGCCGCCACCTGGCGAAGCTCTCTACCGGCGTGGCGACTGGTACTTCGGGGCGTCGCACTCGAAGCGGACCGGCCCTCCCGAGCTATCGACCATCGAGCGCACGGCTCCCGCCGGCCGATGGAGAGACTCGCCGGGTCGACAGGCGGGCAACCCCGGCCGCGACCCCCTCTGGCAGGGCAGTAGGGTTATCTCTTCGAGCCGGTAAAAGCCATGGAGGGGAACTTCGGTGACCACCGACTCGTCCACGGTCCGCGTGGAAGTTCGGGTCGAGCTGAAGCCCGGCGTGATGGATGCCGAGGCGGTGAGCATCGAGAAGTCGCTCGGGCTCCTCGGGATCGCCGCAGTCCGCCACGTTTCCACGGCGCGGATCTACGACCTCGAGTTCGCCGGTGTGAGTCCGGCCGAGGCGAAGCGACGCGCCGAGGTCGCTGTCGACCGACTGCTCGCAAACCCTGTGATCCACCGGGTGTCGGTCCGACCGGCGCCGACCTAGGCGCATGCCGGAGTGGGCGGACGGCGTCAGTTCGGTTCCGTTCCGCGGAGCGTCGCTCGCCGCGCTGAAGAGTACCTCGACCGAGCTCGGCCTCGGATTCGACCGGGCCGAGCTGGGCCGCCTCCGCAGCTACTTCCGCGTCGCGGGCCGGGATCCGACCGACGTCGAGCTCGCCGGCATCGCCCAGAGCTGGAGCGAGCACTGCAGTTACAAGAGCTCCCGACCGTTCTTGAAGCGGGCGTTCGGCGGCCTCCGGGCGCGACCCCGGGTCCTCGGCACTGGCGACGCAGGGGTGATGCGGTTCGAGAAGGGCTACGCCTACGCGCTCCGGATCGAATCGCACAATCACCCGTCCGCGGTCGAACCGTACGGTGGCGCAGCGACCGGCATCGGCGGGATCCTGCGCGACGTCCTCGCGGTCGGTGGGAAACCGATCGCGCTCACCGACCCGTTGTTCTTCGGCCCCCTCGACCGGTCGCCGGAGGAGGTGCCCGAGGGCGTCAAGACCCCGCGGTACATTGCGGAAGGGGTCATCGCCGGTATCCGGGACTACGGCAACCGTGTCGGGGTGCCCACGGTCTCAGGCGGGATCTACTTCGACCCGGCGTACATCGTCAACCCGCTCGTGAACGTCGGTTGCGTCGGCTTTCTCCCGCGACCCCGACTCCTCCCGAACCGGGCGCGCGCGATCGGCGATCGACTCGTCCTCGTGGGCGGGCTGACCGGGCGGGACGGCATCGGGGGTGTCTCGTTCGCCTCGCGCGAGCTCACGGACCGGAGCGAGTCCGAGTCGCGGGGCGCCGTACAACTCGGCAACCCGATCATGAAAGAGCCGCTCATCCATGCCTGCCTCGAGGCGTTCGACCGGGGTCTGGTCCGCGGCCTGAAGGACCTCGGAGGAGGTGGAGTGGCGGCCGCCGCGGGAGAGCTCGTCCATGCGGGAGGATTCGGCCTCCGGGTCGACCTAGCCCGAGTGCCGCTTCGGGAGGAAGGTCTCCGACCATGGGAGGTATGGGTCTCCGAGTCCCAGGAGCGGATGGTCCTCGACGTCCGCGCGCGGGACGTGCCGGCCCTCGCCGAGATATTCCGACGGTACGATGTGCCCCTCAGCGACATCGGGGAGGTCGTGAAAGGACCGTACGAGACGGTCGAATGGAACGGACGACCGGCGGGGCACCTTCGGCTCGGGTTCCGGGTGGCTCCGCCGGCCCTTCGGCGTCGGACCCGCCCTCGCCCTCACCGGACGCCCCGGAGGAACGTTCTCCCTCCCGAGGAGCCGGACCGGCTCCTGGAGATGCTCGTGCTCGCTCCCGACTCCCTTTCGCGCGAAGCGGTGATCCGCGTCTACGACCACGAGGTCCAGGGCCGCACGGTCCTGAAGCCGCTCCACGGGCGCGTCGCATCGCCGTCCCACGGGGACGCCGCGATCGTCCGTCCTCGTCCCGAAAGCGCCCGGGGCCTCGCGATCACGACCGCGGCGCATCCTTGGGCCTGTCGGGAGGACCCCGAGACCGGGGCCGAGCTCGTCGTCGAGGAGGCGGCGAGAAACCTCTACGCCGTGGGCGCACGACCGGACGCCTTCACCAATTGTCTCAACTTCGGGAATCCGGAGGACCCGCGGGTCCTCGACGACTTTGCCCGCGTAACGGACGGCCTCGGCCGCGCCGCTCGCGCCCTGGGCTTCGCGATTCCGTCTGGCAACGTGAGCTTCTACAACGGTGGGCTCGGTGCGGAGATCCCACCCACCCCGGTTCTCCTGGCGACGGGGATCGTGCCGGACCTCGCGCACGCCACCAGCTCCGACCTCAAGGAGCCCGGGAACCCGCTCTACCTCGTCGGCCGCTCGCGGCCCGAGCTCGGCGGGTCGCTCTGGGCTCGGCGCTCCGGCCGGACCGGACTGCGCCTGCCGCCGGCCGACCCTCTGGCGGTCCGTGCCGCCGGGGAGCGCCTGCTCGCGGCCATGACGAAGGGACTCGTCCGCTCCGCCCATGATGTCTCCGACGGCGGACTCGCAGTGACGTTGAGCGAGATGGCGTTCGGGGGCGGTCTCGGGTTCTCCGTCGACCTCGGTCGCACCGGGCTCACCCCCCCCGCGCTCGCCCTCGCAGCCGAAGGCGCCTCCCGCTGGGTCGTCGAGGTCGGGATCGACACGGCGCAGCGGTTCGAGCGCGCGCTCGCCGCGGTACCGTTCGCTCGCCTCGGGGTCGTGAAGGAGGGGGCCGTGGGCGAGCTCACGAACTCCGGACGGCCGATCGCCGCCATCGAGCTGGGGCCCCTGTACGCTCGCTGGCGTTCAGAGCTCGGGCTCCCGTGAGGTGGAGCGGAGGGTCTCCGTGACCGTAACTGCGCTCGTCTCGGGCGGTAAGGATTCGGTCTACGCCGCCTACCTCGCCGAGATGCAGGGGTGGCCCGTCGACGAGCTTGTCACCCTGCGGCCGCCGCGCGACGACTCCCGGATGTTCCACACCCCGAACTTGGACCTGGTGGCGCTCCAGGCAGCCGCATGGGGGAAACGGCATCGCGAGGTGCTTGTGAGAGGGGAGGACGACTCCTCCGAGATCGCCGCGCTCGAGGTCGCCCTATCGGGTGGAAAGGGTCCGGTAGTCGTCGGGGCGATCGCCTCCTCGTTTCAGTGGGCCCGCGTTCTTCGGGTCGCCGACCGGCTGGACCGGCGGGTGTACGCGCCCTTGTGGCGGGTCGACCCGGTGCGCGTCGTCCGTGAGGAAATCTCGGCCGGGCTCGACATCCGCCTGGTCCACCTCGCGGCCGAGCCGCTGACCCGCGAGCTCCTCGGGCGGCAGTTCGACTCCTCGCTCCTCGGCGAGATTGAGGCCCGCAGCCGCACCGTGCGGCCGGTGAACGTCGCTGGCGAGGGTGGCGAGTACGAGACGCTGGTCGTCGGGGCCCCGTTCTGGCGACAGCGCCTCGTCCTCGACCGGGTCCGGACCGTCACCGAAGCGAGCACCTCCCGGCTGGTCGTCGAGGAGGCCCATCTCGGCGACCGGGAGCCATCGGGGCGGGGGGAGGCTTCCCGGTGACGCGCCGGAACGCCCATAGTCCCTCCCCGCTCTCCCTGTCCGCGCGCGCCTCGGTCGAACGGGCCGGGCGGGCGCTCGGCGACCGTCGCGCGCGGCCGAACCTCCGCTGGCTCTCTGCCCTGTTGGGAGCGACGGTCGGCTCGGTCGACGAGTACCTCGCGGAGCTCGCGACGGCGGTACCCCTCGAGGAGGAGATCCGCCGACGACACCTCGCGGGTGGCCGCCCGAACTATGCGCAGTTCCGCGCGCCGTTCGAGCTGTACGCGCTCGTCCGCTGCCTCCGCCCCCGGCACGTCGTGGAAACGGGGGTGAGCAGCGGGGTCTCCTCGGCCCACTTTCTGCTCGCGCTCCAGCGGAATCGGCACGGCACCCTCCATTCGATCGACCTCCCCGTGGTCCAGCGCACTGCGACCTTCGGACGCACCGACTCCCCCGTCGCGCTCCCGCCCGGCCGCGCGAGCGGCTGGGCCGTTCCCGAACCGCTCCGGGCCGGCTGGGACCTCCGGGTGGGACCGAGCCAGGAGCTCCTGCCGGCCCTCCTTCGGTCGATCCCCTCGGTCGGACTGTTCCTCCACGACAGCCTCCATACGCCGACCCACCTCGCCTTCGAGCTGGCGACGGTCCGGCCGAAGCTCGATCCGGGGGCCATCGTCCTGGCCGACAACACGGCTTGGACCGGGCGGTCGTTCCCCCGCTTCGCGCGGGCGGTCGGGGTGCCCATGCGAGCGCGCGGTCGGAGCGATCTGGTGGGACTCCGGATGCCGATCGGTCCGCCGGGCCGGTCGGGCCGTCGTTCGAGCGCACGCTCGACTCCCCCACCGTTATAGTGGCGGTCGTCCCTTGGGGGAGTCGATGTCGGCGAGCCGCGCCGGGACCCCGCCCCTCCGCTCCTCGCCGCCGAGCCCCGATACGGGGGACCCCGTCCTCGAGCGGCAACGTCGCTGGGAGTCCGAGGTCCTCGGTCCGGCGCTCGCGAGGAGCCCCGAGCGCAAGGAACGGTTCACCACTCTGGGTGGGATCCCGATCGACCGGGTGTACACCCCCCGCTCGCCGCGTTCGGGGTTCGAGCAGGTCGGCTACCCCGGTCAATATCCTTTCACGCGGGGGGTCCACCCCACGATGTACCGCGGGCGACTATGGTCGATGCGGATGTTCTCGGGCTTCGGCTCTCCCGAAGATACGAACCGTCGGTTCCGCTACCTCCTTAAGCACGGAGAGAGCGGCCTATCGATCGCGTTCGACGATCCCACGCTCTACGGGATCGACGCGGACGACCTCGAGGCCCGGGGGGAGGTCGGGAAGTGCGGCGTGAACGTGAGCTCGCTCGATGACATGGGACGACTCCTGGCGGAGATCCCGCTCGGGCGGGTGACGACGAGCATGACGATCAACGCGCCCGCGAACATCGTTTGGGGGATGTACCTCCTCACGGGCCGGGCGCACCGTGTCCCGTTCGACCGGCTGGGAGGCACGACCCAGAACGATATCCTGAAGGAGTACATCGCCCAGAAGGAGTTCCTCTACCCGCCGCGCGCCGCGCTGCGGCTGGTCACGGATACGATCGAGTACGGCACGCGCCACACGCCGCGCTGGAACCCGGTCTCGATCTCGGGCTACCACATTCGGGAAGCCGGGTCGACCGCGGTCCAGGAGCTCGCGTTCACGCTCGCCGACGGTCGGACGTACGTGGCGGAAGCGAAGGCGCGGGGCCTCGACGTCGACGACTTCGCTCCCCGTCTTTCGTTCTTCTTCAATTCGCACAACGACTTCTTCGAGGAGATCGCGAAGTTCCGCGCCGCGCGACGCGTCTGGGCCCGCGTGATGCGCGAGGAGTTCGGGGCGAAGAAGGAACGCTCCCTCTGGATGCGGTTCCACACGCAGACCGCGGGATGCTCGTGCACCGCGCGGCAGCCCGAGCTGAACGTCGTCCGGACGACCGTCCAAGCGCTCGCGGGAGTGATCGGTGGCACCCAGTCGCTGCACACTAACTCCTACGACGAGGCGATCCAGCTCCCCAGCGAGGACGCCGTCCGCATCGCGCTCCGCACCCAACAGATCCTCGCCCACGAGTCCGGTATCGCCGATGCGATCGACCCGTTCGCCGGGAGCTACTACGTCGAGTGGCTGACCGACCGGCTGGAAGAGGAGACGCAGCGCTACTTCGATCGGATCGACGAGCTCGGCGGGGTCGTCGCCGCGATCGAGCGCGGTTTCTTTCAGCGCGAGATCCAGGAGGCGTCGTTCCGCTACCAGCGTGCGGTAGAGGACGGCTCGGAGAAGGTCGTCGGCGTGAACGCCTACGTGACCGATACGCCCGTGAAGGTCCCGCGGCTCAAGATCTCCGAGGCGGCTCGCCGCTCCCAGTCACGCCGCCTGAAAGCGCTGCGCGCCCGACGCGACCCGCGCCACCACGCCGCCGCGCTCGACCGACTGCGCGCGGTCGCCGCAACGGAGTCCGGCAACACGATGCCCGGGGTCCTCGACGCACTCCGCGCCCGGGCGACGCTCGGGGAGATCGTCCGGGCCTTCCAGGACGTCTTCGGAAGCTACCGCGAGCGGTCGATGTACTGACGGCCCACCCGCTCATCGGCGACGCTTAAGGCCCCCTTCGGTTCGTGGAGACGACACCCGTGGGACGCGAGGAGTACCGCGCGACGCTCGAGCGGCTGTTCCGGCGCCGGCGGTTTGGGATGCGTCCCGGGCTCGAGGTCGTCCGGGCGCTCTTGGACGGGCTCGGGAACCCCGAGCGCACCTACCCCGCGATCCACATCACGGGGAGCAAAGGCAAGGGGTCGGTCGCCGCAATGGCCCGTGCGATCCTCTCCGCGCACGGACGGCGGACCGGCCTGTTCACCTCGCCGCACCTCGTCAGCTATCGCGAGCGGATCCGCGTGGACGACCGCCTCATCTCCCCCGCCGCGGTCGTGGACGGCGTCGATCGCATCGACCGCCTCGGTGAGGAGCTCGAACGCGCCGGGCATATCGACCGAGCCCCCACGTTCTTCGAGGTCACGACCGCCCTGGCGTTCGACTGGTTCCGGAAGCAGAGGGTCGATGCGGCCGTCGTCGAGGTCGGGATCGGCGGTCGGCTCGACGCGACGAACGTGCTCGACGCCCGAGTCGGTGTGATCACGACCGTCGAGCTCGAGCACACCGACGTGCTGGGCCCGACGGTCGCAGCGATCGCCCGCGAGAAATCCGGGATCTTCCACCCGGGGATGACGGGCGTCCTCGGCGAGCTCGCCCCCGAGGCAGCGGTCGTCGTCGAATCGGAGGCGACCCGTCAGGGGGTCCCGCTCTGGCGTCTCGGGGCGGAGGTCCGGGTCGGGGACCGGACACTTTCGGAGGATGGTCAGACGTTCAGCGTGCGGACTCCTCGGCGCACGGTCGACGGTCTCACGCTACCGCTGCTCGGGCGCTTCCAACCCTCGAACGCGGCGCTCGCGCTCGCGGCCGTCGAGCGGCTCACCACGGCCCTCGGCTTCGGGCTCGAAGAGGCCCAGGTCCGGGCCGGCCTCCGCGAGGTGCGCTGGGCGGGCCGGCTCGAGCGGGTCGCGCGGCGGCCCGAAGTGTACTACGACGTCGCGCATACTCCCGAGAGCGCACGCGCGGTCGTCGAGAGCCTCGCCGAGATCGCGCCGTTGGCCGACCCGGACGGCTGCGCCGTCCTCTTCGGCTGCCTGCGGGGGAAGGACGCCCGCCGCATCCTCGATGCGTTCGCTCCGCTCGCCCATACGCTCGTCCTGGTCCCCGTACGCTCCCAGCGGGGGCTTCCGCCCGCCGAACTGCGGACGGCCGCGCTCGGCCGTTTTCCGAGGATCGTCCTCGCCCCGGACGCCGAAACAGGGCTGCGCCTCGCTCGCGCGGCGACCGGGCCGGACGGGTTCACGCTGGTGGCGGGAAGCGACTACCTCGTCGGGGAGCTGCTGCGCGGCCGTGCGGCGTCGGACGAGCCGGACCTCTCCGACCCCGGTCTCGGCGGAGAGGTCGCCCCCGACGGTCCCCGGCCTCCCGCCGGTGGCGGGGCGCGTCGCGCGGGGTCCCGCGCATGAACCCCTCCGCTGCGCCCGGTCCGGCGTTCTGGGAGGAAGTGCTCGATCGGTTGAGCGCCCTCTACCGGACCGGCGACTGGCGCGCGCCGTACCTACGCGACCACGCCGAGGACCCGTTTCAGGTCCTGATCGGAACGATCCTCTCCCAGCGCACGCGCGACGAGAACACCGATGTCGCGTCGGCGCGCCTGTTCGCCCGCTACCCCGACGCCCCTTCGCTCGCCCGCGCCTCGCCCCGGGCGATCGAACCCTTGATCCGTCGGACCGGATTCTACCACGTCAAGGCGCGCGCGATCCGGAACTGCGCGCGCGCGCTCCTCGACCGGTTCGGGGGGGCGGTCCCGCCGTCGTTCGACGAGCTGACCTCGCTGCCGGGGGTCGGCCCGAAGACCGCGAACTGCGTGCTCGTCTTCGCGTACGGGATCCCGGCGATCCCGGTCGACACCCACGTCCACCGCATCGCGAATCGGCTGGGGGTCGTCCGCACGGACCGGCCCGAGGAGACCGAGGCCCGGCTCCGCGAACTCCTCGACCGGCGCTACTGGATCCCCCTCAATCCGCTGCTCGTCCAGCACGGCCAGAACCTCTGCCGGCCCATCGGCCCCCGCTGCGACGCGTGTCCGATCGCCGAGCTCTGCGCTACCGGCCGGGCCCGACGGGCGGGGACCGCGACCCCTCGGCCGGAGGACGGGCGGCGCGTGCCGGCGTCGGAGGGAGCGCGACGAGCGCGGCGAGGGAGAGGAGCACGATCCCGGCCAGCACCTCCCAGGCGAACGCGTAGGAGCGCACCGAGACCATCCAGCCGAACAGGAACGAAACGAACGCCCCGCCGGCGAGCTGGATCGAGTTGAAAAGCCCGATCGCGAGCGGGATCTCGTCGGCCGGCACTTCCCGCCAAAAGTGCGGGAGCACGTACATGATCGCGTAGACGACCCCGTAGACGAACGAGAAAACGACGCCGATCACGAGCAGCCCCCCCCATCCCGCGATCGGGACGAGCGCGAGCGCGAGCGCCCCTGCGACCGTGGCGAGGACGAACTGGGTCCGATGGTTGCGGAACCGCTCGGCCATCGGGCCCCCGACGGGTCCTCCGAAGAGGCTCGGGAGGACGAACATCATGCCGACGACCCCGGCGAGCGGGACCGACCAGCCCTCGATGACCTGACCATACGGCACGATGAACTGGCCGGTGGCGAACGTAGCGCCTTCCATGCCGACGAACGCGAACCCGACGGCCCAGACCCCCCGGTAGGCCAGCGCGGTCGGGATACGACGTCGCGTCACGGGCGGGGGCTCGGCGGGCGGTGCGCCCGCGGTACGGGGGATGAGCCCGAGGCCGAGGACGACGAGGACCCCCAGCGCCAGTCCACCGATCGCGATCGCCTCCCGCCAACCGCCGATCGGGATCAGGAGCGAGCTCCCGATCACCCCGAGTCCCGCCCCCGCGCTAAACGCCGAGCTGAACAGTCCGACCGGCAGGCCGCGACGGCCGGCCGGGTAGAGGCTCGCAACGAGCCCGATCGCCGGGGAGAAGAACAGCGCCGCCCCGACCCCGGCGGCGAGGCGGGTCGCGAGGAGGGCCGCGAACGACGGCGCGAACGCGCTCGCGACGGCGCTCGCCGCTAGGAGGCCGACCCCCGCGAGCGAGACCGAGCGGGCCCCGTAGCGACGCGCGAGGAATCCCGCGGGGACCTGGAGGAGCCCGGCCCCCACGAGGAACGCGGCGACCAGGAGCCCGAACTCCGCCGGCCCGACCCCGAACTCGACCCCGATGGGAACGAGGGCGGGTCCGATCGAGAACCAGTTGTAGGCGTAGCCGACTCGCAGTGCGACGAGGACCGCGGTCGCGCGGAGGACCCGGGCGTCGGGAAGCGGCCCGCCCCCTGCCCTCATCGCCCGGTCCTCGCGTCCTGACCGTCGGGCACACCCCCCCGGTGCGGAGCCGCGGTCCTCCGTCCACCGGCCAAACCGTTTAAACGCCGGCGGGCGTCGGAGCGCCGTGATGGATCCTTCGGAGTACGACCTTCCGTTCTTCCATCGCGGAGGATTCCACCGTCGGACCTGCGTGGTCTGCGGCCACGCGTTCTGGACCCTCGGCGATCACGACCGCTGTCAGGAGGCGCCGTGCCGGGAGTACGGCTTCGTGGGTCGGCCGATCTTCGCGCGGCCCTACTCGCTCGGCGAGATGCGCGAGACCTACCTCGGCTTCTTCGAACGGCGTGGCCACACGCGCGTCCGCCGCTACCCCACCGTCGCCCGCTGGCGCAACGACGTCTTCTTCACCCAAGCATCGATCTATGACTTTCAGCCGTGGGTGACGAGCGGTGCGACCCCACCACCGGCGAACCCCCTCACGATCAGCCAACCGGTCCTCCGCTTCATCGACCTCGAGGAGGTCGGGCGGAGCGGCCGACACTTCACGCTCTTCGAAATGCTCGCCCACCACGCCTTCAATCGCCCGGACCACGAGGTCTACTTCAAGGACCGCACGACCGAGCTCTGCCACGAACTCCTCGTCTCCGAACTTGGGGCCGACCCCGCGTTGATCACCTACAAGGAGGAGGTATGGGAGGGCGGCGGGAATCTCGGTCCGTCGCTCAGCGTGAGCGCGCTCGGTCTCGAGGTCGCCACGCTCGTCTTCATGGAATACCTCCGCGACGGCGATCGGCTGAAACCGATGCCGCTCACGGTCGTCGACACCGGCTACGGGCTCGAGCGTCTCGTCTGGGCCAGCCAGGGCACGAAGAGCGCGTACGAGGCGGTCTTCGGCGCGGAGTACGACGAGCTGCGTCGGACGTTCCCGGCCCGGGAGACGGCGATCCTGATCGACCATGCCCGGGCCCTCAACTTCCTGCTCACGGACGGCGTCGTCCCGTCGAACAGCAAGGAAGGGTACTTCGCCCGCTTGTTGCTCCGTCGCGCGCAGCGGATCCTCGCGAAGACCCCCGAGGCGCCTTCCCTCCGGGCGATCCTCGACCGTGCGGCGCGGGAGATCGCGCGCGACTTCCCCGAGGTCGGAGCCGATCGCGACGACCTCCACGCGGTGGTGCAGGCGGAGATCGAGCGGTACGACGAGGCGATTGGTCGGGCCCGCCAGACGATCCGCCGCTTCGAGGAGCGGGCTCGGTCGGTGGGCCAGCGCGTCACGTCCGAGCAGCTCCTCGAGTGGTACGATTCGCTGGGGGTCCCCCCCGAAGTCGCAGTGGAGGAACTCTCGGAGCCACCGGCGATCCCCGAGGACTTCTACGCCCGCGTCGCCGCCCGGCACGAGAACGAGCGGCCGACGACCGATTATGCGGAGAAGACCGAAGGGTGGCCCGAGGTCCCGGCGGGGATCCCTCCGACCGAGGTCCAGTACTACCTCGACCCCTACACGGTCGCCTTCGACGCGCACGTCGTCTGGAGCGAGGGTCCGTTCGTCGTGCTCGACCGGACCTTCTTCTACCCGACCGGGGGCGGCCAGGTCACCGACCGGGGCCACCTCGCGGAGCTCGAGGTGGTCGAGGTGGCGCGCCAGGGGCCCCACCTTCTCCACCGGCTCGAGCGGACCGCGCCGTTCCATCCCGGTGATCGGGTCCGCGGAAGGGTCGACCCGGTCCGACGGACGCAGCTCATGCAGCATCACACCGCGACCCACCTCATGAACGGCGCGCTCCGGGAGATCCTGGGCCCGCATGTCTGGCAAGCCGGCGCGTTCAAATCGCCCGAATCGGCTCGGATCGATGTCACCCACTACCGGCCCCTCTCGAAGGAGGAGCTGCGTCGGGTCGACCGACGGGTCAACGAGGTCGTCCGGGAGGATCGACCCGTGAAGAGCTACTTCGAGTCCCGTGCCGAGGCCGAACGTCGATTCGGGTTCCGGCTCTACCAGGGCGGCGCGGTGCCCGGCCGGGACCTGCGGATCGTCGAGGTGGAAGGCTTCGACGTCGAGGCGTGCGGCGGGACCCACTGCACGCACACGAGTGAGGTCGGCGCGGTCGCGATCCTGGGGGTGGAACGGATCCAGGACGGCGTCGTCCGTCTCACGTACGCGAGCGGGGAGCGAGCCCTCGAGGTCCGCGAGGAGCACGAGGAGATCCTGCGCGAGGCGTCCCGCCGTCTCGGGGTCCCGGTCGCCCAGCTCCCGGAGGGCATCGACCGGCTGCTCGGCGAGATCGAGGAGGCCCGCAAGCTCCGCCGAGACCGATTGAAGGAGGACCTCGGCGGGACCGCCACGCGACTCCTTTCCGACCCCTCGGCTGTCTCCACGTTCGGCGCGGTCACCGTGATCGCCGCCCGGCTCGACCTCGAGCGTGCCGAGCTCATGGAGCTCTCCCGCCTGCTGTCGAAGGAGCCGGGGCGCGTCGTGGTCCTCGCCGGCGAGCGCGAAGGCCGGGGCACCCTCTTCGTGGGGTCGACCGCCCCCGGGGTTTCCGCGGCCGCCGTCGTCGACGCGGCGAAGGACCGTTTCCAAGGGAAGGGCGGTGGGAATCCCGCGGCCGCGCCCGCGGTCGGCGAGCCCGGCGCACCCCTTACCGCGGCGCTCGAGGCGGCGCGGAGCCACGCGCGCGCGTCGGCGGGCGGGTAGCACCGACTCGCGCCGGGGAGCCCAGGAGCGGGAGACGGACCCTGCGGTCGCCCTGTCCGGGTCTCTCTCATCATGCGAAACCTTTACTTTCCGTAGGTGCCCATGATGGGCCGGGACACGGAATGGTTCGTTGGGATCGGGACCCTCGCTCCGGCCGTGCACATCGGGGTCACCATGAGCGCAAGTGAGGGCAGCACGGTCGGGGGGGTTCCGACAGAGGTCGTCACGTTCCTGAGCGGGAAGGGCGGACGGTCGCTGATCGTCAAGGGCGGAGCGGGGACCGGGAAGACGACGTTCGGTCTCGAGCTCCTCGAACGGGTCGGTCAACCGAACCGTTCCTACTACCTCTCCACCCGGGTCGGAGACGAGGCCCTGTACCGCCAGTTCCCCTGGCTCAAGACCACCGAGATGCGTACCCGCATCCTCGACTCCGCGAAGCTGTTCCTCGACGCGATCAACGCGAGCGGAAAGCCGCGCGAGCCCGAGCTCCCGGAATCGGAAGTGCGCAAGGTCCGGGCCGGCAAGGAGATCCTCGGCAGCTTCGGCCAGGAGCGCGGTCCCCCGACGCGCGTCGACCGCACGCACCTCCAGGCGCTCCTCAAGCGGAGCCCCATGCCCGAGGTCGAGAACGTTTACAACCGCATCGAGCGCGCGCTGCCCGAGAAGTCGCTCCTCGTCATCGACTCCCTCGAGGGAGTGACCCACAAGTACGGACTCGAGATGGAAGAGTTCGTCATGGCGCTTCAGAAGGACCTCGTCGAGGGATCGAGCACGGATGTCGTCATGATCCTGGAGAAGCCCGAGGCCGGCGGGATCGAGTACCTGGTCGACGGCCTCATCTCCATCCAGCGGGAAGAGCTCGATGAGCGCCGCGTGCGCCATCTGCGGCTCGAGAAGCTGCGCGCCACCAACATCGGTCGGGCCCGCTACGCGGTGACGCTGGACGGCGGCCGGTTCGAGGCCCTCGGCACGCGCGACATCCCGGGTTCGGCCTCGGGCGGGAGCGCTTGGAAGCCCGTTACGGACCCGGAACGCTTCTACTCGACGGGGATCCCGGACTTCGACAAGCTCCTCGGCGGCGGCTTCCGTCGGGGGAGCTTCAACGCCTTCGAGGTCGACGTCAATGTCGGGATCGATGACTACTACATGCTGTTCACCCCGACGTTCCTCAACTTCCTGTCCCAGGGGCGGGGGATCATCGCGGTGCTGGCGGCAGGGGATTCGCCCCAGAAGCTGCGGGAAACGCTCGTCCGCCATGTCCCAGCGAACCAGTTCGACACCCGGGTGCGGATCCCGGACTACACCGCGAACGAGACCGAGGAACCGTACATTCTCCCGATGGCGCGCCTCGGCCGCGACGAGGCGACCCGCGCGATGGTCACCGCGGAAAAGTCGGTCGCCGGACCGGACCGCAAGCCGTTCGTCGAGTACATGGCGTTCGACACGTTCGAGAGCCTGATGGGCGACCAGGTCGCGATCCGGATGTACTTCCAGGGGGTCTCCCGGACGAAGCACGTGGGGAACCTCGGGATCGGCCTCCTGAAGCCCGGGCTGCTCGTATCGAGCGAGATCCTGAACATGATGGACACGTACTTCCGCATCATCAACATCGACAACGCGCCCTGCATCTATGGAATCCGGCCTCGCACGCCGATCTATGCGATCAGCCCGGACCCCGAGAAGGGCGCGCCGCACGCCGTCCTGATGCCGATCGTCTGAGGGGCCTTCAGCTCGGAAGCCCGAGCACCACGACCCCGACCGCGTAGAGGGCGAGCGCCGGCACGAACGTCATCGCGAGGTCGTCGTCGATCCACGGCACTTTCGGCCACTCGATCGCGATCGCCACGGGGGCGACCAGAAGTGCGAGACCGACCGAGACCCCGAGCGGCCAGCGACCCAACAGCGCGAGTCCGACGACCGCGAGGAGCCCGTACGCGAGGAGCGGGACGACCGGGTAGAGCCGTCGGTACCGTTCCGAGGCCCGGAGCTCTCCCGCGAGCGGGTCCACGAGCGAAGTCCCGAGCACCACGGTCGCCGCAATGGGGAGGGGAAACAGCAGGATCGCCCCCGTGAGCGCGAGCGAGTAGAACACGTAGCTTCCGATGCGATGTTCCTCGTAGGGCCGGAGGGTGGGGAGCTCGAGGCCGGCGGTGTGGCGGAGAAGCTCGAGCACGAGCACGATGCCGAGCGCGAGCAACAGTACTTCCTCCTTCCCGACCACGACGAAGAATCCAGCCGGCACGGCGAAGTACAGCAGGGAGATCGCGCCGATCGCGTGGAGCGAGCGACGCCAGAGCCGGTCGCCGAGGATCTCGTCTCCACCGAAGCGGGCCCCGAGCCAGCGACGGAAGCGGCCGGCGCGGTGGAGACGGAGCGACACGGGAAGGGGCGAGGAGCGGGTCGGCCTAAGAACCTGCCCCCGGTCCGGCGCGAAAGGTTTTCTCTTTCGGACGCTCGGCGGACGGTGTGAAGGTTACGGTCCTTATCGGCAGCAAGTCCGACCTCGAGATCGCTGGCCAGGTCCGTGCGCGGCTCGAAGAGCTCGGAGTGCCCTGCGAGGTCCACGTCGCCTCCGCCCACCGGAACCCCGACAAGGTCGACCGGCTCGTCCGGGACCCGGAGACCGACGTGTTCATCGCGATGGCCGGCCTCTCGGCCGCGCTCCCGGGGGTCGTCGCGGCGCGGACCCTGAAACCGGTCATCGGCGTCCCCCTCCACCGGGGCCTCGGTCTCGATAGCCTTCTCTCGGTCGTCCAGATGCCTCCGGGGATCCCCGTCGCCTCGGTCGGCCTCGACGCCGCGGAGAACGCGGCGCTGCTCGCGGTCGAGATCCTCGCGCTCAAGTTCCCCGAGCTCACGCGGAGCCTCGAACGCTACCGGGCCCAGTGGCGGGAGGAACCGTCGGCCTCCGCCGGGAGACCGGCGTGATCGATCCGGCGAAGTTCGCGGAGGAGGCGGTCCGCCGCATCACGGCCGAAGTACCGGGGAAGGCGATCATCGCCGCCTCGGGGGGAATCGACTCGACCGTGGCCGCGCTCCTGACCGAACGCGCCCTCGGCGCCCGGGCGCGGGCGGTGTTCGTCGACACCGGCCTACTGCGGAGCGGGGAGGTCGAGCGCGTCACGGAGTTCTTTCGGGAGAGCCGGCTCCCCTTCGAGATCGTCGACGCCTCCGACCGCTTCTTCGCCGCGCTGGCCGGGGTCGAGGACCCCGAGGAGAAGCGGCGGCGGATCGGGACGGCGTTCGTCCGGGTCTTTGAGAAGGAGGCGGAGGCGTTCGGCGCCGACCGCCTCGTCCAGGGAACGATCGCTCCCGACTGGATCGAGAGCGGCGGGGCGCTTCGGGACACGATCAAGACCCATCACAACGTCGGAGGGATCCCGTCCGACCTGCGCCTCACGCTGGTCGAGCCGCTTCGCGACCTCTACAAGGACGAAGTGCGGGCGCTCGCCCGCCACCTCGGGATCCCCGAGGCCGAGCGCCAACCGTTCCCCGGACCCGGACTCGCGGTCCGGGTGAGCGGTCCGGTGACCCCCGATCGGACCCGCCGCGCGCGCGTCGCGAACGCGATCGTGGAGGAAGAGGTCGAGCGAGCGGTCGCCGCCCGCACCATCGCCCGACCCTGGCAGTACTTCGCGGTCCTCTTGCCGGTCCGCACGGTCGGTGTGCTGGGCGACAACCGCGTCCACGGGGAGGCGGTGAGCGTGCGCGTCGTCGAATCGATCGACGCGATGACCGCGACCGCGATGGAGCTGCCGCGGGCGCTCCTCGCCCGCATCGCCGAACGGGTGACCCGCGAGCTCTCCGGAGAGGTCGTCCGGGTCCTCTACGACGTCACCGACAAGCCGCCCGCGACGATCGAGTGGGAGTGAACGGTCCGCCGCTCGACACCGCGAAGGAACTATCTGCCCCGACGGCTCGGGACCGGCTGGATGCCCGAGGCGCCGCCCCGCCCGCCTGCCGCCCGAACGGTCGCGCTCCCGGAGGAGATCGCCCGGGCGATCGAGACGCGGATCCGGGGCTCGGCGTTCGATTCGGTCGACGCCTTTGTCGCGTTCGTGCTCGCCCGCCTCCTCGAGGAGCCCGGACCGAGCGCCTTCAGCGAGGAGGACGAGCGCCAGCTCAAGGAGCGGCTGCGGTCGCTCGGGTACATCGACTGAGGGAGCACGGCCGTCAACGACTAATCCCGCCGATGCCGTGACCCGTCCCGTGCTCGCCTGTCCGTTCTGCGGGGCGCCCGAGACCGACCGCTTCGAGCTCGAGGGACGGCGATTCCTGGTCTTCGAGTGCATGTTCACGCCGGCCGTCGACCCCACGCGGACCGACGCAGAGCTCGCCGTCCAGCTCGTCGCCGAGTACCGGGCCGGGGCGCCGAACGCCTACTTCCGGTCGATGTGCGACCGCCTTCACCTCTACGTCACGAAGGGCCCGGGCGGCGACGTCCTGAAGGCGGCCTCGGACGCGGGCGGCCGCCGGGCCGACCCGGACTGAGCCGGCCCCTGCGCGGGGGGTGAGGCCGGTCGACCGCCTCGGCCTCGATCTCGACCCGCATGGCGGGGTCGACGAGTCCGGCGACCCGCACCATCGTGTTGGTGGGCCGGACGTCGCGGAATCTCGCTCCGAGGGCGCGGGCGATCTCCTCGAAGTCGCCGAAGTCAGTGACGAAGACCCGCAAGCGAACGACCGCGGACCGGTCGCTTCCCAGCGCGGCGAGCGCGCGTTCGATATTGTCGAGCGCCTGGACGGTCTGCCGGTACGGGTCGCCGGCCCCGACGAGCGTGCCGTCGGGGGCCGTCGAGGTCGTCCCCGAGACGAGGACCCGGCTCCCGACGCGTACGGCCCGGCTGTAGCCGACCTTCGGTTCCCACGGGGTGCCGCTGTCGTAGCGGCGACGCACGCCGGAGCCGGCCGGCTCAGGGGCGAGCTGCTCCGATCTTCGCGAGCGCGGCATCGGTTGGCACGAGGTGGCGCGGGAGCCCGAGCTCCTCGGGCGACGCCCCAAAGGCGAGCCCGACGATCTGCGGTAGATGGAAGACGGGGAGGTCGAGGGGACGTTCGACCGCCTTCGCCGCCTGGTTCTGGTAGGCATCGAGCGAGATGTGGCAGAGGGGACAGGGGGTCGCCATCGCATCCGCGCCGTGGGCCTTCGCGTCCAGGATCTGGCGGCCGGCGATGCGGCTCGCCGTCTCGCCCTTGACGAACTGGATCGGGAACCCGCAGCACATCACACGGCCGCGGTAGTACACCGGGGTGGCTCCGACCGCCGCGAGGAGGTCCTCGAAGGCGTGCGGCTCCTCGCCATCCTCCCAGCCGAGCTCGTCGGCCGGGCGCAGGAGGTGGCAGCCGTAGAACGCACCGACCTTGAGGCCGCCGAGCGGTCGCCGCACTCGCGCGCGGATCGCATCGAGACCGATGTCTTCGGTCAGGACGCGCAAGAGGTGCTTGACCTTCACGCTGCCGCGATAGTCGATCCCGAGGGGCCGCAGGGCCCCCTCGACGCGGGAGCGCACCGCCGGGTCTTGCATCCGCAGGATCGCGAGCGACAGCATGCCCTGGCAGGTCGAGCAGATCGTGAGAAGGTCGAGCCCCGCACGTTCGGCGATCGCCAGGTTCCGCGCGTTGATCGCGACGTTCAGTACCTCGTTCGCCTCGTCCACGAATCCCGAGCCACAGCAGGAGAACGTCGGGAACTCCACGAGCTCGATCCCGAGCGTCTTCGCGACGTAGCGCGTGGCGATGTCGAGCTCCTTGCCCGACTCCTGGGCAACGCAGCCGGGGTAGTAGGCGAGCCTCATTTCGGTTCCTCCGGGTCGAGGGCCTCGTAGATCTTCTGGAGTTCGTCCACGCCTTCGATGGCGTGCGGCCGACGCATGATCTCGGGCTTCTTGCGGACGATCCGCAGTCCCTGTCCGACCTGACCGAGCATGCCCAGCGTTCCGTACGTCTGACGGACGAGGCGCATCTCGTTCAGCAGGCCCCGGTCCTCGATGTTGTCCTTGAACCCGACCGCGTGCCGCGACCCGTTCTCGGTCGCGCCCTGGACCGCGATCGCCATCTCCTTGAGGTCGCGGATACGCTCCGACGGCCGCACATCCTTCGGGCAGGCTTCGGTGCAGAGGTGGCAGCGCAGGCAGAGCCAGAGGCCGTTCGGTTGGATCCGCACGAGTCGGTCCTGGCGGGCGTGGTCCCGGGGGTCGACCACGAATCGATAGAGCTTGGCGAGCGCCATCGGACCGGGGAACCCGGCATCGGCCTCGACGGCCGGGCACGCGGAGTAGCACGCCGCACAGGCGATGCATCGCGGGGTCTCTTTGAACCGCTCGACCTCCTCCGGCGTCATCGAGGTCGGCTCACCTTCGGGCATCGGGTGCGCCGGGTCGAGCTTGAGGTGGGGCTCGACGAGCGAGTACTGGCGCCAGAACGACGCCTGGTCGACCACGAGGTCGCGGAGGACGGCTTGGTTGCGCATCGGTTCGACGACGATCCGTCCGTGGCGCTCCATTTCCGGGCCGATGTGGGTCTCGCACGCCAGTCGGCTCTTCGAGTTGATCTGCATCGCGCACGAGCCGCAGATCGCGCTCCGGCAGGAGTAGCGCAACGTCAGCGACGGGTCGATCTCGGCCCGGATGCGGAGGAGCGCGGAGAGGACCGGAGTGTGCGGCGCGAGGTCGAGGGTATACCGCTGATAGCGGGGCTCTCGGTCGATCGCCGGGTCGTAGCGGTAGACGTCAAAGATCGCCGGGACCGTCGGTTCTGCCATCAGTACACCCGCTCCTTCGGTTCCCACCGAGTGTACGCGACCCCCGCATAGGAGAGGGTGGGTCCCTCGGGTCCCCGCTGGGCCAGCGTGTGCCGCATCCAGTGGGCGTCGTCCCGCTTCGGGTAATCGACCCGCCAATGGGCACCTCGGCTCTCGAGACGCGCGTAGGCGCCGACCACGATGACCTCGGCGAGGTCGAGCATGTGACCGGTCTCGATCGCATCGGTGAGATTGAGGTTGTAGACCTTTGCTCGGTCGACCACCCGCACTCGTTCGAACCGCTTTTGGAGCGCGCGGATGCGCTTCAAGCCCTCGAGCAGGTCGTTCTCGGTGCGATAGATGCCCACGTACCGATCCATCGTCTGCTGCATCTCCGTCCGCAACAGCGAAGGATCCTCCCCGTCGGAGCGGCTGCTCCAGGAGCGGAACGGCGCGGTCGCCGCCTCGACCTCCGCTGTCCCGAGCTCCGGGGCGGAGGCGGAGCGGGCCGCGGCCGCCGCCGCGATGCCCGCTTCCTTGCCGAAGACCAGGGTCTCCAGCAGCGAATTCCCGCCCAGCCGGTTGGCCCCGTGGATCGATACGCAGGCCGCCTCGCCGGCCGCAAAGAGCCCGGCGACGTTGGTGGCCCCGTGAATGTTCGTTCCAATCCCCCCCATCATGTAGTGCTGGGCCGGATAGACGGGGATCGCCTCGGTCACGGGGTCGATCCCGGCGAAGTGGCGGCAGTAGTCGCAGATCTCCTGGAGGCGGCTTTCCACTTTCTCCCGGCCGAGATGCATCAGCTCGAGGTGGACGTACCCCCCGTACGGACCCGGGAACCCGCGGCCTTCGCTCACTTCGGTAACGATCGCGCGAGAGACGACGTCGCGCGAGGCGAGCTCGAGGACGTGAGGGGCGTACTTCGACATGAACCGGTCGCCCGTCGCGTTCCGGAGGTAGCCGCCTTCCCCGCGGGCACCCTCGGTGATCAGAATGCCCGACTCGAGGAGCGCCGTGGGATGGAACTGGACGAACTCCATGTCCTTGAGGAACGCGCCGGCGGCGTAGGCGGCCGCGAGACCGTCACCGGTGCAGCTGTGGGCGTTCGTGGTGCGCCCGTAGATCCGTCCCGCCGGTCCGGTCGCGAGGACGACCGCCTTTGCGGCGATCCCCTCGAACTCGCCCCGCCGGCGATCGAGAGCGATCACGCCCTGGACCCGGCCGTCCCGCGCGACGACGCGCGTGAGCTCCCACTCCTCGTAGAGCGTGAACCGCTCCGTTCCGAGCCGCTCCCAGAGGCCTTGAAGGAGGGCGAGGCCCGTGCGGTCGGCCGCGTAGATCGTCCGCGGGAAGCCGGCGCCGCCGAAGGCACGTCGAGCGAGCGAGCCGTCCGGGGCCCGACTGAAGATCGTGCCGAAGTGTTCCATTTCGACCACGGTCGGGCCGGCCGCGCGGCAGAAGAACTCGATCGCGTCCTGGTCGCCGAGATAGTCCGAGCCCTTCACCGTGTCGTAAGTGTGGGTGTCGACCGAGTCCTCCGCCCCGACCGCGGCATTGATCCCGCCCTGGGCAGCGCCGGAGTGCGAGCGTAGGGGATGGAGCTTCGAGACGATCGCCACATCACACCCGGCCTCGACCGCCGCCAGGGCGGCCCGCTGGCCGGCGAGACCGGCTCCGACCACCACGACCTCGTGCTTCCGCATGTCGACCGGGTCCCCCTAATGGGCGGTGCTTTAATCGATTGTGCGCGGCGATGCGGTTTTCCGGACCGGGCCGGCGCCCACCGGAGAGCCGAAGAGGCCTTCGGGCTTCTCGGTAGCCCGTCGGTAATCGCCGCGTGAGCGCTTATATATCGAGCCCGGGTCGGGCTCTCGCTTTCCGGGTCACCGGAGGTAGAACGATGCAGAGCGTGATCAGCGCGGCGGACGAGGAGCGCCTGCTGAAGGGCACGACGACGATCGGGATCGTCTGCAAGGACGGGGTCGTCCTCGCGACCGAGCGCCGCGCGACCGCGGGGAACGTCATCTCCAACAAGCAGACCCAGAAGCTGTTCAAGATCGATCAGAACATCGGGATCACGATCGCGGGTTTGGTCGGCGACGCCCAGGTCCTCGCCCGGTACTTGAAAGCGGAGGTCTCGCTGTACCGGCTTCGCCGCAGCGCCCCCCTCACGGCGGAGGGCGCGGCGACCCTGCTGGCGAATATCCTGAACGGCAATCGCTTCTACCCGTACTACGCCTGGCTGATCCTCGGTGGGGTCGACGGCAAGGGCAGCCACGTCTTCTCGGTCGACCCGGCAGGGGGCTGCATCGAGGACAAGTTCGTCTCGGTGGGCTCGGGCTCGTACTTCGCGTATGGCCTCCTCGAGGAGGGGTACTCCCGCGACATGTCGACCTCCGACGCGGTCGATCTCGCCCTGCGGGGTCTGACGGCGGCGATGAAGCGCGACAGCGCCAGCGGCGACGGCTACCTCGTGCACATCATCTCGCCGAAGGAATATCGCGAGCTGACCGATGACGAAATCAATAAACGCCTGAAGGCTCTCAAGATACCGTTGCCTCCGGTCCTCCCGTAAGTCGCGGGCGGGCCCTCGGGCCGCTCCCAACCTCTTCGCGCGAACCTTTTCCACTGTGGAATGAGTTTCGACTCGTTACTAGACCAAACCCGGCAAGCGCTGAAAGAGGTGCTGCCGGAGACGATCGAGGTCACCGACATCGAGCTGGAAGGCCCGCATATCGTCCTCTACACGAAGCAGCTCGAGTCGTTCCTCTCCGGGGGCGACTACCTACGCCAGATCGCCCAGCGTTTGCACCGTCGGGTCGTCGTCCGTTCCGACCCCGCCACGCTCATCGACCCGAAGGAGGCCGAGAAGAGCATCCGAGAGATGATCCCGACCGAGGCCGAGATCAACCAACTGTTCTTCGAGCCCGAGACGGGCGAGGTGACGATCGAGGCGGCGAACCCGGGCGCCGCCATCGGTCGGGGCGGCGCGGTGCTCAACGACCTCAAGAAGCGGATCGGATGGATCCCGACGGTCGTGCGCACCCCGCCGATCCCGTCGAAGACGGTGGAGGAGGTACGCATCCACCTGCGGAATTCGTTCGACGACCGGCGTTCGTTCCTCAAGAAGGTCGGGATCCGCATCGCGCGCGACCCCCTGCCGGAGAAGCTCTGGGCGCGGAACACCGCGCTCGGCGGATATCGCGAGGTCGGACGCAGCGCCCACCTCCTGACGACCCAGAACTCCAAGGTCCTCATCGACTGCGGGCTCGACCCGGGATCGGACCGCACCCCGTACTTCAACGCGCCCGAGCTCCTGCCGCTCGACTCCCTCGACGCGGTCGTCGTGACCCACGCTCATCTCGACCATTGTGGCCTCGTCCCGGTGCTGCTCAAGTATGGGTACAAGGGACCGATCTACTGCACCGCCCCCACCCGCGACCTGATGACGCTCATGCTGCTCGATGCGATCAAGGTCGTCAACCAGGAGGCCCGTCGTGGCCTCTACGACTCGTCGCACGTGCGCGAGCTCGTGACCCGCACCGTCCCACTCCGCTGGGGCGAGACCACGGATATCGCGCCCGACATGCGGCTCACGCTCCACAACGCCGGCCACATCCTCGGCTCTTCGATCTGCCACTTCCACCTCGGGGAGGGGGACCACAACCTCGCCTACTCCGGGGACATCAAGTTCGAGCGAAGCTGGTTGTTCAACCCCGCGACGAACCGCTTCCCGCGGCTCGAAACGCTCGTCCTCGAATCGACGTACGGTGGCTACCGCGACGTCCAGCCGAGCCGTCAGCAGGCCACGGAGCAGTTTAGCTCGCTCGCGACCAAGATCCTCTCCCGCGGCGGCAAACTGATCGTTCCGGTCTTCGCGGTAGGGCGTTCGCAGGAGGTCATGCTCGTCCTCGAAGAAAAGATGCGGGAGGGGAAGATCCCACGCGTCCCCGTGTACCTCGACGGGATGATCTTTGAGGCGACGGCGATCCACACCGCCTATCCCGAGTACCTGAACAGCCAGCTCCGTACTCAGATCTTCCAGCAGGGAGACAACCCGTTCCTTTCGGACATCTTCCACCGCGTCGATTCCTCGCAGATGCGGATGGGGATCGTCGATTCGAAGGAACCGTGCATCGTCCTCGCGACGTCGGGCATGATGAGCGGCGGCCCGGTCATGGAGTACTTCCGCGGCTGGGCGTCCGAGGAAAAGAGCGGCCTCCTTTTCGTGGGGTACCAAGCGGAAGGTACGTTCGGTCGGCGGCTCCAGCGGGGGATGAGCGAGGCGACGTTCCTCGACGGCTCCCGGCAGGCTTCCGTGTCCGTGAAGCTCGAGATTGCGACGATCGAGGGATTCTCGGGGCACTCCGACCGGGTTCAGCTGATGAACTACGTGGCGTCGCTCGACCCGCGTCCGCAACGCGTGATCCTCAATCACGGCGAGGAGTCGAAGATCATCGACTTCGCGTCGAGCCTGCACAAACGCTTCAACCTCGAGTCCCGCGCCCCCTTCAACCTCGAAGCGATCCGCGTGCTCTAGTGGCGGTCGGGCGGGCCCCACCCGGCTCCCCTTCCGGCCCGCCCGTTCCCCCGAAGGCACCCCGGGTCGCCCCCTACGAAGTGGGGCGGGATGGCCCGGCACGAAACACTTTATACCACGCCTTGGGTCCCAACTGGAGTCCTCCGCCCCACCTCGGGTGATGGAATGCAAAGACCGCGACGGCGCTTCTTGGTGCTCGGGCTCGACGGGGGGACGTTCGACCTCCTCGACCCGCTCATGGACGCGGGGGAGCTGCCGTTCCTCCGATCGCTCGTCCACCGGGGCGTACGTGCGCCGCTCCGTTCGGTCTATCCCGCGAAGACGATCCCGGCGTGGTTCTCCTTCGCGACCGGCAAGGACCCGGGCGAGCTCGGCATCTACGGCTTCACCGAGCCGGACGGCGGGCCGGGTCGCTCGAAGCTCGTGCAGTCGTTCCGACCGGCCGACGCCCTTTGGGACCGGCTCTCCCGTTGGGGAGTGAAGGTCGGGGTCGTCAACTTTCCGCTGCGGAGTGGCTACCCCCTGCACGGGTTCATCGTTCCCGGGATGTTCTCCGACACCGCGCACACCTTCCCCGGTGGGCTGCGCGCAGAGATCGAGGATTCGATCGGAGGGGAGTATCCGGGCGAGTTGCCTCCGTACCGGGATCACGACCGGGACGGCTGGCTCGCGACCGCGACCGAATCCGTCCGCCAACGCGGCCGAGCCGCCGCAGGGCTTGCGGAGCGCCATCGTCCGGACTTCCTCTTCGCGCTGTTTCGCGAGACCGACCGCGTAGAGCACCAGCACTGGGACGAACTGAGTCGCCCGGTCGATCAGGTCCCGGCCGACCTGCTCGAGTTCTGGCGTTCTGTGGACCGGGCCTGCGGGGCCGTCGACCGGGCGGCGCTGCGCGAGATGGCGCTCCGAAGCAGGCGAC
>DAIDCO010000002.1:39178-81723 GCA_027309555.1 bacterium
AGTTCCAGCAGTGGCAGACTCGTCTCGAAGATGTGGCTGGCGCGGGACACATGGAGGAAGGAGTCGCCCAGGGTCCTGGGCAAGGTCTTCAAGCGGCTGGCCAGTTCCGCGAGCGCGGGGGGGGGGCCCCCGCGGTCACGCTCGTGATCAGCGACCACGGACACGGACCGATCCGATCGGAGCTGTTCACGAACCGCTGGCTGGTCGAACAGAAGTACCTCGTGTTCCGGGAGAGCCCCGAGATCGCGCGTCGGCGGCTCCTCTCCCAGCTGCTCCTCGTAGCGCAGAAGGTCGGAGTCGGTCGGCGGCTCACCCGCCGGCTCGCCGATTTCGTCCGGGACGGTCGCCGGGCCGAGCTCGCGGAGTTCCTGAAAGGCCGTACGTCGTTCGAGCAGGTCGCCGACAAGATCGACTGGCGGCGGACCCTGGCGTTCTCCTACCCCGTGCCCGAGGGGATCTATCTCAACCCGCACAATCCCGACCTCACGCCGGAGCGCAGGGCCGAGACCCTCCGCGAGATCCGCCGCCGACTCGAGTCGTTCCCTCAGGCGCACATCGAGGTGTTCGGCCCGGCGGACCTCTACCGCGGCGGCGACCCGACACGAAGCCCGTCACTGTTCATTCGAATCGACGACATGTGCACCGAGCCGCGCATGGACTTCAGCTATCCGTCGCCGTTCATCCGGGAGCGCCCGGGCTTCTTTTATGGCTCGGGCACCCACCGGATGGAGGGGATCCTCATCGGGGCCGGAGACGGGGTGACCCCCCAGGGCCGGGCCGCCCCCGCGAACCTCCTCGACCTCGCGCCAACGATCCTCGAAGGGATGGGTCTGCCTCCCCCGACAGACCTGGCCGGGCGGTCGCTCCTGCCGGACCTCGGGCTCTCAGCCTAACCTCCCGCCGAACGGAACGCTTTTCGGGTGCAGCCCACTCCGAACGACCCAATGGGGGCCCGGTCCGTCGAACTGATCGCTCTGGGTCCCCCGCCCGTCGACCCGTACGCCCCTGCCGCCGGGGCGTGGGCGCTCGCCCGCGCCTCGGCCGAACGGGGGAATTCGGTCCGGGTACTCTACCCCGAGGGCCTCCCCGGGGGCCCCGCGCCCGCGGGCGTAGTCGCGACGGCGGTCCCGGTCCCGCTTCGTCGGCCGGGGGCCCCGAGCGAGGACGCCGAGTTCGCTGCCCTTGCCGGTCGCGGGATCCGGTCGGGCGCCGACCTGGTGCTGCGCGATCCGGTCGGGCTCGGACCGCTGGGCGTGCGCGGACGATCCTCGCCGAGGCTCGTGGGCTTTGCGCGGTCGATCGAGCTCGCCGCGTTCGACCGCGAGCGGGGCGGCTATCCCAGCGCGAGCTTCGTCGATCGCCTGGACGGATGGCGCGATCGCCGGACCCTGCGCCGACTCGAGCGGCTCGCCCTAGAAGAGCCGGACGCGGTCTTCTGCGACGATCCGGGCGTCGCGGTCGCCCTCGCGAGCGAGTACCACCTTCCGCCCGAGCGGCTGCGGCCGACCGCCCCTCCCGTCCCGTACCTCGCCAACCCACCGTCCCGCGATCGGGCGCGCGCCGCGTTCGGGATCCCGACTGACGTTCCGGTCGTGGTCGTACCGGCGGCCGTCCCCTCGCCCGAGGTTTCTGGGGTCGAAAAGGCGCGAGAGGCGTTCCGTCGCGTCCGGCCGTTCTTCCCCGGGCTTCGCATGATCGTGGTCGGGGCACCGGGCCCGACCGACCCGGGGGTCGTGACGCTCCCGGGCCGCGACGCGGAGGCGTTTGCCGCGGCATTCGCGGCGGCCGATGTCGCGATGATCGTCCCGCAGACGTCGGGGTTCGACCCCGGGGCGGTGTTCGCCTCCCGCGCCGGGTGCGCCACGATCGTCGGCGCCACCCTCACGTGGCCCGCCGCGCCGGCCGGGGCGGTCCGCACCGTACCCGGCGACGACCCCGGGGACCTCGCTTCGGCGCTCGCGGAATTGATCGCGGACCCCGGCGCGGCCCGGGAGCTCGCGACGAAGGGAAAGGAGCTCGCGGAGGCCTACCGGCCCGAGCGGATCCTCGACCAGGTCGACGCCGTCTGGGGCGGGAGCGCTGCGTCCCGCTAGGAGCGCGTAGCACTATTCGCTGACGGAGAGTGGACCGGAGGTACTATAGCCGGGCTCGCTTATCGGCGAGCATGGCCGCCGAGAGAGGTCCCGTCTTCCGCAAGTACGACCCGAAACAAACTCTCCTCCTTCCTCCCGACCTTAACGAGTGGCTTCCCGAGAATCACCTCGCCCGCATCGTCGCCCAAGTCGTCGACGAACACCTCGACCTCCAGCCTCTCCTCGACAGCTACCACAACGAGGCGGGAGGGTTCCCGGCCTTCGACCCCCGCCTCCAGCTCAAGGTCCTCCTCTACGGATACTGCATCGGAGTGGCCAGCTCCCGACGCATGGAGAAGGCCACCTACGAGGACGTGGCCACTCGGTGGCTCGCCACCGACCAGCATCCCCACTTCACCACCCTCGCGCGCTTCCGCCGAAAGAATCTCCCGCTCATGGACGACCTGTTCCACCAGGTCCTCGAGTTGTGCCGAGAGGCGGGGCTCGTCAAGCTCGGTCGGGTGGCGCTCGATGGAACCAAGATCAAGGCCAGCGCTTCGAAGCACAAGTCGAAAACCTACCAGAAGATCCGGAAGGAGGAGACCGACCTCCGTCGGATCGCCCACGACCTTCTCCGCGAGGCCGAACGGGTCGACGAGGAGGAAGACCGACTCTACGGACCCGACAAGAACCCGCTCCTCCACCCCCTCCCTCCCGATTGGAAGGAGCGGCTGAAGAAGCTCAAGGAGGCCCGCCAGGCCATCGAGGAGCGGGAGCGGAAGAAGGGCAAGAGCGAGCCCGAGGCAAAGACCCAGCACAACTTCACGGACCCCGACTCGAGGATCCTGCAGGAGAGCGGGAATAAGGGGGGCTACATTCAAGGATACAACGCCCAGGCGGCGGTGGACGCGAAGAGCCAGGTGATCGTGATGGCCGCGATCACGCAAGAGAATCCAGACCAAGGGCACCTCCTCCCGATGATCGAGGAGATCGAACGGGAACTCGGGGAGGTTCCCTCGAAGGTCCTCGTGGACGCGGGATACTTCAGCGAGGTCCAGATCCGTGCAGTGGAAGCGAAGGGGGTCGAGGTGTACTGCCCACCCGAGCCGTGGAGAGTGGCGGAGACGGCCCCGTGTCCGAGAGGTCGCCCACCTCTCGATGAACGGTTCACCGGGTTCATGCGACGGAAGCTTCGGAGTGTTCGAGGTCGAGCGGAGTATCGGTGGCGGAAGGTCAGCGTGGAACCGGTGTTCGGTCAGATCAAACAGGGCCGAGGGCTACGCCAGTTCCTCTTGCGGGGGCGTCAGAAGGTCGGGGCGGAGTGGAAGTTGTGGTGTCTCACCCACAACTTACGGAAACTCCACACCGCTGGGTGGGGCTGAGGACCGAGAGAGTGGGCGGACCTCGGGGGTAGGACAACCCCACAGAACCGATTCGTGGCGTGCCACCGTTCAGATTGGAGTAGGACTACGGGCTCCTAGCCGTCGCCCGGACCCGGCTCATCGAGGCGCCACTCGGAAAAGCTCCGCCCCCCCGACGCGCGGCGCACCTCGCGCATCACTCCCTCCCAAGGGACCCCGCTCGGAAGCGCCCCGGAGTCGAGCGCGTCGAGGAGGCGACGGAAGCGCGCGCGCAGCTCGGCGTACGGATCCGGACCCCCGGCGACGGCCCAGGTCCTCGCCGGCCGGAGGATCCGGACGATCCCGCCGGAGATGCACCAGACGCCGACCGGGCCCGCCCGCGTCCCCTCGGTGCGGTCCACGAGCCGTTCCGCCGCACGGGGGGAAGCGAGCACAACCGCCGTCCAGTCCCCCCAGCCGCGGCGTTTGAGCGCCTGGACCAGGACGGCCCGCGCGTCCGCCCGTTTCGCTTCCACCAGTCCGACCTCCTGTCCCCGACGGGCGACCAGATCGAAGTAGTCATGGCCGTCCGGGTCGACCCGCACGCGATACCCTTGCCGCTCGAGGTGTACCGCCGCGATCCGCACGACTTCGGTCTCCGGCAGGGTAGCGCGACGAGCCCGGCCCGGCCCGCTCACGGACCGCTCCGGAGGAACCAGCGGTCGAGGCGCGAGCGAGGGATCCGGAGCAGGATCGGACGGCCGTGGGGACAGGTCGGCGGAGCGCCCGGCAGCACCGCGAGCGCGTCGAGGACGCGGGCGAACTCCTCCACCCCGACCGTGTCGCCCGCACGGATCGCGGCATGGCAGGCGAGAGTGGCCGCCGTTCGCTCCTCGAGGCCGTTCGGGACCGTGGGACGTCCGCCCGCGGCGAGCTCGTCGAGCAGCTCGGTCAGCGCTTCGACCCGCGCACGACGTCCCCGGTAGGACGGGACCGAGCGCACACGAAATGTCTCGGGTCCGAACGGCTCGACCTCGAAGCCGGCCCGAGCTACCTCCCCCGAGCGGGCCCGGAGCGTCGCGCGCTGGGCGCCCGTGAGGCGAACGGCCACGGGGTCGACGAGCGCCTGGCGGGCGAGGGTCCCGTCGCGGCGGAGCGCGTCATAGAGGACCCGCTCGCTCGCGGCGTGCTGGTCGATCAGCACGAGCCCCTCCTCCGTCGCGGCGACCCAGTACAGCTCCTGCACGCAACCGAGGAGGCTCAAGCGGGGGCGAGCCGGACCGGCACGGACCTCGGTCGCGCCCCGGGACGGATTCCCGAGCCGACGCTGACCGTGCGCGGTCTCGCGCGCGGTCGCCGCGAGGGGGGGAACGAGTGCCGGGAGCCCCGCCCGCGGCTCGGGCCCGATCTCGCCGGAAGGAAGCGTCGTCGCGTTCGTGGTCGGTCGCCGTGGGCCGACCTCGGCCACCGAAGGGGCGGAGATCAGTCCCTCGCGGACCCGGATTCGGATCGACTCGGCGACCTCCCTCTCCTTCACGATCCGGACCTCGCGCTTCGTCGGGTGGACGTTGACGTCGAGCCGGTCCCGCGGAATCTCGAGGTGGAGCGCGCCGACCGGGAACCGGGTGCGGGGTAGATAGTCCCCGAACGCCGCGCGCACCGCCTGTTGGATCGGGCGCGAGGTCACGGCGCGGCCGTTCACCGCGAGGTAGAGGCTCCGAGCCGTAGACGCCGAGAGCATAGGGCGGCCGAGCACCCCGAAAAGGCGGCCCCCCGAGATCTCTCCGAGGACCGCGAAGGAGTGATGCCGGAACTCCGGCCCGAGCACCCGGGCCGCTGCGTCAGCGAGCTCGGTCGCGACCGGATAGTTCGCGATCTCCCGTCCCTCGGACTCGACTCGAAGCGTCACGCGGGGGTGCGCGAGATAGGTCCGCTCCACCGCCCGCACGACCTCGAGCTGCTCGGCCGCCGCGCCCTTGAGGAACTTGCGGCGCGCCGGAGTGTTGAAGAAGAGCTCCTCGACCTCGACGGTCGTGCCGGCCGCTCGGGGCGAGAGGAACCGGCCCGCGACCGTCCCACCGACCACCGAGAGCCCTTCCGCAACCTCCCGATCCGGGGTCCGCGAGAGCAGGCGGAACCGCGAGACCGTCGCGATCGCCGCCAGCGCTTCGCCCCGGAAGCCGAGGGTGTCGATCCCTTCGACCGGCCCGTCGGGAGCGAGCTTGCTCGTCGCGTGCCGTTCGATCGCGAGTTCGAGCTCGGTGGGGGGAATCCCCTCGCCGTCGTCGGCGATCTCGATCCGGTCGAGCCCGCCGTTCGTCAGACGGACGACCACCGAGGTCGCGCCGGCATCGATCGCGTTCTCGAGCAGTTCCTTGACGACCGACGCCGGCCGCTCCACCACCTCTCCCGCAGCGATCCGCTCGACGATCTCGGGCGAGAGCCGACGGATCGGCCGGCGGGGTGGGGGTTCCTCCGTCACGGGTCCGGCCCCGCATCGGCCGGCCCCCGTGCCGGGGATCTCGGCTCCGCGCGTCGCCTCAGCCCGCGCAGGGTCTCGAGCGCCTCGTCGGCGGAGAGCCGGTCGATGTCGAGCGAGCGAAGCTCCTCGCGAACGGGGTCGGGGCCCTCCGACCCGGGGAGCAACACCGCCTGGGTGTACCGGGGAGTTCGCGAGCGGGAGGCCCGCGCGGGACCGAGCCGGACCCCTTCGGACTCGAGGCGATGGAGGAGCCGCTCCGCCTCGCGGAGCACCTCCTCGGGGAGCCCGGCGAGGCGCGCGACGTGGACCCCGTAGCTACGGTCGGTCGCGCCCGGCACGAGCCGGTGGAGGAAGACGATACCGTCGGCCCGCTCAGCGACCGCGAGGTGCGCGTTCTCTGCCGCCGCGAGACCCCGGACGAGGTCGGTCAACTGATGGTAGTGGGTCGCGACCATGCATCGGGCGCGGAGCGCATCGTGGAGGTGACGGAGCGTCGCCCAGGCGATCGCGAGGCCGTCGAAGGTGCTGGTGCCCCGGCCCACCTCATCGAGCAGGACGAGCGAGCGGTCGTCGGCCGAGGCGAGGATCTCGGCGACCTCGGTCATCTCGACCATGAAGCTCGACTTCCCTCGACCGATCTCGTCGGTGAATCCCATTCGGGTGAATAGCTGAGTGACGAGGCCGACGCGGGCGAAGCGAGCGGGAACGAACGCCCCGGCTTGCGCGAGCACGACCAGAAGACCGACCTGACGCATGTACGTTGACTTGCCGGACATGTTCGGTCCCGTCAGGACGAGCAGCCGTCGATGATCGCGGTCGAGCTCGGTGTCGTTCGGGACGAACGCCTCACCGAGGAGGCGGTCGAGCACCGGATGACGCGCATCGCGAAGGACGAGCGCGAACGACTCGTCGACGGTCGGTCGGAGGTAGCCCCGGGTCTGGGCGAGATGGGCGAACGTGGCGAGGGCGTCGAGCTCGCCGACCGCGCGAGCGACCCGTTGGATCGCCGGAACGTGGCGCTCGACGGTCGCCAGGAACTCCTCCCAACGCTCCGCCTCCGATTCCCGCGCTCCTTCCCGCGCCTCCAGGATGCGCCGCTCGATCTCCTCGAGCCGGTCGGAGGTGTACCGTTCGGCCTGGGCAACGGTCTGGCGGCGACGGAACCGTTCGGGCACGCGGGAGAGGTTCGGGCGCGTGACCTCGAGGTAGTAGCCGAAGACCTGGTTGTAGCCGATCTTGAGCGTCCGGATTCCGGTCGCCTCCTGCTCCGAGCGCTCGAGCTCGGAGAGGTCGCGAAGCGCGCCCTGCTCGGCCGCTCGCCACCGATCGACGTCGGGGGCGTGCCCGGGACGGAACCGTTCGCTCCCCTCCTCCGAGGACGGTGGTGCATCGGGGAGGGCCGAGTCAAGGAGCGCGAGCAGCGCCTCGGGGGGACGCAGCTCTTCCGCGAGCCGGCGGAGTCGGGAAGAGGTGGGGCCATCGCCGAGCACGGCCCGCGCCCGCTCTGTCGCGTGAAGCCCGGAGCGCAGCATTCCGAGCTCGTTCGGCCGAACGCGCCGTCCGGCGACCCGCGAAGCGATGCGGGCGACGTCGGAGAAGCCGCGCAGGCCGGCCCGCAGCTCGTCGAGGCCGGATCCGCGCGCACTCAGGGCGGCAACGGCGTCCTGACGTTCGACCACCGGAGCGACCTCGGCGAGCGGATTCGACAGCCAGAAGGCCAGCGTGCGGCGTCCCGAGGCGGTGACGGTCTCGTCCCAGGTCCCGAGCAGCGTCGGTCCGTTCGGGTCGTCCGGGTTCATCGAGCGCGCGATCTCGAGATGGCGGAGGGTCTTCGGGTCGAGCACCAGCCGACGACCTCCGTCCGCGCGTTCGACGAGCGTGACGTGCGGAAGGACCCGCGGCTGCGTCGCCCGCAGGTAGGCGGCCAGGCGACCGTCGGCCTCGCGCACGCCGTCGGCAACCTCCCCCACGCCCGCGACCGACTCGGGGAGTTCGGCCGGCCCGACCGGCTCGGGAGCGGCCTCGATCCGGGCCGCGGGGAACTCGCGGCGGAGGGCCGTCGCGAGCGCGCTCGGGCCCCCCGAGGGACAGAGGATCTCGCGCGGCTGGAACGGCGCGAGAGCCGAAACGAGGCCCTCCGGCCCGCGCCCGTCCGCTCGTCCATGGAACCACTCGCCGGTCGTGATATCGACCGCGGCATAGGCCCCGAGCCCCTCCGGGGGCGCGACCGCGCTCGCCAGAAAGTTGTGGTCGGGACCGCCCAGGATGCGGTCCTCCATGATCGTGCCCGGAGTGACGACCCGCGTCACCTCGCGACGGACGAGCCCTTTGGCGAACCGGGCTTCTTCGACCTGGTCGCAGAGGGCGACCTTGTAGCCCTTGCGCACGAGACGGCCGAGGTAGCTCTCGACCGCGTGGTGCGGCACACCGGCCATGGGAGTCCTCTCCCCCCGGCTGTCCGGGGCTCGGGCGGTGAGGACCACATCGAGCTCCCGGGCGAGCAGACGTGCGTCGTCCCCGAATGTCTCGTAGAAGTCTCCGACCCGGAATAGCACGAGGTGGCCCGGGTAGCGGGACTTCACTCCCTCGTACTGTTCGAGGAGTGGGGTCGTCGGCACGGTCTCCGTCATGGGCCGCTCGGTTGACCGGGGCCGACCTATAAGGCTCCTCGGGCGGTCGGTGCCCCGGCGAGAGCGCTGAGGGGGAGATTCGAACTCCCGTGGCGAGATCGCCACCAGCTTTCAAGGCTGGCGCCTTGCCGGGCTAGGCTACCTCAGCACGGCGCCGGAAGCGGGTTCGCGCCGAATAAACCCTCGCCCCCGGCGGCCCGCGGGTCGGGGCATGCAGGTGCCGGGAGATTCGCGGGGGACCCCGAAGGGTCCCGCCGATTCGAACCCGGGTGGTCAGCTTGGAGGGCTGACATCCTACCACTAGATTACACCTGCACGGCGCCCGCGGGCGTGCTCGGCGACCGGGCCCTGCGGTTAATGCTTTTCGACCGGCGGGTGGCCGGCGGGAGACGACAGGTCGACCAGCGCCACGCGCTCGAGCACCAGGCCCTCCCATTGAGCCGGGCTGACCGCGGCCCGTTCGGCCGCGGAAATGCCGAGACGTTCCAGGGTCGCGAGCTCCACCGCGCGCGGGTAGGCGGAGGGGTCCTCGACCAGCGAGAACCGGGCCAGGAGCGCCGACGGCTCGAGCGGCCGCTCTGCGACCAGCACGAACTGCTCGGTCGCGTCCGACACGCCGGCTTTCTCGAGTGCTCGGGGCAATTGGTCGTCCCCGGCGACGTAGAGCGCTAGCTCGGCGCCCCGTTCCCGCAGGCGGGATTCGCCCCGGTGCCGCGCGCGGCCGAGGTGCGCCCACGCGGAGAACAGATGGCGCTCGCCGGCGATCGCACGGGCATCGAATACCGCGACCAGCGCGGGGGACTCCTTGGCGAGCTCCCGCAAGGTCCGTACAATGGTCGCCGTAGTCGGGTGGCCCGGCGCCGACCGTCGTGCCCCGAGCGCCCGGAGGCCGCGCTCTTCGGGAGGTGGGAGAGGCACGGGCGACCTCCTCACTCGGCGAGGAAGCGGAGGAACTCCTCGCGCGTCCGGGGCTTTAGCGTATAGTTCTCCCGACGCTCCCGACCGATGGTGGAGGTGGGAGTCGACCCGTAGTCGTGGCCCGGGAGGACGACGAGCGCGTCCTCCAGAGCGAGGAGACGGCGGTGGAGGCTCTCGTACATCTCGGACGGGTCTCCCCCGGGGAGGTCCGTTCGGCCGCATTCTCCGACGAACAGGGTGTCCCCCGTCGCGAGATGACCTTCGAAGAGGTAGAGGACGCTGTCCTTCGTGTGCCCGGGCGTGTGCAGCACGCGGAACCGGAGCCGGCCCGAGTCGAACCCGTCCCCATCCTCGACCGAAAGATCCTGGTGGAGCGGGGCCGAGCGGTGCGCGACGACCTTGGCCCCCGTGCGGTCGCGGACGTCTTGATTGCCGGCCACGTGATCCGGGTGGCTGTGGGTGTTCAGGATGTACCGCACCTTCACCCGTCGGCGATCGATCCCCTCGAGGACGGGCTCGATGCCGAAGGACGGGTCGATGACGACACCCTCGCCGCCCTCCTCGTCCGCCACGAGGTAGGTGAAGTTGAGGTACGGGCCGACACGAAACTGGTCGAGCAGCACGTCCCCACGAGCGGCGGTCCGTATTTGACCCCGGGGGGCCCCTAGAGCGCTCCCGCCTCGCTATCGGTCGCCCGCCGACCGCTCACGGCATCGAGCACTACACGACCATCGATCCCTTCGGCGTACCAGTACGGGACGTAGAGCAAGACGAACGGGCCGAGTCGCAGCTCCTCCGGTGAGGGCGAGATCCGTCGAGCCTCGATGACGAGCGCCCCGCCGTGCTGCTCGGTGTGGTCGACGTGCACGGTGTGGTGTCGCCGGATCGCTTCGCGGGCGATCGGCGATGCCTCCGCTTCCCCGAACTGGGGGACGAGACGCTGGTGCGGCTCGTCGACCTCCCCGACGAGCTCTCGGTCGAGCTCGTCCCAAACCTCCGCCCGTCGGGAGAGGGCGTTCACCGCGACGATCTGGCGCATCACCGTGCCCGGGCCCCCGTGGGGCGAAGGGGGCCGAACGCGGTACGCGGCCACGTAGAACGGCACGAGTCGCAGGATGTAGCGGGAGGCATCGATTCCCGCGATCTGTTCGGCCTCGTCGCGCCCGATCCGCGGGCGTACGGTGCGCTCGGTCTCGGAAGTGATCGTGAATGGGGGCTCGAGTGACGCTTCGGACTCAGTCGAGGCGAGCGCCTCCTCCGGACCGAGGGGCGACGGGAGGAGGAGCTCGCCCAGCGCCGGTCCGAGCGCGGACGGGTCGAGCACTTCGATCCCCCGATCGGCCGCCAGCGCCCGCGCGACCGAGCCGGGCTCGTCGTCGTACACGATCGTCCGGTGAACGGTATCGGGCGGAAACCAGGGCTCGACCTCGGTCGGGGAGCGGACCGTGGTGACGATCACGACCCCGCGATGGTCCCGCGCGCGGTGCGCGACGATCGCCTCGCTGCGGCGTTCGACTCGATAGCCGGCCGCCTCGAGGAGCCGGTGGAGGACCGAGGAGGGAGGAGCGGATCGAGGCATCGACGTCTCCCAGCGAGGGAGTGGGATATGTCGATTCCGTTCGTCCGGCGGTGGACGGCCCGCCGCACCGTCGAAAAGACCGTAAGGCGAGGACGTTTCGACCCTCCTGTGTCCCGGTTCTGGCTCGGCTGCTCCGGGTGGTCCTACAACGACTGGGTGGGCCCGTTCTATCCGCCCGGCACCCCCCCGGGGGAGTTCCTCGAGCGATACGCCCGCGTCTTCCGGTCCGTGGAGGTCGACTCGAGCTTCTACCGCATCCCCGCTCCCACGCTCGTGCGCCGATGGTCGGAGGTCACCCCCGAGGGCTTCCGATTCGCCCTCAAGGTGCCCCGAGACGTCACCCACCCCTCGCCGGGGGAGGACGCCCAGGCCGTTCTCGATCGGTTCCTCGAGAGCCTACGGCCCCTCCGGGAGGCCCGCAAGCTCGGTCCCGTGGTGCTCCAGTTCCCGGCGTCGTTCCAGGCTCGGGAGGCCTCCCGGCTCGAGGGGTTGCTCACCGCCGTGCCGGAGGACATCGCGCTTGCGGTCGAGCTTCGTCACGGCTCCTGGTGGACCGACCAAACCCGTCGGCTGCTCGAGACCCGGCGGGCGGCGCTCGTCTGGTCGGTCATACCTGCTACCGAGCCGCCACCCTGGGTGACCTCCGAGTTCGTCTACGCGAGGTTCGTCGGCGACCGGGCGCTCACGCGATTCGATCGGATCCAGCGCGACCGGCGGGCCGAGCTCGCGGCGATGCGGGAGCGATTCGACCACGAGGGCCGCTCGGCGACAGCCGTCTTCGCCTATTCGAACAATCACTTCATGGGGTTCGGGCCCGGAACGACCGCCCTCCTTGCCGAGGTCCTCGGGGAGCCCCGACCCGACCTCGCCGCCGCCCAGCGAGTCCGGGGCCAGACTCGGCTCGCCGGCGGGGAGGCTCCGTTCGCGGGCAGCAATTCACCGAGGGAAGGGGATTCCCGGACGGGGTCCGATTGAGCTCGAACATCGGGGGGAACGTTGGGCCCGGTGCCCTGCACGGGGAAACCCTGCGGGCGGAGGTCGACCGGATCCGGTCCGAGGTCTCGTACCGGTTCGGACCGGCGGGGGTCGAACGCTTCCTCGGACGCAGGTTCTTCTTGCGGTCGAACGGCCCCCTCCGGCTCGTGGTGCTCTGCGCCCCCGACGGTCGCCCGGAGCGAATCGACCTCTCGGGCATCGTCGGTGACGCAGGCTCCTCGGGATCCCGTGCGGCTCAGGGGCCGACTTCGAGTGATCGGTCTCTGAGGTCCTGACGCGCGCCCCCACCGCTGGCGGTCATGCGTTCCGGGAGATCTCGGACGTCCCGAAGGGGCTGGTCGCCCGCACCGGTTCCGCGCGCCTTCCTTGGCCCGCGCCGTTCCCGCGTCCGACTCCCGCGCGGAGCAGTGCACGCCGCCGAAGGACGGCAATCCTTTTAGTCGACTCCGGGGTCTAAATCCCCGCCGATGAGCGAGGCGTTCACGCTGCGCGTGGCCGAAGCGTTCCAACAGGACATCGGACTCGGCACGGCCCGACTGGACGTGCAGACGCGTCAGCGGCTCAAGGTCGGCCTCGGGGACATCGTGGAGATCCGGGGGCGGAAGCAGACCCCCGCGATCGTCAGCCGAGCACAACCCGACGACGAGGGGAAGGGGGTCGTCCGGATCGAGGCGGTGGTCCGCCGGAACGCGGGCGTCAGCATCGGTGACCGCGTGCAGGTGCAGCGTGTCGACTGCCCCACGGCGGACGCGATCACGATCGCACCGATCTATGCCGGGTCGGCCCGCATGGACCTCGGTCCCGGCCTCGAGAGCTTCGTCGCGAAAGCCCTCGCCCGCCGACCGTTCGTCCGCGGCGACGTTTTCGTCATTCCCGGCGTGTTTCTCATGGGTGGCTCGTTGCCGTTCATGGTCGTCTCGACGCAGCCGAAGGGCCTCGTCCAGGTGGCCCCCTCGACGCTCATCACGATCAAGGAGGAGACCGTCAGCGAGACCGAAGTCGCTGCGCCCCGGATCTCCTACGAGGACATCGGGGGGCTCAAGGAGAAGCTCGGACGAGTCCGGGAGATGATCGAGCTCCCGCTCAAGCATCCCGAACTGTTCGACCGGCTCGCGATCACTCCACCGAAAGGCGTTCTGCTGTACGGCCCGCCCGGGACCGGCAAGACGCTGATCGCGAAGGCCGTCGCGAACGAGGCCGGGGCCCACTTCATCGGGATTCAGGGACCCGAGATCATCTCGAAGTACTACGGCGAGAGCGAGAAGGAGCTGCGCGAGAAGTTCGAGGAGGCCGAGAAGAACGCGCCGAGCGTGATCTTCATCGACGAGCTCGATTCGATCGCTCCCCGCCGGGACGAGGTCGTCGGCGAAGTCGAACGACGGGTCGTGGCGCAGCTGCTCACGCTGATGGACGGGCTCTCGGGCCGGGGGAACGTCATTGTCATCGCGGCGACGAACCGCGAAGAGGCGATCGACCCGGCGCTGCGTCGACCCGGGCGCTTCGACCGCGAGATTGAGATCGGCGTGCCGACCCAGGAGGGCCGCCTCGAGATCCTCCAGATCCACACGCGGGGGATGCCGATCGAAGGGAGCGACCGAGACCGGGACCGGGTCCTGAAGGAGCTCGCCCAGCAGAGCCACGGGTTCGTCGGGGCCGACCTCTCCTCGCTCGCGCGTGAGGCGGCGATGCGGGCGCTCCGGCGGTACCTGCCCGAGATTGACTTCGACCAGCCGATCCCGTTGTCGCTGCTCGAGCGGATGAAGGTCACCGAGAACGACTTCCGAGAGGCCCTCAAGCAGATCGAACCGTCGAGCTTGCGCGACGTCGCGGTCGAGGTTCCGACGACCCACTGGGAGGAGGTCGGGGGCCTCGAGCGTGTCCGTCGTATCCTCGAGGAGTCGGTGGAGCTCCCGTTCAAGAACCCCCAGGTCTATCGCCACATTGGAATCGAGCCGCCCCGCGGAATCCTCCTGTACGGGCCCCCCGGCGTCGGGAAGACCCTGCTCGCGAAGGCCGCCGCGACGGAGAGCCAAGCGAATTTCATCTCGGTCAAGGGACCCGAGGTGATGAGCAAGTGGGTCGGCGAGAGCGAAAAGGCCGTCCGCATGATCTTCAAGAAGGCCCGCCAGGCCTCTCCCGCGATCGTCTTCATCGACGAGATCGACTCTATCGCACCCCGCCGCGGACTCCAGACCTCGAGCGGAGTGACCGAGCGGATCGTGAACCAGCTCCTCACGTCGATCGACGGGCTCGAGAGCCTCGAGCGGGTACTCGTCATCGCTGCCACGAACCGACCGGACATCGTCGATGAGGCGCTCCTCCGCACGGGCCGCTTCGACCGGCTCCTCTACGTAGAACCCCCGAGCGTGCTCGGACGCGTGGAGATCCTCAAGGTCCATACCCACAAGATGCCGCTGGCGGACGATGTCGACCTCGCGGCGCTCGCGGCCCGGACCGAGGGATTCGTCGGCAGTGACCTCGCCGCGCTCTGCCGCGAGGCGGGCCTCACCGCAATCCGGGAGAATCTGAAGGCCTCGAAGGTGACGCGGGCGCACTTCGAGGCGGCCCTGAAGCAGGTCCGGGCCTCGTGCGACGCGGAGAGCCTCAAGTTCTACGAGGAGTTCGAAAAACACCTCTCCCGGGACCGCACCGCCCGCCGGCGCGAAGCGCCGGTGGATGCGATTTACCGATGACGAGTCGCGTTGCTGACGAGACCTTCGGTCGCGGTGAAGCAAGCTATAAGTAGTGAGGCAAGGTTCGGCGCGCCGCCCCCGATAGGGGGATACCGTACGGGAGATGTGAAACAGTTGGCCCGCCTCGTGTACCGCGCAGCCCTTTGGGCGCTCGTGGTGGTCGTGCTCGCCAGTGCGCTGACCGCTCTACCGGGGGCGCTCGGGGCTTCCCCGAACTATACGCTGACCGGCTATGTCCACCAGCCCAGTGGGGCTCCTGTCCCCAACGGCGTCCAGGTCGACCTAGTCTCCCGGTCGACGGGCACGGTCTACACCACCACGACGTTCGGAGGCGGCGGCCAGTTCCAATTCACGAACTCGGGCACCTCGGGAGCGCTCGTGCCGGGCTACTGGGGCGTCTACGTCCCGCCGCAGGGCAACGCGTCCTTTGTTCTCTGCAAGCCGTGCGCCGCCCTTCCGCAGCAGCAGAACCCGGCCTACGCATTCCAGACCGCGACGAACCTGACGTCCACGCTCTACCCCGTGATCGTACGCAACGTGGCGATCGTCGCGTACAACGCGACCCTCAGCGGAACCGTCAAGGATGCGCAGGGGAGCGCGGTGGCGGGCGCGAGCGTCCGACTGCTCGACCCGGCCTACAACGGCTTCACGTTCTCGAACAACACGACGAGCCCGAGCGGAACCTATAGCCTGAAGGTCCCGCGGGGTTCCTGGGTACTCGAGTCGACCCAGCCGGGGCCGCTCCCCAACTACTCGAACCTAACGGCGGTGACCGTCCAGTCCGCTACCGTGACCGTGAACCCGGTCATCCGGACCTACCTGGTCTGGGGATCGATCCAGACCACGGGGGGCGCGCCCGTCCCGAGCTCGGGGAACGCGACCCTGTACGACGGCTACAATGGGTACATCTACTCCGCCGCGACCGCCCCCGGTGGCTACTACGCCCTCGGGACCTACCCGGGGAACTTCACGAGCGGGTCCCAATCGTTCCAGGTGATCCTCTCGGCGGTCGGATATGCGACCGGACACTTCCCGCTCGTCGTTTCGAGCGGATCGCCGATGCAGCGCAATTTTGCCCTCCCGACAGTGCAGCCCAGCCAGCTCGGGGTCTACCAGACCACGCTCGACTTCTCGACGATCAATGTCTCGAGCGGCTCGGGTCACCTCGGCGTCCAGACGGTCGCCTCCCTCGGCAACGACACCGTGCTTCCGAACCTGCCGAACGCGACCGTGGGCCAGCTCTGGGCCCAGCTCGGACTTGATTTTGGCCAGTCCCTTGCGTTCTCGAGCGCCCTCCTCCCGACCGTCTATAACTGGGCCAACTCCACCGGACCGTTCTTCCCGGCCGTCCAGGCTGGAGCCAGCGTGAACGGCACGGGCTTCGTCGGTCCCACGGCCCCCGAACGGCTCGCCAGCGAGTCGTCCACGTGCGCGGGCAGTTGCGACCTGTCGAGTCCCGCGACGATGGCGCTGAGCTGGTCCGAGTCGTATGCCCTCAATGGGAGTCTGTTCCACAACAGCTCGACCTACTCGATCGCGTTCAACTTCCGCCACCCGGTGAGCGCGGACGTCTACAACTACACGGTCGTACTGCCCGCCGGCTACGTGCTGAAGGCCGACACCCCCGCCCCGGCCGCGACGCGGCTCGTGGCCGCCGGGGCTTCGGGGACCTGGACGAAGTTCACGCTCGTCTCGTTGCCGAGCGCGTCGGCCGGTGGCACGGCCCAGTTCACGATCGTGAAGTACTCGGCCCTGAAGGCGATCGTCAACGCGAGCGTCACGAACTTCGCCTTCTCGAGCCACAACGTGCTCAACCAGACGAACGGGGGCTACACCGTAGTGGTCGGCCTGGGACAGAACGTCAGTTTCAGCGCGCTCAACTCGATCTACCCCTCGGGCACGAACGGCACTCGGTTCGTCTGGTACTTCGGGGACGGGAGTTCCGCGACCACGACCGTCGGAACGACCAACCACACCTACCGGATCGTCAGCGGGTCCACGCCGGATACCGGGAACCTGACCGTCACGAGCTCGGGCGGCCTCACGAACACCACGACGTTCCACGTCTGGATCGGGTCGGGACCCGTAACCGCCGGGCTCGCGAACAACGCGACGGCCGGTGAGTCGAAGTCGGTGGGCGGGACGGCATACCTGTTCGTCAACTGGTCGACCACCCTCCGGTTCAACGCCACGCCGAGCTCGGCCCAGATCTCGCCGAGCGCGCCGATCCCGGGCAACGTCTCGGTCGCGTCGTACAGTTTGGCCGCCTGGGGCGGGTTCCAGTCGACCATCGCGAACTACTCGGTTTCCCAAGGGAGCTCCTACCTCGCGTTCTCGAACCTCAGCTACCAGTTCCTCGGCGCGGGCAGCTATCTCTCCCACGGGCTCGTCGGAGGGAATGCGGTCGCGTTCCACGGATGGCAGTACAATCTGACCCTGACCGTTTGGTCGGCTACGGGTCAGCGCGCGAGCACGAGCTTGGTCGTCCTGGTCAACGACACCGAGAAACCGGTGTCGGCGCTCCAGCTCTTGAACGCGGCCAGCCAGCCGGTGTCCACCAGCGGCGGCCTCGTGGCCGGCGCGAACGCCTCGGCGCTCGTCCGGCTGAACGGCGGTAACGCGAGCGACCCCCACAACGGCTCGCTCGTACGGTACTACTGGCTGGTCACGAACTCGGCGAACGCTTCCGTCCACGTCGGGATCAACGCGACGTCGGTGCGCCCCTACCCGACCCTGTGGCTGAGCGCTCAATCGAAGCCGTACACGGTCAACCTCACCGTATGGGACCTCAATGGCAACTCCGGCTGGGCGACGCAATCGCTCACCATCACGGTCAACTCGACGACCACGCCGATCATGGCCGCGAACAACCTCACGGCTCCGTCGACGCTCACGGACGGCACCACCTACACGATCTGGGTGAACGTTACGACCGGCGGCGGAACGAAGGCGGTCGCCGAGAACGTCCAGGTCACGTTCTACGTGACGAGTCCGGGCGGAACGAGCCGAACCTACCTCACCGGTTCCGTGGCGTTCTACAACTACACCTCGCCCGGCGTCGTGAACGCGCAGCCGATGGGGACGGGGACCTTGGCGAAGCTCGGTTACAACGTGACCGTGCGGGCGGTGATCAGCTGGAACCCCGGGATCTCCGGGAACTACGTGCTCTACGCGAACGTGACGGCCTCGAACCAGTTCGCCGGCAATACGAACACGCCCAACGTCACGTCGATGTCGATCACCATCAACCCGAATCCGACCACGCAGCTCCTCGAGTACGTGGCGATCGGGGTAGCCGTGGTCATCGTGCTCGGGTTGATCATCGTGTACTACCGCCGCCGCTCTCGGCGGGGAAGTGCACCCCGGTCGTCCTCGGGACGCTCCGGCCTCGAGCGGGGCTCGAAGCGCAGCAGCCAGGACGACGAGGACGAGGACGACTCGTAGGGATCCCAGGACCCCCGGCGTCGAACCCTTTCTCCCATTCCTTTCTTGCGGACCGACCTCTCGGTCGGGCCCTACCGGACGGTGCCGAACCGACTTCGAGCGATGGGGGCGCCGAACCTACGTCCGGCGTCGTCGTCGGGGGCCCGGGCCTACCCGTAGGGCCCGACCTCGTCGAGCAGGTCCACGTGGGTCAGTAGCATGCGGCGGCAGCAGTAGCGGTGGAGTCCCAAGGCATCGAGTACCGTGCCGGCCGATTCGCCGCGGGCCGTCCGCTCGCGGTACTCGTCCCAGAACTGGCCGATCACCGCGCCGCAGGTGAAGCAGCGCACGGGCACCATCATCGTCATGGATAGAGCTCCTCCGTTCGCCTCAGCGGTAGGACTTCTGGCGCCGCTTGCGCGCCCCGCGGCCCCCAGGGCGCTTCGGCAGCTTGCGCCGCGGGTCGTTGACGATGAGGGAACGATCGTACCGCTTGAACTGCTCTCGGAGGGCGGCGTCCTTCAACCACTCGAGGAGACCACGGGCCACGGCGGTACGGGCGGCGGAGGCTTGGCCGATCACGCCCCCGCCCGACGCCCGTACCGTGATGTCGAGGAGCTTCGCGCGGTCGCCGGCCATGAGGAGCGGTTCTTGGATCTTCTGGCGAACGATCTCGGGTTCGACCAGCTCGAGCGGGCGGTCGTTGAAGCGTACCAGGCCCATCCCCTTGCGGACCGTCGCCCGTGCGATGGCGGCCTTGCGCTTCCCCGTGGTCAGGATGACGACGGGCGCCTTCATATTCGGGCCCCCAACAGCCGGGTGATCGCCTCGAGCGTCATCGGCGGACGCACCGACGGGCGCGCTTTCGCTGCGGGCAGTGTTTCGGTAGAGTTCCCGGTGTACGCCGGAGGAACTCCGATGTGAACTTCGAGGCGGTCGAACGCGAGCTTGCCCCGAGCCTTGAGGTGGGGGAGCATGCCGCGCACCGATCGGCGGAAGATGCGGTCGGGGTAGCGCGGGTAGTGAGGACCCGTGCGCTTCGAGCCGCGCGCTCGTTCCGCCGTATAGTGGGCAATGACCTGCGAGCGGTTCCCGGTCACCACGGCCTTCTCGGCGTTCACGACCACGATCGACTCGCCGTGAAGAAGGCGCTGCGCGATCAGGCTCGCCGCGCGACCGACCACGAGGCCGCTCGCGTCGATGACCGTCGGGCTCGGCACCGGGTTCGCGTCAGGCAAGGAGGCGCACCCCCGCCCCGTCCGGCCGGGACTTGAGAAGGTCGTGAAGGGAGAGCGCGGCGCCGCCGGCGGCGTGGATCTTCGACCTCGCCTCGGCCGAGAAGGAAAACGCGGCGACCGTGAGGCGCTTCGTGAGGGGCCCGTCGGCGAGGAGCTTCCCCGGCACCACCACGGTCTCCTCGGCCTCCGTCAGTCGGTCGAGGTGGCCGACGTTCACGGGCGATCCCTGGTGGCGGGCCCGCTCGAGCCGGTCGGCGACGGACGCCCAGATCGGGGCGTGCTGCGCGCGGGCCGTGCGACGCAGCTCTCCGAGAAGGCGGACGAGCTCGGTGTTCTGCTTTCGAACAGTACGGGCCATGGGCGGGACGCCTCCGACCCGGGTACCCGATATAAGCGTTGCCGCCCCGAGAAGCTCCGCGCCCGGGCGCGTGTCCACCGGCGGTCGTCGGCGGGACCGGACCGGTGCCGGTACTCACCAACGGTTAAATACGCCCCCCCGCCATTCGCGCCCCGAGGCCCTCCCCATGCGCAAGTTCCTCACTGAGCTCCGAGGCAAGACCGTGATGACGAATGACGGACAGATCCTCGGAATGATCGACAACTTCGTCGTCGACACGCTCACCGGCGGGATCGCCCACGTCCTCGTCACCCCGAGCGAGGATGTGGAACAACGCCTCTTCCAGAGCGACGCGACGGGCCGGCTCGTGCTGCCCTTCAAGAGCATGCGCGCGGTGAAGGACGTCGTCGTGATGGACATTGGGAAGTGAGCCGGCCGGCCGCGCGCTGATCTCGGTCGTTATCACCGTTCGCAACGAGGAGACCCACCTCGGCCAGCTGCTCGACAGCCTCCGGGCCCAGGAGGCTCCCTTCGAGGTCGTGGTCGTCGACGCCGAGAGCCGCGACCACACGTTCGAGATCGCACGGGCGTACGCTGCGCGCTATCCGGGAATCTTCCGTGTCCTTCGTCGGCCGGGGTCGCGTGGTGTCGGCCGCAACACCGGCGTGCGCGCCGCGAGGGGGGAGTTCGTCGCGTTCACGGACGGCGACTGCTACGCCGATCCGAGCTGGCTGGCCGGTCTCCGCGACGCTCTGGCGACCGCGCCCGTCGTTGCCGGGCGCACGGTGATCGTCGGGAAGCCGCGCTACGGACGGCTCGAGCGAGTGGAGCTGTTCCAGAGCGGATACGACGTGACGTACCCCTCGTGCAACCTCGCCTACCGCCGTTCCCTCTTCGAGCAGCTCGGAGGGTTCGACCCCCGGTTCATCACGGCCGAGGACATCGACCTCAACCTACGAGCGGTCCGTGCGGGGGCGTCGATCCGGTTCCGTTCCGACGCGGTCATTTACCACCACGGTCGGACCACGTTCCTTCGGTTCCTCTACCAGGCCTTCTGGAACGGCTACGGCCGCAAGCAGCTCACCGAGAAGCACGGGAGCCTCTGGGGACGGTACCGGGTGCGCCGGCTCATCTCCGGCCAGCGCGGTCCGATCGCCTGGGCTCGGCTCGCCGCGGCATTCGCCGGCTACGGCGCCCGAGTGGCGGCGGCCGCGGGCCATCGCCTCACGAACGGACCGGACCCGGGCCCACCGGGAACGACCGCTCGGTAGCGCACCGGTCGACGGACCGGGACACGCGAGGGTCGCCGATACGACTAGTTCGCCTTCAGCAGCTCGGCGACCTTCACGACCTCAGTGAGGACCTTCGTCAGGTCCGCCGCCTGGTCGACCACGGCCACGAGGAGCGCCTTCTTCCCGCTCCCGACGATGAGCGTCTTCGAGTCGTTGCCTTCGATGACGATCCGCTCGGGCGGGGACCGGTTGAGCTCGGTGTTCGCGGTCGCGGCGGCACCGAGGATCGTGGCGCACATGATCGCGAACGTCTCCGTGTAGACGCCGGCCGGCACGTCCGCGTACAGGACGAGCCCGTCGCGCGAGACGAGGGCGGTGGCGATGCCCCCGATCCGTGTCTTGAGGTCCTTGACGACTGCCCCCACGTTCCCGGTTGCCATCATCGTGCCGCGGACCTACCTACAGCTCTTCGATGCGGAAGCGACATTCGGGGTGGCCCGTGCTGGCACACATCTCTTCGGTACACTTAACGCGTCCCCCCTTAAAACGTTCGTAGAACTCGCGGAGCATTCCCCGCAATCGGTGGCACGTCGGGATGTCGCTCGGAGCGACCTCGATCGACCCCTTGGCGACAACCTCGTGGTCCCCGAAGGTGACCGCCTCGACCCAGCCCCGTTCGTGGAGGAGGTGGCCGACCTTCTCGAAGAAGTGCGCCCGGTCCGCGAGGGCCTCCTCGGCCATGCCGGAGCCGATCACGGAGCCCTCCTTGAAGAAGAGACCGTGACAGGCGTGGGACATCACCCCTTCGTAGAGCTCCTTGATCTGCCGGAGCTCCGCCTGGTCGATCTTGACCGACCGCATGACGCGGCGGGCACCGCCGGACAGGGTATATATGTATTCAGTCGAACGGTCGCGTCAGCTACCGTCGGCTTCTTCCTCTCCGGACGCCGCGCGCCCCTCGGCGAGCGTCGTCTCGAGGGCATCGAGCGTGATCATCCGCCCTGCCTGGACCTTGGGCCAGCCCTCATGCCGGTCGAGGAGGACGGCCGCGAGCCCCGCGCGCGCGGCCGCGCGCACATCGCTCCAGAAGAGGTCGCCGACGAACGCGACGCGCTCCGGGGGCGCGCCGAGCCGCTCGGCCGCGCTTCGGAACGCCGCACGGTCGGGCACGGTCGGGCCGTCCGGGTCGCCCGTCCCGAGGAGAATGTCTCCGTCGAGTCCCGTGCGGTGGAGCAGCCAGCGGGCCGATTCCGCCGGTAAGGGAGTGACGATCCCCACGCGGACCCCTTGGCCGGCGAGGCGGGCGAGCGCGGGAGCGACATCCGGGTATCGCTCGACCTCACCGGCGGGCCGCAGGATCCGCCGGACCACGGCGTCCGTCTCGGGAACCGGAAGGGGGTGGCCCGAGATCGCCCAGAGCGTGTGGGCGAGATGCTCGCGGAAGGCGGGAAGGTCGGCGGGAGGGGCCCGGCCCGTCAGACCCTGCCAGCGGCGGCGGTCCCAGAGCTTGAGCGAGCGTCGTACCGCGGCCCGCACCCGCCGCTCGCCGAGGAGTGGACCCTGGGGGTGCCACGCCCACTGCCATAGGCTGGGAGTGTGGAACGGGACCAGCACGTCGTCGAGGTCGAAGAGGACCGCGTCGACCTCGCCTGCGCCGTATCGCAACGTCACGGACCCTCGGACGGACTAACCGCGCCCGCTCTTCTGGAGCTCCAGGAGATCCTCGGTCGAGACCTTCTCGCCCTTCTTCAGGCGGGCGAGGAAGTCCTCCTCGCGGGGGGGCTCGACCTCGCCCCAGGAGGGCGGGGCTCGACCGCCTCGCGCAGCGTAGAGGAGCTTCTCGATGTCCCGGACCTCCTCGATCGAAGCGATGTGTTGCCGGTGGGCCTCGTCGGCCTGCGCCTTGACCTCGAGGAGCTTCGCCTGCACTTCGTCGGCCTGACGGCGTAGCTCGTCGACCGATTCGTAGAGAGCGACCATCGCCTCGTGTTCGCGCTGGGCCTCCTCGGCGGAGTGACCGACCGCGGCGTGATGCTTCTCCGCCTCGTCTCGGGCCGTGGCGAACGCGGTCATCGTCTGCTCGACCTCGGGGTCCTGGCGCAGTTGCTCGTCCTGCTCCCGAATCGCCGCCTCGAGCCGCTTCATCTCTTCGATGAGGCGCTTCTCCTGATCGCCCGTAAGGGCGGTCGTCATATGGCGGAACTCGAGCTCCTTGAGCTCCTTGCGGAGCCGCCAGGTCGGGACCGCTCCCGGCCGAGGCGTGCGGGCACGCTTGAGCTCTTGGACCTTGTCGCCCAGCTCCTGAAGCTTGCCGTTCCACTCCTCGCGCAGCCGCTTCTCCTCGCGGACCTGGCTGTTCAGCGCGTCGCGCTGTCGGCGGTGCTCCTGGGCCTCGGCGCTCTTGTCGTGGAGCTCGTCGAGGATGCGGGAGCGCTGTTCGGCCGTGGCCCGGGCCTCGGCGTTCAGCCGGTCGCGGCGAGCTCGCGCCTCGTCGGCGCGCCCGTTCGACTCCGCGCGTCGCTTTTCAAGTTCCTCGGTCGCGTCGCTCAAGCGGTCCCCGCCCAACGCCGGGAAAGCTCCCGGTCGGGGAGCGGTTTGACAAATGCGCTCGATATAAAGGCTTCCGACGGACCGCGCCGGAGGCTTTCGCCTGCCACGTCACGCTAATATGCCGCGTCCCCGATGAATCGCGCCGTGGAAGAGGTCGGCCGGATCTTCGGCGACGTCGGGCTGGGACAGTTCCAGCTCAACTTGGCCCGACCGGTCGAGCGGGGCGACTACCTCGCTGTCGAGGACGAGGCGCACGGGAGGGTCCTCTGCCAACTGGACGACCTCAAGCGGAAGAGCGACTTCGACCTCGAGCGCGCCGGAGCCACCGGGGGGGCGGCGGAGACCCCGATCCACGAGAACCTGCTCGGGATCGCGCGGATCATCGGTTACCGGGACGGCCAAGGCCTCGTGAAGCTCCCGACGATCCCGTTCCGCCCCGGCGCCCACGTCTTTCGCGCCGAGGAGCCGCTCATCGCGGAGGTGCTCGGGCTCAAGCACCACGCGAACAGCGGCGCGTACGTAGGACTGCTGCGTAACCACGCGCTCCGGGTCGAGCTCGACATTAACCAGCTCGTGCAGCGGCACGTGAGCGTCCTCGCGAAGACGGGGGGAGGGAAGAGCTACCTCCTCGGGGTCCTCATCGAGGAGCTCCTGCGCCACCGGGTGACCTGCGTCATCATCGACCCGCACGGGGAGTACGGCTCGCTGAGGTTCGCGGCGGAGAAGAACGGCGTGCACGCTCGCTTCGGGGTCGAGTCGCAGGGCTTCGGCCGTCAGGTGCAGGAGTACTCGCCCGACGCCACCCTGAACCCGAGCGCGAAACCCCTGACGTTTTCGTTGCGCCACATCGATCCCCGCGACCTGCTCGTCTTCATGGGCCTGACGAACGTGAAGACGTTCCTGGCGCCGCTGAAGCAGCTTATCGAGCGGGTTGCGACCTCGAACGCGGACTACTCGGTCCACGACCTCGTCCGCGCGGCGGAGGCCGGCGAAGGTATCGTCGCCGAAACACTGCACGAGCGGCTGGAGTACGTGGAGCAGACCAAGCTCCTCGGCCCGGTCGGCACGAGCCTCAACGACCTCGTGAAGAGGGGCGAGGCGACCCTCATCAACCTGCGGGGCGTCGCGCCCGATGTCCAGGAACTCGTGGTCGCACGAATCGCCCTCACGCTCTTCGAGAATCGCAAGAAGGACAAGATCCCGCCGCTCTTCCTCGTGATCGAGGAGGCCCACAACTTCGCGCCGCAGCAGGGAACCGCGACGTGCTCCCGGGTGCTCAAGAACATCGCGAGCGAGGGGCGCAAGTTCGGCCTCGGGCTCTGCGTCGTGACCCAGCGGGCCGCCCGGATCGACAAGAGCGTCCTGTCCCAATGCAACACGCAGCTGATCCTCCAAGTAACGAATCCGCTCGACCTGAAGGCGATCGCCCAGTCGATCGAGGGGCTGACGGCGGGAATGACCGAAATGATCCAGTCACTTCCCGTCGGGGTCGCTCTGATCACGGGGGGCGGCTACCACACGCCCCTGTTCTGTGAAGTCCGGCCGCGGGCGACCCGCCACGGCGGAGAGAGCGTGCAGATCGTCGCGGCGTGACCCCGAGCGAGGGCGGACGGAGAGCGACCGACACCGGCCGCGGTTACGGGCGCCCGAGGTCCATCAGGTACCGGCTCACGAGCCGGACGCCGAACGCCGTCGCGCCGAGGTTCTGGTACGACGGCTGGTACTTGTACGTCGTAAGCGATGTATAGGCCGGGCCCGCGATGTCGAGGTGGGCCCAGGGCGTGTTTCCGACGAACGCCTCGAGGAACGCCGCCGCGGTGAGCATCCCGGCCGTCGGAATCTCGGTAGAGTTCTTCACGTCACCGAGATCGCTCTTCACCAGCTCGCGGTGATAGTCGGTCAGCGGCATGCGCCATAACGGCTCTCCCGTGGTGGCCGCCGCGGCCAGCAGTCCCTCGGCCAGCCGGTCGTCCGTCGCGACCATGCCCGCGGTGTCGTCCCCCAGGGCGACGACCTCCGCCCCGGTGAGCGTAGCGAGGTCGATGACCTCGTCGGGTCGGTATTGCTGGACCGCGTAGGCGAGGCCGTCGGCGAGTACGACGCGCCCCTCGGCATCGGTGTTGAGGACCTCGATCGTCTTGCCGCCGAAGGCCTTGACGACGTCCCCCGGGCGGTAGGCCGAGCCTCCGGGGAGGTTCTCCGCGCAGCAAAGGACCCCGATCACGCGAGGGGGCACCTTGAGCGTTGCCGCCGCGCGGAGGATCCCCAGGACCGCGACCGCGCCGGACTTGTCGAACTTCATGTGGGCCATGTTCAGGGCGGGTTTGATCGAAATCCCGCCGGAGTCGAACGTGATCCCCTTCCCGACGACCGCGACCGTCCGTCCGCGCTTCGAGCCGCCCGAGTACTCGACCACGATCAGGCGGGGAGGATGGACGGACCCTCCCCCGACGGCCAAGAGGCCGCCACAGTGCATTTCGGCGAGCTTCTGCTCGTCGAACACCGTGACCTTGAGTCCAAGTTCCTTCCCCAGCGCCCGAGCCTCTTCCGCTAGCCGCTCGGGCGTCGCGGTATCTGCCGGCAGGTTCGCGATGTCCCGGGTCCAGACGACGGTGTCGGCGATCGAGATCTCCTCGGCGACCGCCTTCTTGAGCCCCGCTTCGTCGCGCGCGAGCTCTTCGCCAAGCTGGATCGAAACCTCCTCTACGGTGCCTTCGGTCGTGGTCTTGTATTTCACGAACTCGTAGGCTCCGAGCACCGCCCCGTCCGTGAGGGCGCGTGCGGCCGACTCCGCGGGGGTCAGGTCCGCCACGAAGGAGGGGAGCCGAAAAGCGAGGGTCCGCACCCCTTTCGCGCGCAACCCCCGCACGACCGACGCCGCGGCACGCCGCACCGTGTCGGGGCCGAACTTTGCGCGCAACCCGAGACCGATCAGCACGATGCGACTCCGTCGGTCGGGGCGATGGAAGACCGTGAGCTCCTTCGACTTACCCCGGATCTCTCTCTTCTCCCATGCGGCCCGCACGAGGCCCTTCGTCGCCTCGTCCTCACGGGCCAGCCCCCGGGGGAACGAGTCGTCCTTCTCGGAGCGCTCGAAGACCCCGCACACCACCGCGTCCGCGGCGACGGTCAATCCGTCTCGACGGTCGACCTGGACCTTCATGGGCCCGGCGGCACTAGAACGACGGCCGAATCTTCTGACGATCGATCCGGATCCCGGCCGGTGTGATCGCCAAGAGATTCTTCGCGATCCCGGCGACGTCACCGCCCGTGTCCTTCGCGACGTTCTTGAGGTCCATGCTCATTCGCTTCACGGCCATCTGGTCGTTGGCGATCGACGTGTAGTCGAGGAGGACGATGTCGCCTTGGTATGCGAGCTTCGTGACCTGGTGGAGGTCCTCGAAGCGCAGGATCTCGGCGAGACGGACCGTCCCCTTCGTCCCCGCCAGCGCGCCGGCCTCGTCCTCGAACTGCATCGTGCCCAGGTCGAGGAACGACCCCTCTTCCAACGTGTCCGAACCGTGGTGTCGCCGGAGAATTCCGCTTTTCTTCATCATGGAGTCGCGCCTCGCGTCCGAGCGCCTCGACCGATGGGTCGCTTATTAAGGATATTGTTCCACTGTCGCTAGCGGGAGTCCTCGGCTCGGGCCGCGGAACCGTCCCGGTCGCGGGGAAAGCGCAGGCAGAACGTGACCCGGTAGACCTCTTGGCCGTTCTTTCGCCCGAAGAGGCTCGCCGACTCCTTCATCGGGATCCCGTACCGCTGCTTCGCGAACTTCGCGAACGACCGCGCCGGCAACGTCTCGGTGAAGTAGCAGTCCCATCCCTCGGGGAGCTCTTCCCGCCAGGAGAGGGCGTTCCGCCAGTCCGCACGGGCCTCGCGCACGAGCTCCGTCCAGATCCGGTCGAGTCGGGCCCGCAGGGCCGGGGCCTTCTCGCCCCGATCGTCGGCCGGGCCCCGCAGCTGGAGGATCGCGGTGTAGTACCGGCCGCTCTTGCGACTGCAATCGGGGCAGCTATGCGAAACGATCCGCACCGTGAGCGGGATCTCGACGTCACGCAGGACCCCGCGAAAGGCGACGTGGAACCGACCGACGAGCTCCCGCTGGTTGGCGGTGGCAGCGACCTCGTCCCATTGGGTGCGCCGGACCCCTACCTCGGGATGGATCTCGAGGAACGGAGCGAGGTCCTCGGCCGTTAGGACGCGGCTGGCGCCCGCGCGCTCCCAATGACCGCGCACCTCGCGCGCCGCGCAGTGGGGACAGATCGTGACGGATCCCTGGCGACACGCCGAGACGAGGACGGTCCGGTCGGCCGCGCACGACGCGCAGACCCCCTCGACGAGCGGTCGGTCGGTCGCGCCACAGAGGACACAGAACTCCGCCGCTTCCATCTCGAAGCCCCCGTGCTCAGCCGACCAGCGCGAAGATCTCGGCGTGCGGGACTCCGCCGAGCTCCCCCGCGCTTCCCGGGACGATATAGCCCCCCTGCTCGGCCAGCTTCAGCACCCGCTCTCCGAGCAGGTTCGCGATCGTGGCACGCTCGAGCGCCCAGAGCACCTCTTCGCGGGTGACCCGACGTTCCCCGTAGAACTGCGGGGAGATGCGCACCGTCCGCCCGGCCTCCCCGACCGGAAGGTCGCGGCCGATCAATTCTGCGTCGCACACGGCGACCACGAACTCGGTCCGGACCCGGTGGACCCGCATCACGAACCCATCCTCGGCCATGTCTCCGCGTCCCCCGCGCACGAAGGATGCGCGGAGGTTAAATCGCCTGCCGGGGACCGAGCGCTAGAACCGGATGAGCTGGAGTTGGTTCGGCCGGGCCTCGATAATCTCTCCCTGGTTGCGCAGGGACTGAAGGAGCGCCTCCGCCTTAGGGATCGGGATCCCGGCCTTCTCGGCCGCTTCTCGGAACTGCTCGATCGCAAAGAAGCCGCCGTGCTCCTCCTGGAGCTCGCGCATGATCCGCATCACGATGTCGAGCCGCTCGCGTTGGCTGTGGCTGACGCCGGATTGGGTCAGGTCGATGTCGAGTTTACCCTCGTCGGTCATCGATACGCGGCGCAGGAACGTCTCGACGATGTGGATGGCCCGGCGCGAGTCCTCGACCTGGACCTCGTTCGAGAGGCGAGCGCGCGCGGCCGCTTCGCTCAGCCGGACGAGCGCCTCGAGCTGGCGGGCGGTGATCGGCACGGGGGCATTCGGTTCCTCGCCTTGCTTACGAACGTGGACGTAGTAGTTCTCGAGCTCGTCGAGCGCCTCCTGGGAGAGGGAGGGCTTGAGGTTCTGCCGGGCGTACGCGATGTACTTCTTCAGCAGGTCGGGGGAGAAGGGAGCGGACCCCGCGCCGGACCGGTTCGGCTCGCCGCGATTCTCCGCACCGATGTCCCGGTGAGAGGCGAGGATGCGGTTCGCGAGACTTCGGTCCCGCTCCTGGTTCGGGAGGTCCTTGATCGAGAAGATCACGTCGAACCGAGAGAGGAGCGTCGGGGGCAGGTCCAGCTGCTCCGCGATCGTCCGGTCGTTCGTGAAGCGGCCCCACTTCGGGTTCGCGGCGGCGAGCACGGGACACCGCGCATTGAGCGTCGAGGTGATCCCCGCTTTCGCAATCGATACGGTCTGCTGCTCGAGTGCCTCATGCATCGCCGAACGATCCTCCGGACTCATCTTGTCGAGCTCGTCGATGATCGCCATCCCTCCGTCGGCCAGCACGAGCATCCCGGCCTCGAGCACCCACCGGCCCCCGGCGAAGTCGTCTTTCACGGCGGCGGCGGTCAGGCCGGCGGCCGTCGCGCCCTTGCCGCTCGTGTAAATGCCGCGAGGGGCGACGTCCGCGATATAGCGGAGCAATTGGCTCTTGGCGGTGCCGGGGTCGCCCACGATCAGGACGTGGATGTCGCCGCGGACGCGCACGCCGTCCGAGTGGCGTTTCTCGACACCGCCGAAGAGCTGGAGGGCGATCGCCTCCTTCTCCTCCTCCATTCCCTTGATGGTCGGCGCCAGGGAGAGTACGATCTTGTCGACGACCGTCGGGTCCCCGCGGAACTGCTCGATGAGCGCGAGGTCCTCGGGCGAGATCTCGATCTCGTCGTATTCGCGCTCCTTCGTCTCGAAGGAGTTGCCGAGGACCATCAGGTCAAACGTCGTGTTGCGCACCACGCCGCCCCGCGAGGCGCTCGCGCGCTGGAAGCTCTTCAGGATCCCGTTGAGGATGATCCGGTTCCCGGGCAACACCCTGCCCGTGAGGTCCTCGGTCAGGAGGACCGAAAGCCCTTGCGGATGGGCTCCGTGGCGGAGCTGCTCCGGGTGCTCTTGGATCTCGATCCGCTGTGCGTCGACATACGTCGATTCCTCCGCGACCAGTCGGAACCGGGTCCGCCCTTGAGTCTTCCCGCACCCCCCCTGGGACTCCGGACACTCGAGGGGCTCGCGAAAGACGAGCGAGGCTTCGTCCTGCGGCTCGTGGAACTTCGTGCGACAGGCGACGCACTCGAAGACCGCGTCGCGAATCTGGGGCCGCACATCGCTCACCCGGCGCACGATCCCGTCGAGGGCGATGAAGCGATTGAGGTCGGGTTCCCGGATGGCGCGAATCGATCGGCGGCCGGTACCCGGTAGGCCCACCACGCGGATGCGCAGCCCTTCCGCCTCGGGCCCGGCGACCGGAAGGAGCTCGCGCATGGCGCGGAGCCCGGCGTCGAGCACGTCCTCGGGCCGCTCGAGCAGGAGGTCCGCGAGGGCAGTGTCGGCGCCATCGATCGCGGCGAACGGGACCTCGAGCGCGCGCTCTTCGGGAAAGCGGTCGTGTAGTTCGAGGATCTTGGGCCGCAGCCCGGCCTCTTCGAGAACGGCCGCCCAGCGGCTCTGAAGCTCGGGCGGCGCGGGCAGGGTCCTCTTTACAGCGACCATGTCAAACGGTCCGTTACGGGTCGAGCCGGTAGCGGTCGCGGGGGAAGAGGCGGGCCTCCCGTATATTGGAGAGCCCTGCCAGGACCTGGACGAGGCGGTCGATGCCGATCGCCCATCCTCCGTGGGGCGGGATCCCGAAACGGAAGGCCTCGAGGTAGCTCGGGAAGCCAGCGGGGTCGAGCCCGGCGGTCCGGAGGTTCTCTACGAGCCGGTCGAAGCGGTGCTCGCGGGGGCCGCCACTCATGATCTCGAGGCCGCGGTAGTCGAGGTCGAAGTACCCGGTCAGGCGGGGGTCGGCCTCCTGCCGCTGGGCGTAAAACGTGTGCGACTTGACCGCGGTCGGGAAATCGATCAGGAAGTAGAACGACGAACCGAACTCCCGGATCGCGCGCTCGCCGATGGCCCTCTCATCCTCCGTCCCGAGGTCCTGCTCGGCCCCGGCGCGTCCGAGCCACTCCTCGCAACGAGCGAATGGGATCCGGGGAAACGGCGGTTTCGGTTCGGGGATCCCCGGGGCGAGCGGGTTCTCCCGTTCGGCAAGGTCCTGCCGGACAAAGGAGAGCGTGTCGGTGAGGAGCTCCTCGACCAACCGACGAAGGTCTTCCGCTCCATCGATGTAACCGACCTCGGCGTCGAGGCTGGTAAACTCGGTGAGGTGGCGGACGGTGTCCGACGGCTCGGCGCGGAAAGCCGGCGCGATCTCGAAAACCCGCTCGAAGCCCGCGCCGATGAGCATTTGCTTGTAGAGCTGCGGACTCTGGGCCAAATAGGCCCGCGTTTCGAAGTATTCGACCGGGAAGAGCGTGGCGCCGCCCTCGGCACCCTGGCGCAGGATCTTGGGGGTCTCCACCTCGAGGAAGCCGCGGCGCAGGAAGGCGGCCCGGAATCCGGCGAGGACGCTCGTCCGCAGCTCGAAGATCGCGCGGACGGCGGGCTTCCGGAGATCGAGGACACGGTGGTTGAGGCGGGTGTCAAGGTCGGCGCTGACCTTGTCGACGACGCCGAGCGGCAGCGGAACCTCGGCCCGAGCGACGACCGTGACCCGGGACGGATGGAGCTCGACGCCCCGCTGGGCCTTCTCCGAGCGCCGTACCGTGCCTTCGACCTCGACGACCGACTCTCGGGGGAGCCCCGCGAAGAGAGCGAAGAGCGCCGGGTCCGCCGCCCCCTTCTTCAGGGTGACCTGCGTCGTGCCGCGCCCGTCCCGTACGATCGCGAAGGCGACCCCGCCGAGGGCGCGGTAGTCTTCGAGGTGGCCCGCGATCCGGACGACCTGGCCGTCCAGTTCCCGGAGCTCACGCGAGAGCCGACGGGGCTCCGACAGGGCTCGCGACCTCCTTTCGGGCGAGCGCCGCCCGCACGAGGGCGAGGTACAGCGGGTGGGGCGACTCGGGCCGGGAAAGGAATTCGGGGTGGTACTGAACGCCGAGGAAGAACGGGTGGGCGGGGGCCTCGAGGACCTCGACCCGACCGTCCACTGAGGTGCCCGTGTCCACGAGGCCCGCCGCGCGGAAGCGGCCGAGGTACTTGGGGTTGATTTCGTACCGGTGGCGATGGCGCTCCCATATCTCGGTCGTTCCGTAGATCTCGGCGACCCGCGAACCCGCGGTCAGGACCACGCGCTGCGCCCCGAGACGCATCGTTCCGCCGAGGTCGCCGACAGTCTTCTGCTCCTCGAGGAGGCAGACCACGGGATCGGGGGTCTCGGGGTCGATTTCGATCGAGTTCGCCTGCGGAAGCCCGAGCGCATTCCGCGCAAACTCTACGGCCGCAATCTGGAAGCCGTAGCATACTCCGAGGAACGGGATCCCTTCCGTTCGGGCGATTCCGATCGCCCGGACCTTTCCTTCGACCCCCCGCGCCCCGAAGCCGCCCGGCACGAGGACCGCATCGGAGCGCTCGAGGCGGGCGAGCAGCGAAGGATTCCGTGGAATGTCCTCCGAGTCGTACCACTGGAGGCGGATGTCGACCCCGAGGTGACCCTGACAGTGGTGGAACGCTTCCGAGTGCGAGAGATACGCGTCGCGGAGCTCGGTGTATTTTCCGACGATGGCCACCTCGATCGCCCGCGTCCCTCGTCGGTACGTAGCGAGGAATTCCTTCCAGGCGGTGTAGTCGGGGGGCCGGTCGGGAAGTCCCAGGATGCGAGTGAGCAGGGAGCCCACGCCCTGGGCCTCGAGGACGAGCGGGACCTCGTAGATGGTCGACTGGTCGGGGACGGAGATGACCGCCTCCGGCGTCACGTCGCAGAACAACGAGATCTTTGCTTTGATGTCCGGGGAGAGCGGTGCGGGCCCCCGCGCGATGATCAGGTTCGGTCGAATCCCGATGGCCCGAAGTTCACGGACCGAGTGCTGAGTCGGTTTCGTCTTGGCCTCCCCAACGGGGCCGACCACCGGGACGAGCGTGGTGTGGACGAACGCCATATGGCCCTCTCCGAGCTCGTAGGAAAGCTCGCGCAGGGCCTCGAGGAACGGCATCGACTCGATGTCGCCGACAGTTCCGCCCACTTCGACGAGAATCACGTCGGCGCCGGCGGCTTGGCAGACCTCCCGGATCGTCCGCTTGATCTCGCCGGTCACATGCGGGATGATCTGGACCGTGTTGCCGAGGTAGTCCCCGCGGCGCTCCTTCTCGATTACCGCGCGGTAGATCTTTCCCGTCGTCAGGTTGTGAACGCCGCCCAGGCTCTGGCCGAGGAACCGTTCGTAATTCCCGAGGTCGAGGTCTGCCTCGGTGCCGTCGTCCAGCACGAAGACCTCACCGTGCTGGTACGGGTTCATCGTTCCCGCATCGACATTGAGGTACGGGTCGATCTTGAGGATCGTGACGGGAATCCCGCGGGCCTTCAACAGGCGACCGAGCGAGGAGGTGGTGATTCCCTTGCCGAGGCCCGAAATCACTCCTCCGCTCACCACGATGACCTTCACGGGCGACCTCGCGGCCTCGTAGAGGACGCGGCCCATAAAGATGGTGGCAGGGCGCGGACTCTCGGCACGTGACGAACTTCGCTGGCCGTTCCGCCGAGTGCGCCTAGAACGGCACGCGGCGTCCCGAAGGGTCCCGGTGGAACCGGCCAAAATCCGCCGTTGCCTTCAGCCGATCCGCCGGGAACACCGGTCCGTCCGAGCAGACGTGGTAGGAACCAAAGGCGCACGCGTCGCACATCCCGAGGGCACACTTCATGTGCCGTTCCATCGACCCGAACAGGGGGACGCCGTGCGCTTCGGCCGCGGCGAGCACCTTCCGCATCATCACCTCGGGACCGCAGGTCCACACGGCATCGAACCGGTGGCGGGCAAGCTCGTCCTCGGCGACGGCGGTGACGTACCCCGCGTGCCCCTCCGACCCGTCGTCGGTGGCGACCCGGACGCGGGCGCCGAGGGAGCGGAACCGCTCGCGGAAGAGCAGTTCGTCCGCCCGGATCGCACCGAGCGCTACCACGAGCTCGGCCCCGAAGGTTCGGGCCTCCGCGGCAGCCGGAGCGAGCACCGCGGCGCCCGACCCCCCTCCCACCACGAGAACTCGTCGGGCCCGCACGTCGAAGTGGTTCCCGTACGGTCCCCGGATTCCGAGAGAAGCCCCCGGCTCGATCGCTTGGACGTGCCGGCTCGTCTCGCCCATCACCTTGACGGTGATCCCCTTCGAAACTCCCTGAGTGTACGAGAGCGACATGGGGATTTCGTCATCCCCCGGGATCCAGACCATCACGAACTGGCCCGGTGCCGCCGAAGGGGGGTACGGGAACCGGAGCGTAACAGTGGACGGCGTCTCTTGGACGCGCTCGGTTACCCGGACGATCGTGCGCACGCGCGTGTCTAGCAGGACCGCGATATAGCCCCTCTCGGTCCTCGGTCGGGTTCGCCGCGCTCAGAGCTTCGTATGGGCCGCGCCGACGGCTTCCTCGAGGCGAGCGTATCCGATCTCGTCGAGCAGCGCGGAGAGCTCCCGGTTCAATCGCTCGAAGACCCCGATCCCGTCGAACGCCACGGCGGTACCTATCTCCACCGCGCGCGCGCCCGCCATCACGTACTCGAGCGCGTCCCGACCGGTGCGGATGCCTCCGATCCCGACGACCGGTATCGAGACTGCTTCGAAGATCTGCCAGACACAAGCGAGACCGACCGGCTTGATCGCCGGTCCGCTCAACCCGCCGAGGCCGTGCGAGAGCACCGGCCGACGTAGATGGACATCGATCGCGAGGGCCCGGAGCGTATTGATCGCGCTCACCGCCGCCGCACCCCCCTGCTCGGCTGCGGCGGCGAGCCCGGCGGGGTCGGACGTGTTGGGCGTGATCTTCGCGATCACGGGGAGCCGGACCTCGGCGACGACCGCGCGAACGATCCGTTCCACATCCTCGGGCTCGCTGCCGACCTCGGTGCCGAACCCCTCGGCATGCGGGCAGCTCAGATTGAGCTCGACGGCGACCACGCCCGTCGCGGCGATCCTCCGGGCGAGGCGGGCGAACTCCGCCGCGTCGCCGGCGAATACGGAGCCCACGACGGGCGCGCCAGCCCGGCGGGCGACCTCGATCTCTCGGGGGTACTCGTCGATGCCGGGGTTCGGCAGCCCCATCGCGTTGAGGAGCCCCCAACGCTCGTAGGTCTCGACCGTGGGGTTCGGGTAGCCCGGCCGCGGGGCCGTCCCGATCGACTTCGTGATCACCCCGCCGGCGCCGGCCGACCAGGCTCCGCTCAGTGAATCGCCGCTCTCCCCCCAGATCCCCGAGGCGAGAAGGAACGGATTGCGCAGGACGAGCCCGGCGAGCCGGACGGAAAGGTCGGCCACGAACCCGAGGTACGGGTGGTGCGCTTAAATCGCCTCGCCCGGATTACGCGTCCGCATGCACCTCGAGCGGCTCACCGACGCCGCCCGCACTGCCGTGGAACGGGCGTTCCAGCGGGCGAGCGAACTGCGACACCCCTCCGTCGAGCCCGAGCACCTCCTCGCGGGGATGCTCGATGCGGTCGACGGCTCGGCAACGGCACTGCTCGGCGCCCTTCACGTCCCGATCGCCGACCTGCACGCGCGCCTCGAGACGCACCTTAACGAGCGACCGACCGCTGACCATGTGGCTCCCTCGGACCAGTACATCTCCCGCCCGCTCTCCCAGGTCATCGACTCCGCGGAGGAGGCCGCTGCGAAGCGCAAGGACCGTTACACGAGCGTTGACCAGCTCCTGCTCGGACTTCTCTCGGTCCCCTCAACGGCGCGCGACCTGCTCGAGGAGTTCGGCGTACGACGGGCCGCGGTCGAGAGCGCCCTCGAGCAGATGCGGGGAGCGCAGCGACCGGTCGAGAGCCGAGGCGAGGAGGCCCAGTACCAAGCGCTCGAGAAGTACGGGAAGGACCTGACCGCCCTCGCGCGCGAGCGTAAGCTCGATCCCGTGATCGGCCGAGACGACGAAATCCGCCGAGTCGTCCAGATCCTCTCGCGACGTACGAAGAACAACCCGGTCCTGATCGGGGACCCGGGAGTTGGCAAGACGGCGGTCGTCGAGGGACTAGCGTTGCGGATCGCGACGCGCGACGTCCCCGACGCGCTGCGCGAGAAGCGCCTCATCGCGCTCGACCTCGGTTCGCTGCTCGCCGGAGCGAAGTTCCGGGGCGAATTCGAGGAGCGGCTCAAGGCGGTCCTCAAGGAGATCGAGCGGGCCGAGGGGGCCGTGATCCTATTCATCGACGAGCTCCACACCCTCGTCCGAGCGGGGGCGACCGAGGGGGGGGCCTTGGACGCGTCGAACCTTCTGAAGCCCGCCCTGGCCCGAGGAACGCTCCACTGCATCGGGGCGACGACCACTCAAGAGTACCGGAAGTACATCGAGAAGGACGGCGCGCTCGAGCGACGGTTCCAACCCGTGGTCGTCACCGAGCCCACGGTCGAGGACACCGTTTCGATCCTCCGCGGCCTCAAGGAGCGCTACGAGCTCCACCACGGAGTACGGATCCAGGACGCGGCGCTGGTCGCCGCCGCCGCGCTCTCTGCACGGTACATTTCCGACCGCCGTCTCCCCGACAAAGCGATCGACGCGATCGATGAGGCCGCATCGATGGTCCGCCTCACCCTCGATTCGCGCCCGAGCGAACTCGACCAGCTCTCGCGGCGGATCCGCCAGCTCGAGATCGAACGTACGGCGCTCCAGCGGGAGACGGACCCGGCGAGCCGCGAGCGCCTCAAGCAGCTCGAACGGGAGCTCGCGGGCCTCCGGGAGCGCGAGAGCGCCCTCCTCAGCCGATGGAAACAGGAGAAGGAGCAGGTCGAGCGCCTGCGGGCGCTGCGCGCCGAACTCGACCGTGCGCGGGCCGAGGAGGCGGCGGCGGAGCGCTCGGGCGACCTCGAGACCGCGGCCCGGTTGCGTTATGGGGTGGTGCCCGAGCTCCAGAAAAAGGTCGAGTCGGTCACGAGGACGACGTCGGGATCGGCCCCCCCGCCTCTCCTTCGCGAAGAGGTGAGCGACGAGGACGTCGCGCTTGTCGTCTCGAAGTGGAGCGGGGTTCCGGTGAGCCGAATGCTTCAGGGCGAGACCGAGCGACTGCTGAAGATGGAGGAGACGCTGCGAGAGCGGGTCGTGGGGCAGGAGGAGGCGATCGCGTCGGTATCGAAGGCGGTGCGGCGATCCCGGTCCGGCCTGGGTGACCCGAACCGGCCGATGGGAACGTTCCTGTTCCTGGGGCCGACGGGCGTGGGGAAGACCGAGCTGGCGAAGGCCCTTGCCGCCTTTCTCTTCCACTCCGAGAAGGCGCTCGTCCGCCTCGACATGAGCGAATACATGGAGAAGCACACCGTGGCCCGCCTGATCGGCGCCCCGCCGGGCTACGTCGGCTACGAGGAAGGGGGCCAGCTCACCGAGGCGGTCCGCTCCCACCCTTACACCGTGATCCTGTTCGACGAGGTGGAGAAGGCGCACTCCGACGTCGTGAACGTGCTCCTTCAGCTGATGGACGACGGCCGCCTTACCGACGGGCAGGGCCGGACGGTCGACTTCCGGAACACTCTCGTAATCCTCACGAGCAACCTCGGATCCGAACGGCTCGAAGGCGCCGCCACGGACGAGGAGCGCCGTCGCATCATCGAGCCCGTGCTGCGGGGCCACTTCCGTCCGGAGTTCCTGAATCGCCTGGATGAGATCGTGCTGTTCCACTCGCTCGGCACGGCGGAGATCGCCGAGATTGTCGACCTTCAGATGGCCCAGGTGGAAGCCCGGCTCGCGGAGCGCCGCATCCACCTACGCACGACGGCCGCCGCGCGCTCGTTCCTGGCAGCCCACGGCTTCGAGCCGGAGTTCGGGGCCCGCCCGCTCAAGCGCACGATCCAGCGCCGGGTCGTCGACCCATTAACGACACGGATCCTGGCCGGGAAGGTCCCGGACGGGAGCGAAGTGACGATCGACGTGGTGGGCGACGAGGTCGCCCCCACCGTGCGGCCCCCGAAGGCCGGAGGGGGGAAGGGTCCATGACCAGCGTCACGGTCGCCGTCGTCGGGGCGCCCGACATCGCGAAGGAACTCGGGAAGAAGGGTACCGCGTCGGACGTCACCCTGTTCAACCTAGTCCACGACGCGCACGCGGTCACCCTCGTCGAGCCGACCCAGTTCCCGGAGAAGCTACCGCCGCTCCTCGCCTCCCTCGCGATGGCAGACCACGGACTGCTCGTGGTCACGGAGCTGACCCGACCGATCGCCGAGACCATCGCGGTGCTCGAGCTCGCCGAGCTCCCGACGACGGTGGTCGTCGGCCCGAACGTGGGCGAGCCCGAGATCGCGCGGGCCCTCAAGGGCGGGCGTCTCGCGGCCGCTCCCCGGGTACCGCTCGACCTGCCGCGCCTGCGCGAGCTGGTCGATTCCTGGTCCGCGCCGACGCGAGACGGACCGGTTCGCGTGGCCGTCGACCACTCGTTCCCGGTCAAAGGCGTCGGCGCGGTCGCCTTGGGCCTCGTCCGCCGTGGGACGCTGCACGCGCACGAGCGGCTTCGACTGTATCCGACCGCGAAGCAGGTCGAGGTCCGGTCGCTCCAGGTGCACGACGTCGACCGCAAGGAGGCGACGAGCGGAGAACGGGTGGGGGTCGCCCTGCGGGGCGTGGAAGCGGACGAACTCTCGCGCGGACAGGTCCTGGCGCCGGACGGAACCCTCGGTGTCGGGCGGTCCCTTCCCCTCGGACCGATCGAGCGGTGCCGCTACTATCGCGGCGACGCCGGCCCCGGAGCGCAGCTGCACCTATGCCTTGATCTGCAGGCGGTGCCGGCGGTCCTCGACGAGGTTTCGGCGCGGGGGGCCCGGGTGAGCGCCGACCGCGAGGTCGTCTACCTCGCCGGCGAACCGGCGTACCTTCTCGACCTCTCCGTCCCCGCGGGACCGAGGATCTTCGGGCGCGCGGCGGTCGCGACGGCGTCGGCGTAAGCGTAAGCGTAAGCGCAAGCGTAAGCGACGGACCCGAACGCCCGACCCCGCGGGGGAACCCGCACTCTCCTTCGCGCGCGGTCTACGCGAACATCGTGACCGATTCCTTGCGGAGCTCTTCCTCGCCGACGACCTTCTCGATCGCCCGGTCGAAGTCGGCCGCGGTCACGCTCTCGCGCTCTTCGCGGATCGCCCACATGCCCGCCTCGGTGCAGATGGCCCGGATGTCCGCGCCGGTCGCGCCCTCGCACCGGCTCGCGAGTGCCTCGAAGTCGACGGTCTCTCGGATCGCCATACCGTGGGAGTGAATGCGGAAGATCTCCGCCCGTCCCTGGTAGGTCGGCACGGGGATCTCAATGATCCGGTCGAAGCGGCCGGGACGGAGCAGCGCATCATCGAGGATGTCGGGACGGTTGGTCGCCGCGATGATCTTGACGTTCGCGAGCGGCTCGAACCCGTCCATCTCGGCGAGGAGCTGCATCAGGGTTCGCTGAACCTCGCGGTCCCCGCTCGTGGCGACCTCGAGCCGTTTCGCGCCGATCGAGTCCACCTCGTCGATAAAGATGATCGTGGGCGCCTTCTCCCGCGCGAGTTGGAACAGCTCGCGAACCAGCCGGGCCCCCTCTCCAATGTACTTCTGGACGAGCTCGCTGCCGACCAGTCGCACGAACGTTGCGTTCGTGTGGTGGGCGACCGCCTTGGCAATCATCGTCTTCCCGGTCCCGGGAGAGCCGATCAGCAGGACGCCCTTGGGAGGGTCGACCCCGACCTTCTTGTAGAGTTCGGAGCGGAGGAGCGGGTACTCGACCGCCTCCCGGATCTCGCGGATCTGCTCGCTCAGGCCGCCGATATCCGTGTAGGTCACGTTGGGCTTGTCGACGATCTCGCTCGCGGTCACGAGGGGGTCGAGCGACGCGGGCAGCACGCCCATGACGGCGAGGGTCTGCTTGTTCAGCGCGACCCGGCTCCCGACCGTGATCTTGCCGTGCTCGACCGTCTCGGCCGAGTTCACGACGAAGTCGGGGCCCGTCGAGGACTTCACGATGACACGACCGTCCGTCAGCACGTCCCGCACGCTGCCCACGATGAGGGGAGGATATCGCAGACGGTCGAGCTCGGTCTTGAGTCGCTTGACCTCCCGCTGAAGTCGGAGGATCTCGGCCTCCATGTAGTGCCGCTCGCTCTCGACGCGCTTGATCGCCTCCGCGAGCTGGGTGTTCCGCAGCTCGAGGAAGTTCACCCGGTCGAATGCGTCGTGGGCGGTGGCGGGAGGTTCCGGATCGCTCATGGTTGTCGAACCGACCGTTCAAGGCGGAGTGACGAGAATCTTACAACATGGCCGCTTATAAGTAGTCGTTCTTCGAACGCGCATCGGGGGACCAAATGGTCGTTTGGGCAGGTCGGGAAGCCCGCGCCTTCGCACCCGGCCATGTGACGCTCGCCTTTCTCCCTCGCCCGGAGTCCCGGGATCCGCGGGGTCGAGGCTCCGTGGGAGCCGGGATCGTCCTTGAGCTCGGTGTGCAGGCCCGGGCACGCTACCGCCCCGAGGGGCCCCGCCGGATCAGCGTCACGAGCGACCTCTCTTCGCCGCTGCCGATCTCTACGGAGGTCGTCCGTCGCCTCCTCGGTTCTCGGACGGGGTCCCTCACCGTGCACCTCCGTCACGAGCTCCCCGAGGGTCAGGGATTCGGGACGAGTGCCGCGGGGGCGCTCTCGAGCGCGATCGCCGTGGCCGAGGTGCTGGAACTCCCCACCGCCCGGGCGATCGCCACGGCCCATCTCGCCGACCTCTTCGGCGGGGGCGGCCTCGGAGGCGTGGCGGCGATACTGGGCGGGGGCACGGAACTCCGTCGTCGGCCCGGGATTCCGCCGTGGGGGAGGATCGTACATCGCCCGTTCTCTCGTGCGATCCTCGTCGGCGTCGTCGGGGGACCGATCCCATCGCCCGGGGTCCTGCGGGATGCGCGAAGCCTCCGGAGGATCGTGGCGGCCGGGGCGGTGTGGGAGGGACTCGGACCGGGCTCCTCTCCCGAGGAGTTCTTCGCTGCGGGGGAGCGGTTCACCGACCGGGTCGGACTCGCTCCGCCCGCGCTCCGGGCCCTCCTGCGCGCGTTACGGCATCGAGGAACCTACGCCTTCCAAGCGATGTTCGGTGAGACGTTCGTCGCCCTACCCCGCTCGGCCGACGCCCGCACCGCCGCGCTCGATTGGCTCGCTCGCGGGGGGGTCCGGACGGTCGAACTGGGGGCCGCGCGCGACGGGGCGCGGACCCTCTCTCCGCCGCTGCGATAAGCGAGCGCCCAGGGCGGGGACGAGATCGTCCCGAACGCCGTGCGCAACGCTTTTAGAGGGAGGGCCGTCTCGGCCGCTCCCATGACGCGTAAACCCGCCCGGATGTACCGCAAGGTCGAGGGGCAGGTCTACACCCGCCGAGAGTACATGGGCGGGGTCCCGAACTGCCGCATCACCCAATTCGACACGGGGAACCTGCGCCAGGAGTTCCCGCTCTCCTTGACCCTCGACACCGAAGAGGCTGCCCAAGTGCGTGACATCGCCCTGGAGGCGGCCCGCATCAGCGCGGTCCGGGTGATGGAGAAGACGGCCCCCAACGAGTTCCATCTCAAGGTTCGCCGCTACCCGCACCAGATCCTCCGTGAGCACAAGATGGCGATGGGCGCCGGCGCGGACCGAATCTCGTCCGGCATGCGCCGGGCCTTTGGTAAGCCCGTGGGCCACGCGGTCCGCGCCGCGATCGGCACGGCGCTCCTCACGATCTACACCACCGATGCCCATCTCGCCGACGCCCGCGAGGCGCTGCGCAAGGCCTCGCACAAGCTGCCGGTCCCGACCCGGGTCATTGTGCTGACGGCTTCGTAGCGGGCGGCCGCACGACCAGCACCGGGCACGGTGCATGGTTTACGACCGCACTCGACACGCTCCCGATCAGGAGACGCCGCGCCGCCGAGAGACCTCGGGAGCCGACCACCAACAGGTCGGTGGGGTGATGCTCGAGGTGGGCAAGGATCTCGTCGACGATGACGCCCTCGTCGCAGAGCCCAGTGACGTTGGCCACGCCGGCGGCTTCGGAGCGACGGACCGCGGCATCGACGATCTCCCGGTACCGGGCAAGCTCGCTGTCGGGCACGGTGCTCGGGACGTACGGCTCGGCGGAGGTCACGTAGACCGGGACGAGAGGGGCGATCGAGAGGACCACGAGGTCGCTACTGTAATGACGCGCGAGATCGATCGCGGTGTCGAGCGCCGCGGCCCCGTTCGGGGAGCCGTCGATGGCGACGGTGATCCGCTGGAACCGGCTCTCGGTCATCGGCCCGGGTAGCGAACGCCGCGTACAAGGGGATTGCGTTCCCACCGCCGGTTCGAAGGGGGGTCGCCTGGGCCTCGGGGGAATCGTTTTTACGGATGCGCTGCCTGCTCTTTCGACAAGGTGCCCCCGTGCCTCCCCTCTGTTCCAACTGCGGAGCGAACGACTTCGTCTGGGTGAACGACCTCAAGACCGGCTCGATCGGAGGGGGATCGCTCTCCTTGCGTTCGCGCGGCGAGCTCTCGCTCGGGACTCGCATCTGCCGCGGCTGCGGTCACGCGGACCTGTTCCTCAAGGACCCGTCGATCCTCCGGATGCCGCATACCTGGCGTCCGGGTGAGTTCGTCCCGATCCCGGCTCGCCCGACCCCCGCACCGCCTACCCCCGCACCTCCGCTCGCGGCTCCCGTTGCGACGCCGATGCCC